>NZ_JASJWR010000020.1:0-91235 GCF_035019065.1 Actimicrobium sp. CCI2.3 | reverse complement strand
TTTCGGTTTGAGGATTTCGTGATTGTCGACCGTATTCGGTCCATTCGGTGCAATGCCCTTCGGTTATTGCACCCCACGGGGCTTGGGTGGTCGGGGGTTGTTATTGTCGTCGATGTTTTTTTCGGTTTGAGGATTTCGTGATTGTCGACCGTATTCGGTCCATTCGGTGCAATGCCCTTCGGTTATTGCACCCCACCAAATTTCGTAGGGTGCAATAACCGAAGGGCATTGCACCGCGTACCTTAACAACTCACCCCTGCCCGAACACCAGCATCGCCTGCTCCCGCACCTGCGCCCGCCGCTCCTCCCACAATCCGCGCAACGGGTCGGTGCGCAATGTACGCTCGTCGGCTTCGGAGACAAATCCGACCTCGCCATTGTCCTCGGCTTCGGTACGGCTAAAACTCCACTCGCGTGAAAACTCCGGCTTGATGGCACCGGCATGCTTGGTCGGTAGCGCGCAAATCAATTGCATGCCGAGATTGTCGCGCAAGAATTTCAGAACATCGCGCGCCCTGCCCTCGTCCATTTTCGAGAACGATTCGTCATTGACCAGCAATTTCAAATTGCTGCCCTTGTCGAAATGCCGCAGCCGGTTGGTCACCACCGCTGCGTGAATGATGTAAGCCGGGGTTTCGAGCTGCCCGCCGGAACCGGTGCCCCATTCGGACAAGCGGACCTGCGAGCCGGACTCGGACTCCTTGAAAATTTCATAGCGACGGTAATTGCGGTAGTCGGCCACACGCTGCAATTGGTTCAGTGCGCGCTCACCTTCGTCCGACAGCAGCAAGGCCAGCAAGCGGTCGCGCACCGCGCAATTGGCGTCACTGAGCGGCGTCTCGTCGAACAGGCCCAGCGACTCCTGCGTCTCCGACAGCGCGGCGGTGGCGCTGAAAAAATCGTAGTACTCCTTGAATTCCGGCACCCATTCCGACCAGTCGATGCGGAACGTATCGGTCCCGAACTTGAGCTTGTCGAGTTCGGTGTTGAGCGTCTTGAGCGTGCGCACGCCGGTGTCGACGGCATTGCGGATTTCGTAGCAGAACTGCTTGGTGAAGACATCGTTGAACGATGCTTCGGCGGTGCGCAATTGATCGAGATTGCGGACCAGTCCGATCTCCTGCTGACGCAACAGCTGCTCGCGCACCTGCGCTGACAGAGCGACGATACGCGCATACAGTCGACCGAAATCACCTTCACGTTCATCGGGCTGTTCACTCACATCGAAGCGTTCATCCGGACGTGCGTGGGCATGGTAATCACCCAGTGCGTCACGCATGTCGCCATGCAAACGCCAGGTGCGCAACTCGTACTGCTTCACGCGTGACGCCGCCTCGTTCGGCGTGAGCGTCCCGGACCCGGCTTCCAGCGCGACCGCATCGGCCAGCGCCGTCAGCGACAGGCTGCCATTGGCGATGCACAAATCGCGCAGCGCCGCGCGATCCTGATCGGCCCGTTCCTGCTTGGGCTCCATGCCGAGGGCGAGTTTGTTGATGGTCAGCTGATGCGCCTGCAAGGTCCGTTCGAGGCCACCGATCTGTTTGTCGCAACCGCTCTTGCGCTCATCAAGGCGGCGCAATTCCTGTTGCAAGACCTCGACCTCATCTTCCAGTTTGCTCACTTCGCTCAGGTCGATGCGCGCCAGATCCTGACGCAAGGCATCGGTGCTGCGCACGGCACCGTCGAGCTCGACCAGCCCCGCCAGCGACACCCGCTGCAGCGGCACCATCAATGCCAGCGCACCCTGAAAATCGCGCAGTTCGGCGCGCACCTGATCGAGCGCGGCTTCAGCGTCGGCATGGTCCTGACCAGCCCGCTCGCGCGCCAGCCGTTTAGCTTCCTGACCAAACACCAGCTGTTCGGCATCGGCAGCAAACATCGTGCGTCCGCCACTGCCCTTGCCGTCCTGCGTCAAACCACGCGCCACCTGACGCAAGGCGTGCGCATCGGCGACCTTGACAACTTGCCCGAACTGCTCGTGCAGATACGCATCGGCAATCGGATGCTCTGCATGTAATTCATGGATGATGGAATCGGCTGGCGTGCGATCCGGCCGCATGTGCTTGAGGCACAGGCTGCCCTGGATCACGCTGGCGCGCAGCTTGCGATGACGCACGAATTCAATCGCACGCGCTTCCCATTCCTGATCAACAACCAGATTAAAACGCGCACCGCCCAGATAGCCTTCGATGGCCGGTTGCCATTGCGGTGACAGCGGCTCGATCAGATCGCACAGCACTTGCGCACGGGCGGCACCGAGTTCTTCGCGAAAAGCTTTCAGCGCATGGCGTGTCGAGGCCGGATAGTCGGCACCGCCTTCGGCCAGATTGGCCTTGCGCGACGCGGACTCTTTTTCGCGCTTGAGCGCATCGGTTTCGATGGCCCGCAACTGCGCGATCTGCGCATGCAGCGCCGCTGCAAAACTCTGGCCGGTGCCAACTAACGCATCATGCAATCCAAGCAGTGGCAACTCGATGCCAGCCAGTTCCTGCATCAGCAGTAACGCCTTGAGGACATCGATCTCGGCACTGGCCGACAACTGGGCAATGGACTGCAACTGCATCGTCCAGTCCGGACCACCGGCCGCCGACAGCGCAACGGCAACATGCCGCGCCGCCTTCACTAACTCGAAGTAGCCAAGCGGAATCTGCATGCCACCGACCAGCAGCGCAGTGCGTTCGAGCTGTTGCGCGGCCAGCAGGTTCTGCTTCAATGCAGCCAGCGCACTGTGGATGCGTGCAGCATTGGCCTGCACATCCTGCTGCAACCGGCGCTTCTGTTCGGCCGCCGGAATACCCATCATTTGCGCCTGCAATTGCGTCAGGCTGCGCTGCTTGCCGAGCCGTTCCTGTTCGAGCTGATCGATGCTGGCGTTCTCGATATCGATCGCGCCCAGCGTGGCTTGCACGGCCAGATCGGCACTGGTCAACTGTTGCCGGTCATCGCGCAAGGCCAGTGTCGAGACCAGCAATTGTCCCTGCACCGCTGCCTCATGCGCCGCACTGGTCGCACTGGCGATCTTGCCCAGCAAGGCCAGTCGCTGCACGTTACCGGCGAGGCGTTCGCCTTCGTGACGCAGTTCGCTGACCTGGCGCATGAGCTTGCTGATCTGGCCGATCCGCTGCGACAACTGGGTCGCGTCGAGTTCGAGAATCTGATGCCGCACCAGTTCGTCGACGCTGCCGATTGGCTTGTGTGCAATCGACTGGCTCCAGGCCTTGGCAGCGCTTTCGGCTTCGGCAAACGGCACGGTTTTCTGGCCGCGAAAGCGGCCGTACAACTGGCACAGATATTCGCGTTTGCTGTCGCGAAAATTCATCACGTGGCGATAGCGGGTGGCAAGGTGCTGTTCGATTTTCTCGACAGCGATGACGGTCATCGCGCCATCGGCGGCGAGCGTGGTCAGGTCGCCGAGTTGCAGTGCAGCCTCGTCGATGATTAGCAGCACCAGCCGTTCGGCCACCGCCTGACGACGCTCGCCGGCACCATCGAGCCGCGCCGAGGCCGCGATCAGCGCCGTGAACTCGCGACCCTCTTCGCCTTCGCTGGGCTTGAACACCGCGGCGATATAGCCATGCGCGCCGTTTGGTCGGGCAAACAGGTTGTCTTCGGCACCGACGATGTAGGACCACAGCGTGCGCTTGGTCTTGCCATTGCGTGCGCCTTGCGTTGTTTCATCCTGACCGGGGTTGTAGTTGAAGATGTTGGTGTAGACCGCCGTCATCACGGTTTGCAGCGCATCGAGCATCGTCGATTTGCCGGAACCGGTCGGACCGGTCAGCAAGGTCATGTTACCCATCGGGTATTCCTGCGTGCGCAGTGCACCCCAGTTGACGAGGATCAGTTTGTCGAGCTTCATGGTGCGTCCTGTTCTGCATCGGTCGATGGGGCGGCGTCATCGACACCTTCGGCTTCCAGCGCTGCGGCCAGCATGTCATCGCTGATAATGCCGAGGATGGTCGGGCGGATCGCCAGCAAAGCGTCTTCGTCGTCCATCGAAAAACTCGGTGCCATGCGAATGAGCCGATGCCGTCGCAGGTCCGCCAGCAAGCGCAAGCGCTCGACGGTATTGACCGGCAGCGTGCGCTTCAATTGGGTCTGCAGCGTGGCCGAGACTTCCTCGAACGTGACCAGCACTTCGCCATCATCGGTGAGCCGGCGGCCGGCTTCAGCCAATCCTTGCTGATACTGAAAACGCAGCGCCAGCGCGGTGGCAACGAAGTCGGCACCGAGCCGGGCGCGCAGGCCGAGCACCGGTTCGAGTTCGTCGGCAGGCATGCCCGGTACGTCGGCACCCGGCGCGTACAACCGGAAAAATTCGCCTTTGATATCGTGCACCAGCCGGAATCCGGCCAGTCCGAAGTAATCATGCAGCAGCACTTCGATGCGGCGCATGTCGTCGTACAGACGCTGCTCGACACCGTCTTCATCGCGCACGATGATGCCGGCGGCATAGAGCCGACCGACGATGTCGCGAAAGCGTTCGGCGTCGAGGTGGTGCAGCGCCAGCGCCTCATTGAGGGTGGTGTTCAGGGTGACGGTCAGCGTCATTGGGTAATCTCGATCTGGTAGTCATCGCCGGCATAAAAGGCGTTCACTAATTTGGCCGGCAGTTTGGTCACGCGCAGGGCCGGATCGCGTGCAGAGCGCACTGCTTCGACCAGTTGCATGTTGTTGAGGATTTCGGTGGCCGTGGTGGCCGGCAGCGTCGAGAGCCGGATCGGCCGGTCGCGCAATTGCAGTTCGGCGCGGATGCGACTGACCACGTCGTCGTTCGACAAGGCAAACGCATCGGCTTCGGCACGCACCATCGCCGCCTCTCGCCGCGCTGCCTCGCTGATGCGCGGTTGCGCAGTCACGGTCAACGCACGCCGGCGCTGCGAGGCACCGCGCAACTTGAACGCAGCCGGATCGAGCAGGCGCAGCGCAGCCGGCGCGATCGCCAGTCCGAGCTGTTCGAGGAAGACCTGCTGCGCCGCCGGTGCCAGCGCTGCAGTCCGTGTAATGGCAATGCTGTAAGCCTGCTTGCGCTGACCGCCGCGCAGCATCACTGCCTGCTGCACGATCGCTGCGGCGCGTTGCATGTAGACGCTCATCGCCTTGATCAGTTCGGGATGCTTGGTAGTGCAGGCTGCTTCGACGATTTCTTCGATGCGCTCGAGCAGCCAGTCCAGGGTCGAGGTACCGACCCGTTCCTGACTGGCCCAGCGGGCAATATCATTCAATTGCGCTTCGAGTTTGCGGTGCTGATCGGGTGGCAGTTGCTGCAAGCGCTGGAGCTGGTCGCGGATCACTTGGCGATGGCGTTCGACGCTGTCAGCGGTGAGCTGCTTCTTGAATTCGGTCTCGAAACGCTGCAGGAATTCCATGAAGCCATCCCACGGTGTCTCGGCCGCTTCCTGCATCAGCCGGCGCACCAGTTCCTGAAAATAATCGACATTCTCGGACAGGTCGCTGATGACTTTTTCAGCGTAGTCATACGCATCCACCAGATCATACGCATCAAGATTACGCAACGCGGCATCAAGCGCATTGCGGCAACTGCGCACATTGCGCTGGCGTGTGCGGGCGCTGCGACGATCCAGCGTCCAGAACGCTTCGGCGAACAGTTTGCCGGGGCGGGTGAAGCGATAGGCCGACACCAGTCCGGCCCGGTCGCCAAACTTTTCCAGCCAGCCATCGCGCTCCAGCGCGCGGATCACGGCGGCAGTACTTTGCACGTCATCGCTGTCGGTGCTCAGGCTAAAGTCGAGGTCGGGCGGCGCTTCGTCATCCGGTGCCAGAGCAAGACGAGCTTGCTGCACCACCGGCAGCAGCAAGTCACGCAGCGATTCGCGTGTCAGATTCTGGGCGTAGTCGGCGCTGGGACCATGCAGCCGTTCGTACAACGCGTGCACGCAATCGACGAGGATGGCGCGATGCTTGCTGGCCAGCGGACGAAAAAAATGCAGACGGTCGGGTTGGAAAAACATCAGGGCGCGATTCGATGCGAGTTACTCGGGGGGCAAACTATAGCGGAGTGATGGCCAATGAGCCAAGGCAGGTGTCTGCGCAGTCACCGTAAAAAGACAACCCTGCCCCATCCCGCCCAGCGGCTAGCCCAGCAACTCCGCCAGCGTCCGTGCAATGACCTTGGTGGCGCGGCGCAAGTCGTTCAGATCGAGATGTTCGTCAGCCCGCTTGGCATTCGACTCCAGCACCGTACGCGGCCCTGCGCCATAAATCGCAGCCGGGATACCGTAGGCACCATAGAGCCGGACATCCGTGTAGAGCGGCGTCCCCGAGGTTGGAATCGGTTCACCAAATACTGCTTCGCCATGCCGCTGCAACGCATCAACCAATGCAGCATTGCCGGTTTGCGGCTGCCATGCTTCGGCCAGCAGCAAGCGTTTGATGTCGACGTGGATACCGGCCACCGACGCGGCGGCTTCAGCGATCACGCGCCGCACCTCCGCTTCGACCTCGACCGGATTTTCTTCCGGGATCATGCGGCGATCGAGCTTGAACACGACCTTGCCCGGCACGACATTGGTATTGGTGCCG
Source organism: Actimicrobium sp. CCI2.3 (assembly GCF_035019065.1). Classification (NCBI taxonomy): domain Bacteria; kingdom Pseudomonadati; phylum Pseudomonadota; class Betaproteobacteria; order Burkholderiales; family Oxalobacteraceae; genus Actimicrobium; species Actimicrobium sp. CCI2.3. The sequence goes on along the minus strand of NZ_JASJWR010000020.1, from coordinate 84,692 downwards.
CCTTCGATGCGGCCGACATTGAGGTACGGATGGGTGATACCGGCAACGGCAGAAGTGATCGTCTTGTAGTGACGGTTCTGCGCATACAGCGCCGTGAGAATCGCAGTCGCGCCTTGCAGCGCATCGATGCCGGAATCAGGAATCGCCGCATGCGCCATCTTGCCGTGCACGGTCACTTCCATCTGCAGGCAACCGTTGTGCGCATTGATGACCTGATAGCTGAAACCGGCGGCGATCAGGTAATCGGGGCGGGTCAGCTGGTGACGCAGCAGATAACCGGGACCGAGTTCGCCGCCGAATTCTTCGTCGTAAGTAAAGTGCAGTTCGACGCTGCCCTTGAACGCAACACCCAGCGCATCAAGCGCTCGCAGCGCAAACGTATAACTGGCGAAATCACTCTTGCTGACCGCCGCCGCGCGACCGTACAGCTTACCGTCGATGACGGTGCCGTTGTACGGCCCAACCGTCCAACCCTCACCCGGCGGCACCACGTCGCCATGCGCATTAAGCGCGACGGTCTTGCCATCGCCATATCGACGCCGCACGATCAGGTTGGTAATCGAAGTCATGCCACAAGCGACAACCTCAGCCTGCGGCAACGGAAACTGCTCGACCTCAAAACCAAAACCCTGCAACAGACGGGCGGTATGCTCGGCATGCGGCGCGTTATCGCCAGGCGGCGTATCAGTCGGAACGCGCACCAATTCTTGCAGGAAGCGGACCTCGTCGTCGAAGTGCTGGTCGATCCAGGCATCGAGGGCTTGATTGTGGTCAGGTGGTGCAGTTGTCATGCAATGTCCGAGTTCGGTAATCGAGCAGTGGAAAAAATCAATCGATGTTTTTGCAGGCTTGCATTACGGTTTTGATGGAGCTGTTGCTGTTGCTGTTGCTGTTGCTGTTGCTGTTGCTGTTGCTGTTGCTGTTGCTGTTGCTGTTGCTGTTGCTGTTGACTTTGACTTTGACTTTGACCTGCCCCGCATTGAAGCAGCTGCCAAAAGCCGGAGTCAGGCAGGGGATCAGAAGGGCGCATGTCTGAGCGAAGCGAGTTTGCGACCTTCCCCCTGACTGGCTCCGGCTTTTGGGAACCCGCAGGGCAGCCGCTTCGCGGTCGCCTTTTTCTTGGTTACTTCTTTTTGGCGAAGCAAAAAGAAGTGACCGGCTGCCGGGCCGCCCCCGGCTTGGTCGTGGCGGAGCATCAGCGGTTTCAATTGCCGCAGACGGTGCATTCGGTGCAATGCCCTTCGGTTATTGCACCCTACGAATACCGCAGTGAGTGCATTTGGTGCAATGCCCTTCGGTTATTGCACCCTACGACTGTCACACCCTACTTTAATCATCAAGCTCCGGGTAATGCCGCCAAATATCATCATTATTAAAAGCCAACCGTCTCGTCGACTGCAGATAGCGCGCCACATTCGGCACATGCGCCACGCGCTGCTGCAACGCCAGCAAGCGCGGCACCTCAGCCCCGACCCGCGCCATCGCCTTCGGAAACGAATAACCCAACCCGCCCAGCATCTGGAACATCGACAAGTCAGCATAAGTCAATGCCGCGCCCACCAGATAATCATCACCAGCCGGATTGCGCTCGAGGATGCTCTCAAAGTAATGCAGGAATTTCGTCAGGCGTTCGCGGCGAAATTCGGTTGACCGGCGCAGCGCCTCCGGTTTCTGGTCTTCGTAATACGCGCTGCCGCCGACCGGATGATGGGTATCATGCACTTCGCCAACCAGATCGGCAATCGTCAACTGGCACTGATGGACCCAGGCCCGGCCCGCCTCATCGGACGGAACCAGTTGCAGTCGCGGTCCGAGCGCATGCAGGATACCCGCAACCTGCGCGATGACCGCGCCATCAAGCTTGATGAATGGCGGCGCAAAGGGCGGATGCGTGATCGCCGTACTTTGCAAGGCATCAAGCAACTGCGTCATGCCCTCCTCGCCGCGTGCCACATCAACGTAATCAGCACCGGCGGCTTCGAGTGCGAGCCGGATGAATTCGCCGCGACCCTGAATGTCGGGCCAGTAGTAGAGTTCAACCTGCATGTCTTGTATCCTTCGTGTTTTCAATTCCTGCATGAGCATTCCATGGAAGATCTCGACCAGCGTTACCAAGTCCGCCAGCGCAAGGCCAACCCCGACGAAAAAGACGTCCCAGTCTATGCCAAAGCAATGATCGGCAAAACTGGCCAGTTTGAAGGCGTCTCGTTCATCCGTAACAAGGACAAAGCCTCCGTCATGACGATGGCACTCGCACAGCAAGTCGTTGACTGGACCGAGGCACGCAAAACCCGCGCAGGCGAATACGTGACCACCATCATCTGCAAGGGCCAGTAAGACGCGACGGTAAGGTGTGCTACCCGTCGGTCATGGCCCCGCCCGTTACAACGGATTGGCGATCATTTCGCCGTAGGGTGCAATAACCGAAGGGCATTGCACCGACCACCAAACAACGCACCCAATCCCATTAACCGATCAACCGATCAACCGACACCGCTCCCGTCTCAGGCCTTGGCCACGCTCTCAAACGGAAACGCCTGTGTCAGCAAGGCTTCAAACTCCGCAGCCGGCATCGGCCGGTTGAACAGATATCCCTGACAGGAGTGGCAGCCCAGCGTTGCCAGACAGGCGCGCTGCCCGGCATTTTCGACCCCTTCGGCAATGACCTCCAGACCAAAACTGTCCGCCAGACTGACGATGGTGCGGGCGATCGCTGCATCGCCCTTGTTGGTCTGAATATCGCGCACGAAGGACTGGTCGATCTTGAGCTGGTTGATCGGCAGCATTTTGAGGTACGACAGCGACGAATAGCCGGTACCGAAATCGTCAAGCGAAAAGCCGACCCCCAGCTTGCGCAGTTCCAGCATCCGCGCACTGCTTTCCTCGATGTCGTCGAACAGCACGCTTTCGGTCATTTCCAGTTTGAGCTGACGCGGATCGACTCCGGATTGCTTGATTGCCGCGATGACGTCATCGGTGAATTGCGGATGACGGAACTGGCGTGCACTGACATTAATCGCCAGGTGCAAATCAGCGGTCTGCGGCTGCGACTGCCATTGCGCCAGCTGCCGGCAACCCGCCGCCAGAACCCAGCGACCGAGCGGCAGAATCAGGCCGCTGTCCTCTGCCAGTCCGATGAAGTCCGCCGGCCATAACAACCCACGGGTCGGATGCTGCCAGCGGATCAGTGCCTCGACGCCGGACAGTCGGCCGTCGCCGCGCACCTGCGCCTGATAATGCAGAACGAATTCGTGGTTCGGTGAAGCCTGCCGCAACTGGCTTTCGAGCAGCGCCCGCGCCGACACGGCAACCTGCATCGACGGCACAAAAAAGCGCTGCGTATCGCGCCCGGCCGCCTTGGCCTGGTACATCGCCATATCGGCGCGCTTGAGCAGATCCGTGACGATGGTGTCTTCGGGGCCGAATAGCGTGACGCCGATACTGGCCGTCGAGTGATAGCTGCAACCGGCGATCAGGTAGGGCTGGCGCAGCACGTGCAGGATTTTTTCACTGACGGCGGCGGCATGGCTGGCTGCCGCGCCCGGACTGTCGTCAAGATCAACCAGCATCACGACAAATTCATCACCACCCAGCCGGCCCACGGTGTCCTCGGCGCGCACGCAACTGCTCAGCCGACGGGCGACCTGCTGCAACAGCAGGTCGCCCATGTCATGTCCGAGCGTATCGTTGAGCGTCTTGAAATTATCGAGGTCGATGAACAGCAATGCGCCGGCATGATGGGCCCGCATCCGGCTGCCCTGCACTTGCTGCAAACGGTCGAGCAGCAGCAGCCGGTTGGGCAAGCCGGTCAGGCTGTCGTAAAACGCCAGATGCTGGATTTCGGCTTCGTTGGCCGTGCGCTCGGTGATGTCGGTATCGATGGCCAGCAGCGACTTGGGCTGGTTGTTGCTGTCGCGCGCCATCGACCAGTGCCCTTCGACCAGTACCACGCTGCCATCCTTGCGACGCTGATGCAGCGTGCCTATCCATTCGCCGCTCTCGCGCAGCTGGCACTGGATACGCTCCATGTCGGACAAGGACAGCAACGATTCTGGCAAGGGCTTGCCACGCGCTTCGTCTGCGCTCCAGCCATACAGCCGCTGCGCGCCGGCATTCCAGAACTGCACGCGCTGATCGATATCACGCACGATGATCGCGTCATGCGCCTTGTCGAGCAGCGAGACATGATCGGCCAGCTTGGTATCGGCTTCCTGCCGTTCGATTTCGCCGGCTGCCCGGATCGCAAAAATTTGCAGCGTTGAACGGATCACTGTCGTGCGCAGCAGTGGCTGGCGGAACAGCACGAAAATGACCCCGAGCGGCTGGCCATCAAAATCATCGAGCCGCGCTGCCGCGTAGGCCTGCGCACCGAGCTCATTCAAGAATGGTGCCTGCGGATAGCGACTGGCAACCCGGTCGCAAATCATCCAGGCTTGCTGCGTGAGCATATTTTCGCAAGGCGAACCGGCCAGCGGAAAATCGCGGAGCGCCGTACGCCGGCCATCGCTCACCCCGGCCAGCAGGCGCAACCCGCCCGCCTGACCTGGCAGATTGCGGGCAATGTATCCGGCGTCCGCGCCGAGCGCGTCCGTCACGCTGGCAACCAGTCGCGAGAGGAATTCGGCACCATGGCTCGACGATAGCGCCGTTGCGGTTTTCAGCATCACCGATGCGGTATCGCTGTGATCGGCGCGGGAACGCAAGCCCAGCAGTGCCACCGCCAACTGGCGTGCCAGTTGCTGCAGCAGGTTCACTTCGGCGGCAGGCAAGCCGCCGGAACATTCACGGTACAGGACCAGCACACCAAAAGTGTGGTCGGTATCAGTGAGCGGCAGGCAGATCATCGAGTTCAATCCGACGCGGATGATCGCATCACGCCAGGCCTGCAAACGCTCGTCGGCACACATGTCGGCGCATTCGACGACCTGACCGGTGCGCACCACTTCGCCGGCCGGACCGTTACCGAAGGGGGATTGCGACGACCAGCTGGTTTCGATGCCGACCAGATAGTGCTCGCCACCGGACTGGGCAATCGGATGGATCGTGAGGGAATCATCCTCCATCGCCTGGCCGATCCAGCAAAAACGGTACCCTCCGGTCGCGGTCATCAAGGCACTGAAACCGTTGAGCAACTGGTGCTCGCTGGAGGACTGGGCAATCAGGTCAGCGCAGGACGACAGCAGTTGCAGCATGCGTTGCCGCAGGTCGGGATGCAATGTATTGCTTTCCCCAGTCTGATTCTCAAGAAGGTTCATCGTGTCTTTCGCGTGCCGGCCATCAATGGCGCGTGCATTGTGGCACGGCTTTTTTAACTCACAAAGCATTGATTTAATTACATCCAATTTGCAATGCAACGCCGAAATATTCTCAATCATCAAGACATCAAAATCATGGCGACGATGCGTCGCGAAAAGACTTCCAGGGTTGATATTTCTCAAGTAATCACCACATCTGGCTCTTCCGTTGTCACGGCGAACGTACACTTTTAGCCTTTTCGCAGAACGGAGTAACGCATGGAGCACTCTCATTGATCCCTTTCGCCACAAAGACTCCCTCTTTCCCACCCACTGACTGGGTCAGCCGCAGCCGTCACAGCGTCTGGCACCCCTGTACCCAGATGCAGCATCTTGATGCGATGCCGCTCATTCCGATCAGCCGTGGTCGCGGTGCCTGGCTCATTGACATGGAGGGCAAGCGCTATCTCGACGGGATCAGTTCCTGGTGGGTCAATCTGTTCGGTCACGCCAATGCGCGCATCAACACGGCACTCAAACTGCAACTCGATGAACTCGAACATGTGATGCTGGCTGGCTTCACGCATGAACCGGTGGTGGCGCTGTCGGAGCAACTGTCGGCACTGACCGGCAACCGGCTGGGCCACTGCTTTTACGCTTCCGACGGCGCTTCGGCGGTCGAGATCGCGCTCAAGATGTCCTTCCATTACTGGCAAAATCGCGGACGCACCGCCAAGCGCGAGTTCGTTTGCCTGGCTGGCAGCTATCACGGCGAAACCATCGGCGCGCTGGCGGTCACCGACGTCCCGCTGTTTCGTACCGCCTACGGGCCGATGCTGCAGCAAGTCCACGTCATCCCCAGTCCCGATGCGCGCCAGGCCGAACCCGGCCAGAGCGCCGCCGACGTCGCGCTGGCTGCGGCGGCGGCATTCGAACACTTGCTGCAACAGCGCGGCGAGCATATTTGCGCGCTCATCGTCGAACCGTTAGTGCAATGTGCCACCGGCATGGCCATGCATGACCCGGTCTACCTGCAAACAATACGGGCCTTGTGCGACCAGTACGAAGTCCACCTGATCGCCGATGAAATTGCGGTCGGCTGCGGTCGTACCGGCACCTTCTTTGCCTGCGAACAGGCCGCTATCTGGCCGGATTTTTTATGTCTGTCGAAAGGCATCAGTGGTGGTTACCTGCCGCTCTCGGTGGTCATGACGCGTGACGAGATTTTCGAGCAGTTTTATGATCCGGCGATGGCGCGCGGCTTCCTGCATTCGCATTCGTACACCGGCAATCCGCTAGCCTGTCGCGCGGCACTGGCGACGCTGGCGATTTTTCAGGATGATCGTGTGATCGTTGCCAATCGACGCCGCGCCGCGCGCCTGACTGCCGCACTGGCACCGCTGGCAGCCCATCCGCAGGTCAGCCATTTCCGTCAGCGCGGCATGATCTGGGCCTTCGATGCGGTCACGGATTTATCGGCGGGCGATTTTTCCAGACGGTTTTTCAGCGCGGCGCTGGAGCATGAATTATTGCTGCGCCCGATCGGCAAGACGGTCTATCTGATGCCGCCGTATATCCTCGATAACGCGGAAATCGATCTGCTGGCCAGCCGCACGCAAGCCGTCTTTGAACAGGTAATGCAAGGAGCGAAAGCGGGAGCGAAAGCGGGAGCGGGACAGCCATGACCACGCATCTGATCACGTCCCTGCAACAGAAGCTCAAACAGCTCGACGCCCGCGGTCTGCGCCGCCGCCGCCGCATCACCGAGTCGCCCTGTGCGCCGCAGGTGCAGGTTGATGGCAAGACCAAACTGGCCTTCTGCAGCAATGACTACCTCGGCCTGGCTTCCCATCCGCAGATCATCGCCGCCCTGCGCGAAGGAGCCAGCCGCTACGGCGCAGGCAGCGGCGCGTCACATCTGATCAGCGGTCATTCGCGGGCGCACGCGCTGCTCGAAGACCGGCTGGCCGAATTCATGGCACCCGATATCGAGGCAGTACGCACGCTCACTTTCTGCACCGGCTACATGGCCAATCTGGCCGTGCTGTCGGCGATGACCGATCGCGATACCGATTTGTTTTGCGAACAATTGAATCACGCATCATTGATCGATGGTGCGCGCCTGTCGCGTGCCAGCGTGCAGGTGTATCCGCATGGCGCCGTCGACCAGCTGGCATTGATGCTGGCCGCCAGTCGCAGCCCCGGCAAGATGGTCGTGACGGACAGCGTCTTCAGCATGGATGGCGACCTGGCCCCGCTGGCCGACTTGCTGGCGCTGTGCGAACAGCATGATGCCTGGTTGCTGGTCGACGATGCGCACGGCTTTGGCGTGCTGGGCCAGCATGGCCGCGGTGCGCTCGAACAGGCGGGCATCCGTTCGCAACGGCTGATTTACATGGGGACGTTAGGCAAGGCAGCCGGAGTCGGTGGTGCCTTCATTGCGGCTCACGAGAGCGTCATTGAATGGCTGCTGCAGCGCGCCCGACCGTACATCTACAGCACGGCAACACCACCGGCGCTGGCGCATGCACTACTGGCCAGTATCGACCTCATCGATAGCGCCGAGGGCGCACAACGGCGCACCCATCTGGGCAATCTGATCAGCACCTTCCGCAGTCAATTGCAACTGCAGCACTGGCATTGCCTGCTATCGGAAACGCCGATACAACCAGTCATCATTGGCAGCAATGACGACACGATGAACGCCGCCGCCCGCCTGTACGAACAAGGGTACTGGGTCGGTGCGATCCGGCCACCGACGGTGCCGGTCGGCACCGGACGGCTGCGGATCACGCTGTCGGCCAGCCACTCGCGCGCCGACGTCACGGACCTGGTCGCGGCACTCAACGCGTTGCAGGCATGAGCGCGCGCTTTGCGTGTTTCGTCACGGGCACCGATACCGGCGTCGGCAAGTCGCTGGTCAGCGCCGCATTGCTGCATCTGCTGGTTGAAGGCGGGCTGGGCGCGGTCGGCATGAAGCCGGTCGCCGCCGGTGCCGTCCTGGTCGATGGCCGGCTCATCAATGACGATGTCGAACAGCTCGCTGCCGCTGGCAACCTGTCGCTACCGGCCGCCTTGCGTGCCCCGTACATACTTGAGGCTGCCGCGGCACCGCACATCGCCGCCGCCCGGGAGGGCGTGACGATTTCGATGGAGCATCTGCTCGATTGTTATCACCAGCTAGCGGCCAGCGCCGAGACCGTGGTGGTCGAAGGCGTCGGCGGGTTTTGCGTGCCCTTGTCCGACGTGGCCGACACCGCTGATCTGGCACAGCAACTGGGCCTGCCCGTGATACTGGTAGTCGGCATGCGACTGGGCTGTCTCAGTCACGCCCTGCTGACGGCCGAAGCAATCCGCACACGTGGCCTGCACCTGGCCGGCTGGGTCGCCAACCTGATCGAACCCGACATGGACTATCTGCCGGAGAACATCGCTGCATTGGTTGAACGACTCAGAGCGCCATTGCTGGGCGAGCTGCCGGCATTGGGTCCGCAGCCATCGGCCGCGCACGCATCGTCTTATCTCAACGCCGGATTAGTGACGGGATGGCCGCTAGAAAAAAATACCACCAGGTAGTTTTTTAAATTTTCATACCGGCTCTCGTGCACGGCAGTGCGATACTGTCGGCGTTCCGGGCGCGTCGGACAACCCCGTTGTCCACTAAATGCGCCCGTCGTTACCAGTCACACCCTCGGTTTTTACCGGATCACAGGAAGAACCCCGCCCATGCCGCACGACACCGCACTCATTTCCACCATCGCTTACGCGCTCGTCCTCGGACTGGTGTTTGGCATGATTGCCGTACGCCTGAAACTTCCGGCACTGATTGGCTACCTGGTCGCCGGCATGATGATCGGACCGGCGACACCCGGCTTCGTGGCCGATGTGGCGCTGGCCGGACAACTTGCCGAGATCGGCGTGATGCTGCTGATGTTTGGTGTTGGTCTGCATTTCTCGATGAACGACCTGCTTGAAGTGCGCGGCATCGCCATCCCCGGAGCGATCCTGCAGATCGCCGTCGCGACGCTGATGGGCATGGGCGTCGCGCACCTGTGGGGCTGGAGCCTCGGTGCCGGACTGGTGTTTGGACTGGCCTTGTCGGTGGCCAGCACCGTCGTCCTGCTGCGTGCGCTGGAAGATCGCGGCGTGCTGGAATCGTTCAACGGTCGCATCGCCATTGGCTGGCTGGTGGTCGAAGATCTGGTGATGGTGCTGGCGCTGGTCTTGCTGCCCGCCTTGTCCGGTTCGCTCGGCGGGCATGTTGCGCCGGACGCTGGCGCACTGTGGCCAACGCTGGCCAAGACATTCGGACTGGTGGCCGCTTTTCTGGTCTTCATGCTGGTCGTCGGTCGCCGGGTTTTTCCCTGGATCCTGTGGCAAGTGGCCAAGACCGGCTCGCGGGAACTGTTCACCTTGTGCGTGATCGCAGCGGCAGTGGGCATCGCCTTTGGCGCGACCAAGCTGTTCGGCGTGTCGTTTGCGCTGGGGGCTTTTTTTGCCGGCATGGTGCTGCGCGAATCCGAACTGAGTCATCGCGCCGCCACCGAAACCTTGCCGCTGCGTGATGCGTTTTCGGTGCTGTTCTTTGTCTCGGTGGGGATGCTGTTCGATCCGATGGTGCTGATCCATAGCCCGTGGCATGTGGTGGTCACGGTCGCCATCATCATGTTTGGCAAGTCCATCGTCGCGCTGGGACTGGTACTGGTCATGCGCTATCCGCTCAATACTGCGCTGACGGTGTCGGCCAGCCTGGCCCAGATCGGCGAGTTCTCGTTCATTCTGGTGGCGCTCGGTGTCTCGCTGGGCTTGTTGCCGCAAGAAGGACAAAGCCTGATCCTGGCCGGTGCCATCATCTCGATTGCACTCAATCCGGTGCTGTTCACCACCATCGAGCCGGTTCAAAAGTGGTTGCGCAAGCGCTCCAGTCTGGCACGCAAACTGGAACGCACGATGGACCCGCTGGCAGAATTACCGGTCACGACCGAGCGCCACAAACTGACCGGCCAGGTCGTGCTGGTGGGTTACGGCCGGGTTGGCCGGCGCCTCGCCCGTCAACTGACAGAACAGCGCATCGACTTCGTGGTGGCGGAACAAAATCGCGACATCGTCGAGCTATTGCGCGAGCAGGGTATTGCCGCCGTCGCCGGCAATGCGGCCGACTCCGCCGTGCTGATTCAGGCCCACATTGCGCGCGCCCGCTTTCTGGTCATCGCGACGCCGGACACCTTCCATGTCCGCAAGATGATCGAAACCGCGCGCATGCTCAACCCGTCGATCGAGTGCATCGTGCGCACCCACAACGTCGCGGAAGCCGAACTGCTGCGCAAGGAACAGGTCGGCAAGGTGCTCATTGGCGAAGAAGAACTGGCGCTGGGGATGATGCGCTGTGTGTTGGCGGGGATGGAGAAAAAATAGGGATCAGCGGATGCCGGGCACGATCACACACTGATCGTGCTTCTCGCTCCGTCCACATCCTGATCCAGTCCGTATTTCTTGAGCTTGACATACAGCGTGCTCTTTGCGATGCCAAGATGCCTGGCCACTTGCGTCAGGTTGCCGTGGTCCGCTGCCAGCGTGGCGCGGATCGAAGCCAGTTCCGCGCCTTCGAGCTTGCCCCGGCCAGCATCCGCCGACAGCGGACGCGCGGCCAACGCCGGTGCGATCGCCTCCGGTAGCGCATCGAGTTGCAGCGCGGAGGCCGTGCCGGCCATCAGAAACATGCTTTCGATGGCGTTACGCAGTTCACGTACATTGCCCGGCCACGGGTGCTGCTCCAGCGCCTCGAGGACGTCCGCGCCGATGTCCTTGGCACCCATGCCATAACGCTCGGCGAACTGACGCAGAAAATGCGCTGCCAGCGCGGCGATATCACCACGCCGCTCGCGCAGCGGAGGAATGCGGATGCTGGTGACCGATACCCGATAAAAAAGATCCATCCGAAAACGCCCTTGCGTGACTTCTTCGTGCAGGTCGCGGTTGGTGGCCGAGATCAGCTTGAAGCTGATCTTTCTCGGCACCGTCTCACCGATGCGGTAGATCTCGCCTTCTTCGAGCACGCGCAAAAAATGCGGCTGCAACTCCAGTGGCATCTCCCCGATTTCATCGAGAAACAGCGTGCCACCATTGGCGGCTTCGATCTTGCCTGCCATGCCGCCACGACGCGATCCGGTGAACGCGCCCTCGGTATGGCCGAACAGTTCGCTGGCCAGCAAGTCCTTGGACAGACCACCGCAATTGAGCGCGACAAACGGCTGTGTGCCAGGGTGTCCGGCGCGGTGTATGCCTTGCGAAAAATTTTCCTTTCCAACGCCGGTCTCGCCCAGCAACAGCACCGGCACATTGGTTTTGGCCAGCAACCGTGCCTTGCTGATCGCGCGCAACAAGGGCGCGCTGTCACCAACGATGCCCGTGAAGTCCTGATGATGATCCGCCTCGGCGACGACCTTGGTGAACGCTGGCGACCGTGTTGACAATGGCCGGGCTGGCAACGCCGGTATCGTCAGTAAGGTACCGATCCGCTCACCGCCGACAACGACCGCTTCCAGCCAATCGTCGCGCAGCCAAGCCGGCGCCACCGCGCCCGCCGTCGATGAAAAAAGTCCCAGATTCAATGTCGCGATCGGGCCAGTGCTTTTCAAGTCGAACGCGATACCGCGTGCGAGCAAGGCTTGCGCAGCGCAGCCGTTGGCCTTGATCGGAAAGCCGCGCCGGTCGCAGATGATCACGCCGTCATGCAGGCTGGACATCTTTGCCATGCTGCGCTCGAGCAGATGGTAGCGCACGTCCATCTCCTGTTTGGCGAGTTGGCTTTCAATCCGTCCGGCAGTCGTCACCGCCAGCGCCAGGCAGTGGGGGCTGAAGGTCTTGCCCAGCCCGGAGACATCAATCGCGCCGAGGATACGGCCGTCGTAGGGATCGCGGATCACGGTTGCTGAACACGTCCAGTCCTTGATGCCTGCGCAAAAATGTTCGGACGCATGAATCTGCACCGGCTGGCCAACTGACAAGGCGGTGCCGATCGCATTGGTGCCGCAAATGGATTCATCCCAGCTGCTACCGGCGCTCAGGCGGATTTCTTCTGCGGCGCTCAGGGCGCGCGGGTCGCCTTCGACGCTCAGGATCATTCCTTGCGGATCGGTCAGGATCATGATGGTCCCGGTTTCTGCCAGCAGGTCGCGGGCCATCGCCATGACCTGTTGGCCGGCATTGAGCAATTCGCGGTGCTGCTGCTGCAAGCCGTCGAGCGCATCGGCTGACAGCGCGGCCGGTGCTTGCACCCGCGACGGATCGACCTTGACATCGAGGCAGCGACGCCAGGAGTCATCAATCAATCGTCGCAATGCATTGACCGGTGGCACGTGCCCGGTCAGAAAATCATTCCACGCCGCCATGATGCTGCGGTCGTTGGGCGGATTGAACAGGCGCTGTTTGTTCGGCATGGTCTTGTCTCCAGCTGGGGTTGCTGCCGTGCCGGTATGCTGCTCATTGAACCGGTCGCTGCATCGTTATTGTTATAGATTTTTTTTAGCATACACGCCTATTCCGGACGCCATCGTCCTACCGGCATTTTCATCCGGCCTGCAGGCGTCCGGAAACCGGACACCGACAGACCGACCGGCCGGAAATCGAACGGCCGATTCGTCCGTGAAGCATGTCGGATCGATGTGCATTTTTGCCTGCGCGCCATAGCAGAGCAACCGGTTTTTTCAGCGGTCTGGCCGGCACGGGCATGGTCCTTGCGGTGCATTGTCTACGCTGCACCGAGGCTGGTAGCAGCGTCTTGACATTCATCCATAGAGGAGACGCATATGCAAACGCAACATTCACCCGTACAGGTGATGGGCATCGATGCCGGCGGCACGATGACCGACACGTTTTTTGTCAGAGAAGATGGCTCATTCGTGGTCGGCAAAGCTCAAAGCAATCCCGGCGACGAATCCCAGGCCATCTATGAATCATCCGTCGACGCGCTGGCCGAATGGCAGCGCCAGGTCGACGATGTCTTCCCTGAATTACTCACCTGCGTCTATTCCGGCACCGCAATGCTGAACCGCGTCGTGCAGCGCAAAGGGCTCGATGTGGGGCTGATGTGCAACCGCGGTTTTGAAGACGTGCATTCGATGGGACGGGCCGCGCAAAGCTATCTCGGCTATGCACTGGAAGAACGCATCCATTTGAATTGCCACCATTACGATGAACCGCTGGTGCCGCTCTCGCGTACCCGTGGCGTGACCGAACGCACCGATGTCCAGGGCCAGGTCGTCATTGCGCTGCGTGAAGAAGAGGTGCGCGTGGCCAGTCGCGAGCTGGTGGCGCGCGGCTCGAAGGCGATCGTCATCAGCCTGCTGCAATCGCATAAAAATCCGCAGAGTGAATTGCGTGCTCGCGATATCTGCCGTGACGAACTGGTGAAGATGGGCGTCAATATCCCGGTCTTTGCGACCGCTGATTACTATCCGTCGCGCAAGGAAAGTCATCGCACCAACACCACCATCCTGGAAGCGTATGCGGCCGAGCCGTCGCGCGAGACCCTCAAGAAAGTCAGCGATCGCTTCAAGAAACACGGTGCCAAGTTCGATCTGCGCGTCATGGCAACCCATGGCGGCACCATCGGCTGGCGCGCCAAGGAACTGGCCCGCACCATCGTCTCGGGTCCAATCGGTGGCGTGGTCGGGTCCAAGTTCCTCGGGCAGAAACTGGGCTACGACAATATCGCCTGCAGCGATATCGGCGGCACCAGCTTTGACATGGCCATCATCACCAAAGGCAATTTTGCGATCCAGTCCGATCCGGACATGGCACGCCTGCTGCTGTCGCTACCGCTGGTGGCGATGGATTCGGTCGGGGCCGGGGCTGGCAGTTTCATTCGTATCGATCCGTACAGCAAAGCCATCAAGCTCGGCCCGGACAGCGCCGGTTACCGCGTCGGCATGTGCTGGCCCGAAAGTGGTCTCGATACCGTGTCGGTCTCGGATTGCCATGTCGTGCTGGGCTATCTGAATCCGGATAATTTTCTGGGCGGGGCGATCAAGCTCGACGTCGAGCGCGCCCGTAAATACATCAAGCTGCAGGTGGCTGACCCGCTCGGCCTCTCGGTCGAAGATGCCGCCGCCGGTGTCATCGAATTGCTCGACCTGAATTTGCGCGAATACATGCGCTCGGTGATCAGTGCCAAGGGATACAGCCCGCAGGACTTTGTCTGCTTTTCTTACGGTGGTGCCGGTCCGGTGCATACCTACGGCTACACCGAAGGATTGGGCTTCAAGGATGTCATCGTGCCGGCCTGGGCAGCGGGATTTTCGGCCTTCGGTTGCGCCTGCGCCGAATACGAATACCGCTACGACAAGAGTGTCGATATCAGCATCGGCCCGAAGGCCACCGATGCCGACAAAATCCAGGCATGCGAGACATTGACCGAAGCGTGGAACGAACTGGCCAGCAAGGTCGTCGAGCAATTCGTCCTCAACGGCTTCAAGCCGGAAGAGGTGCTGCTGCTGCCCGGTTACCGGATGCAGTTCATGGGCCAGTTGAATGACCTCGAAATCAATTCGCCAGTGACCAGCGCCACCACCGTCGCCGACTGGGAAAAAATGATCCAGGTATTCGACGACACCTATGCCCGCACCTACGCAGCCTCGGCCAGTTCGCCGGAACTCGGCTTCGGTGTGACCGGCGCGATCATGCGCGGCAGCGTGGTTTCTTCCAAACCGGAATTGCCGGAAGAAGCCGATGCCGGTCCGGTGCCCTCGCCGGAAGCGCGCATCGGCAGCCGCCCTTTTTATCGCCACAAGAAATGGGAAGACGCGCAAATCTGGTCGATGGAAGCGCTCAAGGCCGGCAACCGCGTGGTCGGCCCGGCGATTGTCGAGTCACCGTCGACGACATTTATCGTGCCGCTGGGCTTTGAAACCTGGTGCGATACGCACCGCTTGTTTCACCTCAAGGAAGTTAAAAAAGGAGACCGTTCATGAACAAGATGTCCGCCAAAGAAATGGGCATGCCCGATTTACTGGGCAATGGCAAAACCCTCAAGCAGCACCGCGATGCGATGCTCGCACGCACCAAAGAGACCGGCTTTTATAACGGACTGGAAACCCTGGCCTTCAAGGAAGCCGACCCGATCACGTACGAAAAGCTGTTTTCAAGAATCCGCGGTGGCTTGGTCCATGCCCGCGAAACCGCCAAGAAAATCGCCGCCTCGCCGATCGTCGAGCAGGAAGGCGAGCTCTGCTTCACGCTCTACAATGCCGCCGGCGATTGCATCCTGACGTCGACCGGCATCATCATCCACGTCGGTACCATGGGCGCAGCGATCAAGTACATGATCGAAAATGCCTGGGAAGTCAATCCGGGCGTCAACCCCGGCGACATGTTCACCAACAACGATTGTTCGATCGGGAATGTGCATCCGTGTGACATCGCCACCATCGTGCCGATTTTCTGGGAAGGCAATCTGGTCGGCTGGGTCGGCGGCGTCACGCACGTGATTGATCTGGGCGCCATGACGCCGGGATCGATGTCGAGTGGTCAGGTCTCGCGCTTCGGTGACGGCTTGCAGATCACTTGCCGCAAGACTGGCGCGAACGATGTGCCGCTGCGGGATTGGCTGCACGAAAGCCAGCGCAACGTACGCACGCCCAAGTACTGGATTCTGGATGAACGTACCCGGATCGCCGGTTGCCACATGGTGCGCAAGCTGGTCGAAGAAGTGCTCGCGGTCGAAGGGGTCGACAACTACCTCAAGTTTGCCGATGAAATCATCGAGGAAGGCCGGCGCGGTTTGCAGTTGCGGCTCAAGGCCATGACGGTTCCTGGCGTCTACCGCCGGGTATCTTTTGTTGACGTGCCGTATGACCATCCGGACATGAGCCTCGCTTCCGAGTTCGGCAAGCTCAACAGCATCATGCATGCGCCGTGTGAAATGACCATCCGTCCCGATGCCAGCTGGAAGCTCAATTTTGAAGGGGCCAGTCGCTGGGGCTGGCATGCCTACAACGCCAACCATGTCGCGTTCACCAGCGGCATCTGGGTCATGCTCACGCAGACACTGGTGCCGACCGCGCGCATCAATGACGGGGCTTACTACGCGACCCAATTCAAGATCCCCAAAGGCACGTGGATGAATCCGGATGACCGCCGTACCGCGCATGCCAACGCCTGGCATTTCCTGGTCTCGGCCTGGAGCGGCGTCTGGCGCGGCATGAGCCAGTCCTACTTTGCACGCGGCTATCTGGAAGAAGTCAATGCCGGCAATGCCAATGCCTGCAACTGGCTGCAAGGCGGCGGCATCAATCAGGATGGCGAAGTACATGCGGTCAACAGCTTCGAGACCGCGGCCTGCGGCACCGGTGCCTGCGCCGTCAAGGATGGCTTGAATCACAATGCGGCGGTGTGGAATCCCGAAGGCGACATGGGCGACATCGAGATCTGGGAACTGGCCGAGCCGATGCTGTACCTGGGACGCAATGTCAAATCCAACTCCGGCGGCTACGGCAAGTTTCGCGGTGGTTGCGGCTTCGAGACCCTGCGCATGGTCTGGAAGGCGCAGGACTGGACCATGTTTTTCTCGGGCAATGGCTACATGAACAGCGACTGGGGTTTGATGGGCGGCTATCCGTCGGCCACCGGCTACCGTTTTCAGGCACACAAGACCGACCTCGAAGCACGCATCCGCGACGGCCTGTCACTGCCGCTGGGCGCCGACCGCAATCCGGCCGACGCGCAGTACGAGAAACACCTCGGTGCCGATGCCAAGATCAAGCGGGACAAGCAATGCACCACGACCGAAGCCATCTTCGAGAACCATGATCTCTATCTGAACTACCTGCGCGGCGGCCCGGGTTTTGGCGATCCGCTTGATCGTGACTGCGCCAATGTGGAAACCGATCTCAACAGCCGCTTCGTGCTGCCCGAGTTCGCAGAAAAGGTCTACGGCGTGGTGATCGCACAGGACAGCGACGGCATCTGGAGCGTCGATGTCGCCGGTACGACGGCACGTCGACAGCAAGTGCGCAAGGAACGCATTGCCAGAGCGATGCCGACCAGGGACTGGATGAAACAGGAGCGTGAACGCATCGTCACCAAGACAGCATCGGTTCAGGTGCGTCACATGTTTGCAACCAGTTTTGATCTGAGCGCCAAGTTCAAGGAAGAGTTCAAGACCTTCTGGAACTTGCCGGCCGATTGGGACTTGCCCGAGTCCGAGCTGGGCGTGCCTTCATTCGGTTCCAAGCACCGGATGGACCTGTCCAAATTGCCGGACGTCCGCACGGTCGTGCTGGTCGAAGAATAATGGTTTGACGTAGTCAATAACTGCTTGCACGCCGGACCCGGAGACCATCCCGGTCCGGTCAGCTTCCCACACTGGAGATGAATAATGTCTGTCTACACACAAGAACAAGTGAACTACCTGGTCGAAGGCAAACTGGACTGGGACACCACGATGCGCATGCTGTCGATGCCCAAGGACGACGACCGCTTTCGCATGTATCTCAATACGCTGCAAGCGAAGCTGCCGTGGGATGACAAGATCATCCTGCCGATCAGCCTGCATCTATACATCGCCCAGAACAAGACCACCAAACAGTGGGTCACCAAATGCAGTTGCGGCCACGAATTCGGCGACTACCGCAACAACTGGAAGCTCGAAGCGCTGGTGTATGTGCGCGACACACAGGAAGCAATGGAACAAGTCTATCCGGCGTTGATGGCCCCAGACACCACCTGGCAGGTGTATCGCGAATACTACTGCCCCACCTGCGGCACCATGCACGACGTCGAAGCCCCGACACCGTGGTACCCGGTGATCCATGAATTTGAACCAGACATCGAAGCTTTCTACAACGACTGGGTCCACTTGCCCTTGCCGGAAAAAGCGAACTGAGCTGATTGGCAGCTCGTGCGACAACCGCTTCGCACGAGCACAAAAAACCAGACCCACCCACCGCATATCTTAGGGTGCCACGCCAGGTAGTCGACATTGCGCAAGTGTCCGGCGCGAGCGGGCGCAAAAAACTCCACCCACCCACCCTACGCGACCGGCCTTTGCCGATTGATGAGTTCGAGGCATCTTGCCTCGGACACCAGGACTGCCTCGCCATCACAATCCGAGGTAAGCCTTCTTGATCTCGTCGTTGTTGAGCAAGTCTCTGCCACTTCCCTGCATGACAATGCGGCCGGTCTGGATCACGTAGCCGTAGTCGGCAATGGCCAGCGCCTTGTGCAGACTTTGCTCGACCAGCAAGACAGACACTCCTTGAGAATTGACCATCTGTATCGTATCAAGCACCTTGGTGACGAACTTCGGGGCGATACCCCACGAGGGCTCGTCGAGCAGTAGGAGTTTCGGCCTGGCCATCAGACCGCGACCAATTGCCAGCATTTGCTGCTCGCCTCCGCTCATGGTGCCGGCCAACTGGCTGCGCCGTTCCTTCAGAATGGGAAACAACGTGTACATGCGGTCTATCGATTCCCGGACTTCATGCGCGTCCTGGCGCGTGTAGGCTCCCAACTCCAGATTGCGCTGTACTGTCAGCCGCGCAAAAATGCGTCTTCCCTCCGGCACAAGTGACAACCCAAGCGGTACCCGCAAATGCGCCGGAGTATTTTGCACTTCTTCCTTGTTGAATGTGATCGTGCCTTTGTCAACCGCATTCAATCCGGCGATCGCACGCAAGGTCGTCGATTTGCCGTTGCCGTTACCACCAACCAGCGCCACTAATTTGCCGGAACCGACATCGATATCAACCTTCGAAATCGCCAGCACCTTGTCGTAACTGACCCGCAGATTTCTGACTTGCAACATTATTCTACTCCCAGGTAAGCAGCAATGACTTGCGGGTTAGTCGATATCGCCTGCGGTGTGCCATCAGCAATTTTTTTTCCGTAATCGAGCACGATGATGGCATTGGCAATCGGCATGATGCCTTCGAGGACGTGCTCGACAATCAGGCACGAAATGCCGCGCTGGCGGATTTTCAGTACTACCTCGACAGTCTCCTTGACCTCGGTCGGATTCAGGCCGGCCATGACTTCATCCATCAGCAATAACTTGGGACTGACCGCCAGTGCGCGCGCGACCGCAAGCCGACGCTGTTCGCTAATGGTCATGCTGCCAGCTGGCTTGTCCTTGAACTTGCCCAGGTTGACGAACTCCAGCAAGTCATTGGCCACCTGCCGCGCCGTGGCAACATGTTTGTTTTTCAGGAAAGCGCCGACCATGACGTTCTCCTGCGCACTCATGCTGGTGAAGGTGCGTGCGACCTGAAAGGTGCGGGCAATCCCGGCATGCGCGCACTGCTCCGGCGACAGACCGGAAATCTTTTCGTCGTTCAGATAAATTTCGCCGGCGCTAGGCGGAAAATAACCGGCGATGCAATTGAACATCGTGGTCTTGCCTGCCCCGTTGGGCCCGATCAAGCCAACGATTTCGCCGGCATTGAGTGAAAACGACACATCCTGATTAGCCACGATGCCACCGAAATGTTTGCTGACGTTTTTGACGCTGAGCAAGCTCATTGATGTTCTCCTCGTGCAACCTGTGACTTCACTGCCTGCCGTCTCGCCAGCCAGTTCTTGAACGAGCCGAGCAGGCCGTTCGGGTAATAGACCGCCACCACGATAATTAGCGCTGCGTAAATAATCAGGTCGGTTCCTCGTCCTGTGCCGCCAAAAATCGCCCGCGTCCCTTCATCGATCATGGTCAGGATGCCGGCACCAAGTACTGGTCCGAACAGCGTACCGATCCCGCCCAATATGGCAACCAGCGCCATCTTGATCGACAGGCCCGTGCCGAGTACCGAAGCCGGATCAATGTAGAGCTCTTTTTGCGCGTAGAAACTGCCACCGAGCGCCGTAAAAAAACTGCTGATCGCAAAGGCCATCAGTTTGTATTGGCGCAGGTTGACGCCGAGGCTGCGCGCCGCATCCGGTTCATCCTTGATCGCCCGAAAGTAGTAGCCCAGGTAGCTGCGTTCGATCAGCAGGTTGGCCAGCAAGGTCAACACCAGCAAACCCAGCGCGATGTAGTAGTACGGCACTTTGGACGAGAACACGAATGCAGCCCAGCCCTGCTGGTCCATCGGGATCGTCAGGCCGACGGCTCCGCCAGCGAACTCCCAGTTGGTGAACAGGATCTGGATGATCTCCGCCACCGCGATGGTCGCCATCGCAAAATAATGTCCCTTCAAGCGAAAACATGACCAGCCAATGACGATACTGATGAGTGCCGCCAGAACACCGCCGGCAATCATCGCCAGCCAGGGATTGATGCCGAGCTTCGCAAACAGCAACGTCGACGTGTAGGCACCGAACCCGTAAAAAGCCGCTTGTCCCAGCGACACCTGACCCGCATAGCCGCCAACAATATTCCACGCGACACCCATCTGCGCCGCCATCAGGATCAGGATCGCAATATTCTGATGCGACGGACTCGCGACAAACAGCGGCACAAACAGGGCCACGACCAGCAACACCAGTATCAGCAGCGTGCCGAGACCAGCGGTCTTGCGCGGAGGCGACCGCAGCCGCTCCACCGATTGGGAAATGACAGCGTTATTACTCATGACAATCCTCTCGAATAGAATAAAAGATCACGCCTTGCCCATCAGTCCTTGCGGACGGAACATCAGGACGGCCAGAAAAAGCGCCAGGACAATCGCTATTTTGTATTGCGGTCCGAGCAGGAAGCCACCCATCACTTCGATCACGCCGACCAGGATGCCTGCGATCAACGCACCGACGATGCTGCCAAAACCTCCGAGGTTGACCACCACGAAAGCGATGAGAATAAAGTTCGCACCAACGTCCGGAAAAATCGGAAAAAACGTCGACAGCAAGCCACCCGCAACACCCGCACAGGCAGCACCGATACCCCACGCCAGCGCAAACATTTTTTGTGAGTCAATCCCCATCAACCGTGCTGCTTCCTTGTCCGCAGCAGTCGCTTCCAGTGCGGCACCGAGCCGGGTTTTGGTGATGAACAGATAGACGCCCAGCGTGACGAGGATGGCCCCTGCGCCTGCAGTCAGTTGCGGTGTACCAACCTGAATCCCGGCCAGAGAAAAATTGCCGCTAACCAGTGACTTTTCGACGGTGCGAAAATCCGGCTTCCACAAGAATTGGGCAATCCCGCGAAACAGCAACATCAAGCCAAAGGTCGTGAATAGTTGCGACACCATCGGTGCGTTCGCGATCTTGCTGATCACGAGTTTGTAGATCACGACACCGAGCGCAAACAGGAACAGTGCTGTCAGCGGCAACGTGAAGAGTGGATCGAGTGCGTACAGCGAAAACATCCAGAAACTGGAATACATGCCAAACATCAGGAATTCTCCGTGCGAGAAATTAATGATGTCCATCACTCCGAAAATCATGGTCAGGCCAATTGCCACCAGTGCATAGATCAGGCCGATCAGCAAACCCGACACCAGCGTCTGTACAAGTATTTCAGACATACCTTCCCCTTCGATGGGACCAGTTAATCAATCCTTAGCGTAAAAAAATATCCCGCCACCCAGAAGGCTGACGGGATGTCGCAGGGCGTTACTTTCGCTGGTCCCATTTCGGCATAGGCCATACGACATCACGGGTGGCCAGATCGAACGGCCAGATCGTGTTGTACTTGCCATCGATGATCTGCACGAGAATGCCGGAGCCGTAAATGTTCTGGCCCTTGTCATCGAACTTGATGCCCTTCCACGGCATGATGATCTTGTTGCCGGGGATATCGGTTTGCGTCAACGCTTTACGGATCGCCTCCGGCTCGGTCGAGCCAGCACGGTTGATCGCGTCGGCCAGCGTCATCAAGCCGGTAAAAGTACGGGAGGAATTGCCGGTGAAGTTGATCTTGTTTCGCTCCAAAAACAGATCATTGACCTGCTTGATCAACGGATTTTTCCTGGCCAGGTCGAGTGCCCAGACATCACGTGTAATGACGTAATCGGCATCCTTGCCCAGCGTCCGGATGAACTCGGTGTCGGTAAATCCAGCGTTATTGGCAAGAATCATGTCCGGTGAAAAATCCAGTTCCTTGTAGGTTTTCATCGCCATGATCGCGTCCCCCAGGTACGACGACTGCATCACCACCTGGGGTGCGGCAGCCTTGAGCAATTGCACTTCGGACGTCAGTTGCGTGCTCTTGGCCGGATACGCAATCGTCTTGCTCAGGTCATAGCCTCGCTCACCAGCGAGCTTGACTTCCAGCTTGGTGGTTTCATTGCCCCACAACGTGTTTTCATTGAATGCCGCCAGTTTCTTGACCTTGATGTCTTTTTTGGCTTCCAGTTCCTTGAAGAAATCGAAGAAGTTGTGCACGAACAAATCATCATGTGCAGTGGTGCGGAAGAACCACTTGAAGTTGCGCTGTGTCAGTGACGCCGATGACGATTCAGGATTAACAAACGGAATCTTGTAGCGCTCGGCAACCTGGCTTGACGTTGCCGTGACGTTGCTGAAATAGGCGCCGACGATGGCGACGACTTTTTCCTGCGTGATCAGGCGCTCGGTTTCGGTTGCGCCAACCTGCGGATTGCCCTGATGGTCGGCAAATACCAGTTTGATTTTCGCCCCCTTGAGATTGGGCAAGCCACCCCCGGCAGAAAACGGTAGCAAAGGAACGGACTTGGCACCGTTGTTGATGATATCGGCGGCCAGTTCCAGCGCGCTTTTCATTTCGGCACCGGACGACGCAGCCGCACCGGTGAGCGGATAAATGACGCCGATCCGGACTTCTTGCTGGGCATAGGCCGATACACTAAGTGCCATCGCTGCCCCCGCCTGCATGAGGCGAGTGAACATGGTTTTGATAAACATGGTGAGATGCTCCTCTTGGTAGTGCTGCTAATCAGATATGCCCGCCATGAACATGAACATGAAAATGAGCATGATCATGAACATGAGCAGGATGGATTCGATGCGTTAAGAAACCAGCCAGTCCGAAGAAGACCATCGGCGGTACGTTTAGGTGAACGACACGCGTTGTCTCTTGCCATGAAAAAACGGGGCGTCCGCTTTTGGCGAAGGCAAGCCGTCCATTTCATCCATTCTGGTAATGCAATTTGTGACTGCGCTCTCGATGTCACCGACGATTTTTTGCCGATGACTGTCGATGAAACCTGCAAATAAAAAGTGAAACTGATCCGGCCATTTTTATTTTAAAAACTTTTTGTCGATGTTTTGCTGGCAAATTATATTACTATTCAATTACAAGACAACTAGAAGATTACAAATTATTCACGATCGACACGGCAATTCAATCTCCATTTTTCAGGAAGGAAACATACGTGATGGACCAAAACAACAGCACCACCGGCACGCGGGATCAACGATGGCAGTTCTGGATTGACCGCGGCGGCACCTTTACCGATATCGTCGCAAGACAACCGAACGGCACACTGCTTACCCACAAACTTCTATCGGAAAACCCGGAGCAATATCCTGATGCTGCCGTTGCAGGTATCAAACTGCTGCTGGGAATGACTTCGGATGCTGTCATTTCGCCACAACTTGTTGGCGCAGTAAAAATGGGAACCACGGTGGCGACCAATGCTCTGCTGGAACGCAAAGGTGATCCGACCGCCTTGCTGATCACGCGAGGATTTCGCGATGCACTGCGCATTGCGTATCAAAACCGCCCTCGCCTGTTTGACCGGCATATCGTTTTGCCGGAACTGCTGTATCAGCCGGTCATCGAGATCGATGAGCGCGTCAGTGCGCAGGGTGAGGTCATCACGCCGCTCGATATCGCGCAGGCAGAACACGATCTGCAGCAACTGTTTGCCAGCGGAATCCGCTCGGTTGCCATCGTGCTGATGCATGGCTACCGCTACACGCAGCATGAAGCGACACTGGCCCGCCTTGCCGAGACGGCTGGCTTCACGCAAATCTCGGTGTCGCACCAGGTTAGTCCGCTGATGAAACTGGTCTCGCGTGGCGATACGACGGTGGTCGATGCGTATCTGTCGCCTATCCTGCGGCGTTATGTCGACCAGGTTGCAGGCCAGATGAATGGCGTACGGTTACTGTTCATGCAAAGCAATGGCGGGCTGACCGATGCACACCGGTTCCAGGGCAAGGATTCGATCCTGTCGGGACCGGCAGGCGGCATCGTCGGCATGGTCGGCACCGCCAAGACCGCCGGTTTCGACAAGATCATTGGCTTTGATATGGGCGGCACCTCGACGGACGTGTCGCACTACGCCGGCGAGTTTGAACGCGAATTTGAAACCCAGGTGGCCGGTGTGCGCATGCGGGCACCGATGATGAGCATTCACACGGTGGCTGCGGGTGGCGGATCCATCCTGCATTTCGATGGCTCGCGTTATCGGGTTGGTCCCGACAGCGCCGGGGCCAATCCGGGGCCGGCCAGTTACCGGCGCGGCGGCCCCCTCGCGGTGACCGACTGCAATGTGATGGTCGGAAAAATCCAGCCAAATTATTTTCCGGCGGTGTTCGGTCCGCACGCCAATGCGCCGCTCGACCGCGCCGCCGTCGTACAAAAATTTACCGAGATGGCCGATCTCATTTTCAGCAAGACAGGCAATCGCCGCACTCCCGAAGAAGTGGCCGAAGGCTTCATCGACATCGCGGTCGGCAACATGGCCAATGCCATCAAATTCATTTCCGTGCAGCGCGGTCATGACGTCACCGACTACACACTGAGCACATTCGGCGGTGCGGGTGGCCAGCATGCCTGCCTGGTCGCCGACGCGCTTGGCATGACACGGGTCTTTGCCCACCCGTTTGCCGGGGTCTTGTCGGCCTACGGAATGGGACTGGCTGACCAGACGGCCATGCGCGAGCAAGCGATGGAGTTGCCTCTGTCGGCCTCCATCACCGAAACCGTCGAAGCGAAACTGCACCTGCTGGCACAGTCGGGTCGCGATGACCTGCTCGCGCAAGGGGTCGCCGCCGAACGCATACAGGTCATTGAGCGCATCCACCTGCGCTATGACGGGACCGACTCGGTCATCATCGTGCCGTACGCCGGGATTGACGACATGATTGCGCAATTCAACAGCGCCTATCAGCAGCGTTACTCGTTCCTGATGCCCGGCAAACAACTGGTTATCGAAGCCATTTCAGTCGAAGCGATTGGCAAATCGCAAGAGGGCATCGAACTGATCGAACAGTTGCCGCAACGTGCCGGCAAGTTAATGGCGCGCGACACGGTGCGGGTATTCTCAGCGGGAGCCTGGCATGAAACCGGTTTGTACTTGCGCGAAGACATGCGTCCCGGCGACGTCGTTCGCGGGCCGGCCATCATCGCTGAAAAAAATGCGACCAACGTCGTCGAACCGGGCTGGGTGGCCGAAGTCACCCCCTTGAATCACCTGGTCATGAACCGCGTGCAAGAACGGGTTCAGCGCAAGGCGATCGGCACGAGTGCCGATCCGGTCATGCTCGAAGTATTCAATAACCTGTTCATGAGCATTGCCGAACAGATGGGCTTGCGGCTGCAAAACACCGCGTTCTCGGTCAACATCAAGGAGCGACTGGACTTTTCGTGCGCCCTGTTCGACGCCGACGGCAACCTGATTGCAAACGCACCACATATTCCAGTCCACCTTGGATCGATGGGCGAGAGCATCAAGACCATCATGCGCGAGAACGCGGGCAAGATGCGCCGGGGCGATGTGTTCATGCTCAATGATCCGTATCACGGCGGCACGCATTTGCCCGACATCACCGTCATCACGCCCGCCTTCGATGCCGCCGGTGAACGCATCCTGTTCTATGTCGGCTCGCGCGGCCACCATGCCGATATTGGCGGCATCACGCCGGGATCGATGCCGGCCAACAGCAAGGTGGTCGAAGAAGAAGGCGTGCTGATCAACAATTTCCAGCTGGTGCGTCACGGCCAGTTCCTCGAAGCCGAGACCATCACCCTGCTCGGATCGGGCCGCTATCCGGCGCGCAATATCCCGCAAAACATCGCCGATCTGCAAGCCCAGATCGCGGCCAACCAGAAAGGCGTGGACGAACTGCTGAAGATGGTCGCGCACTTCGGACTCGGCGTCGTGCAGGCCTACATGCAGCATGTCCAGGACAATGCCGAGGAAGCAGTAAGGCGCGTCATCACGGCACTGAAGGATTCGAGCACTACCTACCGGCTCGACAATGGCGCAGTCATCCAGGTCGCGATCCGGGTTGATCAGGCCACACGCAGCGCCGACATTGATTTCACCGGCACCTCGCCACAACTCGACAACAACTTCAATGCACCCAGCGCGATCTGCATGGCCGCCGTGCTGTATGTGTTCCGCACGCTGACCGACGATGACATCCCGCTCAATGCCGGTTGTCTCAAGCCGCTCAATGTCATCATCCCGGCGGGCTCCATGCTCAACCCGCATTATCCGGCGGCGGTGGTGTCGGGTAACGTCGAAACCTCCAGTTGCATCACCAATGCCTTGTATGGCGCACTCGGCGTGCTGGCCTCGTCCCCGGGAACGATGAACAACTTCACGTTCGGCAATGACGAGCACCAGTATTACGAGACCATCGCCGGTGGTTCGGGTGCCGGCAACGGTTTCGATGGTACCGATGTCGTGCAGACCCACATGACCAACTCGCGCCTGACCGATCCGGAAATTCTCGAGTGGCGCTATCCGGTGCGACTTGAAAGCTATGAAATCCGGCCCCATTCAGGCGGCATCGGCAAATGGCACGGCGGCAATGGCGGGACGCGCAAAATCCGCTTTCTGGAAAAAATGAGTGCGTCCATCCTGTCGAATAATCGCCTTGTTGCACCGTTCGGCGCGGGCGGTGGTGGTGACGGTGAGTGCGGAAAAAACTACGTAATGCGGTGCGATGGCAGCACCGAAGAACTGGGCTTTGTTGCCAGTACCGAGATGGAACCCGGTGACGTATTCGTCATTGAAACGCCGGGTGGCGGGGGATTTGGCAAGGCCGATTGACCGGCGTCGCCAATTGAAAACCGCTCGTTCCTGGCGAGGGCGAGCGGTTTTTTTTGAGTGGCAGAGGACTTGGCGTGCATGGTGCACCGCTACCGGTCGCACGCAACCGGCAACTCTCGCGACATGCAAGAGAAAAAATCAACCTCAAATCTCGACCTGCGTCCCCAATTCAATCACGCGATTGCTCGGAATCCGGTAATAGTCTGCCGCATCACGCGCATTGCGCGACATCGTCGCAAACAGTCTTTCGCGCCATAGCGCCATGCCGCCATTACCCACCGTCGGAATCACGGTCTGACGAGAAATGAAGAACGAGGTTTCCATCATGTCGAGTTCGACGCCAAGATGCTGGCAAGCCTGCAGCGCAGCAGGAATGTCGCGGTCGTCCTTGAAGCCGTAACTGACATTGACCTGATAACAATCATGACCCAACGGCTGCACCACGACCCGTTCCGCTTCCGGTACGCGCGGGATGTGACGATTATGGATAGTCAGGAACAACACCTGTTCGTGCAGTACCTTGTTGTGAGCCAGATTGTGCAGCATCGCGTGCGGTACGCCATCGCCTTCACCGCGCAGAAAAATGGCGGTGCCGGGTACCCGCGTTGGCGGACTCATGAACAGGGAGATCAGGAACTGTTCTAGCGGAATCGCGTGCTTCAGCAGATTATCAAACACCAACTGCCGACCACGCTTCCAGGTCATCATGGTCGTGAACATGATTGCCCCGAGCACCAGCGGAAACCAGCCGCCATGCGCAACCTTGAGCAAGTTGGCCGAGAAGAACGCGCTGTCAATAACAAAGAAAAATCCGGTCGCCAAAATGCAGATCCAGAAATTGTAGCGCCATGCATAGCGCACGACGAAGAAGGTCAGGATGGTGGTCGTCGTCATCGTCGCCGTCACTGCAATGCCGTACGCCGCAGCGAGGTTAGTCGAGGAACCGAAACCGACCACGGCCAGGATGACCACCACCAGCTGTATCCAGTTGGCGGTCGGAATGTAAATCTGGCCAATCTCACGCTCGGACGTATGGTCAACCCGCATGCGCGGCAAGAACCCCAGCGAGATCGCTTGCTGGGTCATCGAGAACGTACCGGAAATGGTCGCTTGCGACGCGATCACGGTGGCCATCGTTGACAGGATAACCAGCGGATAAATACTCCAGGCACCTAGCTGGCTGTAGAACGGATTGGTAATCATCTCCGGATTCGCCAGCAGCAAGCCGCCCTGCCCGAGATAATTCAGCGCCAGTGCCGGAAAGACGATCAGCGCCCAGGCCAGCCGGATCGGCCGTCGACCAAAGTGCCCCATGTCGGCATACAGCGCTTCGGCACCGGTGAACGCCAGCACGATCGCACCCAGCGCAATGAACGCCATCCAGGGATTGCCGACCAGGAAGGCCAGCGCATACATCGGATTGAGTGCCAGCAAGACCTGCGGTACCCGGGCGATATTGATCACACCCATCGTCGCCAGCGCCGCAAACCAGACCAGCATCACGATACCAAACCACTTGCCGATGCCGGCCGAACCCTTGTATTGCACCAGGTACAGTGCGACCAGCACGACCACGGTCAACGGCACCACATAGGCCTTGAACGCCGGCGTAGCCAGCTCCAGTCCTTCAAATGCCGACAACACCGAGATGGCCGGAGTAATGACGCTATCGCCATAAAACAGTGCCGCACCCAGCAAGCCGACAATCGTCAACGGGCGGTACCAGGCCGACTTGTTGGTGACCGATGACAAGGCCAGCGCCATCAGTGCCATGATGCCGCCCTCGCCACGGTTGTCGGCGCGCAGGATCAATGTCACGTACTTGAGCGAAACGATGATGGTCAGGCCCCAGACGATCAGCGATACGATGCCGAACAGATTGGCGTGGTTGAGTGGCACACCGTGACTGCCGGAAAATACTTCTTTCAGTGCATACAGGGGACTGGTGCCGATGTCGCCGTAGACGACGCCAATAGCGCCCAGTGTCAGGCCAGCGAGATTTTTGGAAGAGGTCGAGGTCGTCATTGAGAGCCGGTAACGTTATTCGGGACGGTGTACATCCATTCGGGATGCGAATCGTAGCACTGTTCGGCCAGCATTTTGATAACAGAATCAGCGACCCGCAACAGCCCGTCACCTTTTCGCTATTACCGTGCGATCGCCCTGCAAATACGATCCCTATCCTTTGGCAAACAGCGCTCTCCCGAACGCTGCTGCCGGATTGCGCACCGACTCGCGCGTCATGGGAACGACAGTGTCACTCCCGGACGCGCTTTGACTGCTGCGACTATTTCGCGCCCATCAGCATTGCCGGCAATTCAGTGGCGATGCCCGGGAACACGCATAGCAGGATCACGGCGACAAACATCAGGCCAACGAACGGCATCACGCCGACGATCACATCCTTGAGCGGAATATCCGGTGCGATATTCTTGATGACGAAAATATTCAACCCAACCGGCGGATGAATCAGTCCCATTTCCATCACGATGGTCATCACGACGCCAAACCAGATCAAGTCGAAACCGGCAGCTTTCAGCGGCGGCAAGATGATCGGTGCGGTCATCAGGATGATCGAGACCGGTGGCAGGAAAAAGCCGAACACAATCACCATCAGCAAGATCACCGACAGCAGCACCCACTTCGACAAAGCCATCGCCACCACCCATTGCGCCGCTGACTGACTGATGTGCAGATAACTCATCACATACGAGTACAGCAGCGACATGCCGATGATAAGCAGCAGCATCGACGATTCCTTGATGGTCGAACTGAGGATGGGCGCGAGGTCGCGCGGCTTCCAGATGCCGTAGACAATCGCGATCAGCACCAGTGCCAGCATCGCACCGAGACCGGCGGTCTCGGACGGCGTTGCATATCCACCGTACAGCGCCACCATCACACCCAGCAACAGCACGATGAACGGCAACACGCGCGGTAGCATTTCGACTTTTTGTGCCAGCGTGAAATGTTCGACTTCGAGGTAAGCCGACGCCGTACCATTATTCAGAAAGGCGGCATGGGCAAGCCGGTATTCCTTGCGTGCACGATAGACCGCATAACCCGAGAACAGCCCGACCAGCAACACGCCCGGTCCGATCCCGGCGAGGAATAACCGGCCCAGCGATTGCTCGGCGGCGACCGCGTACAAGATCATCGTGATCGACGGTGGCAACAGAATACCCAGCGTGCCACCGGCGGCGATGATGCCGGCGGCAAAGCCGGGCGAGTAACCGCGCCGGCGCATTTCCGGAATCCCGGCCGAGCCGATGGCCGAACAGGTCGCTGGCGACGAACCGGCCATCGCGGCAAACAGCGCGCAGGCAAACACGTTGGCAATTCCCAGTCCGCCCGGCACCTTGTGCAGCCAGGTGTGGATGGCCGAATACAGGTCTTTACCGGCAGGTGATTTGCCGATCGCCGCCCCCTTCAGAATGAACAGCGGAATCGACAGCAACGTGATCGACGCCATCTCTTCATAGACGTTTTGCGTGACCGTATCGAGCGACGATGCCGGCATGAAAAAATACATGAAGCTCACTGCCACAATACCCAGCGCAAACGCAATCGGCATTCCGGAAAACATCACGACCAGCGTGGCCACGCCATACATCAGGCCCAGGGTTAATTCACTCATGCTGCGCTCCGCTTGTCCGATTTATTGGTGATACGCACCAGTACCTGCATTGCAATTTGTACCGACAACAAGCTCATGCCAAACGCCATCATCCCGTACGGAATCCACAACGGTGGTGCAAAGGTCGAACTGGTCGTGAAGCCCTCGGTGTAAGCTTCATGAAACAGCGACCACGACTTCCACGAAAAGAACACACAGAACAGCAGTGACAGCACATCGACAAACATCATCCGCGCCGCATTGACGCGTGGCGACAGGATGGACGCCAAGGCTTCGATGCCGATGTGACCGCGCAGCGCTTGCACATACGCGCAACAAAAGAACGTGACACCAACCAGCATGAAGACCGACGCTTCATCCTGCCAGTCGGTCGGCAACTTGAAAAAATAGCGCGACACCACCGAATACGTCAGCACCAGCGCAGTGAGGATCAACGCCCCCATCGACAGCATCAGCAAACCCTGATTGAACGCATCGAGCGCCTTCGACAGCTTTGCCACCAACGGATGATCGGGAATTGCCGGCCCTTTCGCCGGCTCCAGTTCAAAGCCGTGACTCACAGAGTTTTCTCCGCCAGCTTGAGCAGATTGGCGCAATTGGCATTGCGCTCGGCGTAATCTTTCCAGGCGGTCGTGCGGGCGATGTTTTGCCATTTCTTGACCGTGGCCTCGCTCAGGTCCACCACCTTTGCGCCGGCTTTCTGATAGACCGCAGCCACCAGCGAATCATCGGCTTGCGCCGACTTGCGCGCCAGCGTTTCCAGCTCGCCACCGACGGCCATGATGATGGCTTGCTGGTCCTTGCTCAACTTGTCGAAAACAACTTTCGACATCATCAGCGGTTCAAACATGAACCAGTAAGCCTTGCCGCGACCGGTGGTCAGGCTCTTCGAGACTTCTTCGAGGCGAAACGAAATCAGCGAAGTCGAGGAGGTCAGTGCGGCGTCCATCGCGCCGGTCTGCATCGCAGCGTAAATTTCATTCGACGGCAGCGACACCACGGCCGCGCCAGCTGCTTTGAGGATCAGGTCCATCTCGCGCGAACCGCCACGGATTTTCAGGCCTTTTGCATCTTCCGGTTCAATGATCGGGATCGTGCGGGAAGCGACGCCACCGGCTTGCCAGATCCAGCTGACGACGACAATGCCTTTGTCGAGCAACAGGCGATTGAGTTCGCGGCCGACTTCGGCATTTTTCCAACCGTAGCCTTGCTCGTAGGAAGTCACCAGACCTGGCATCAGGCCGATATTGACTTCCGGCATTTCACCACCGGCATACGACAGCGGCACCAGCGACAGGTCAAGCGCCCCCTTGCGCATCGACGAAAACTGCGCATTGGTTTTCATCAATGACGAACCCGGGTAGATCTCGAATTTCAGGCTGCCCTTGCTGCGCTTCTCGACTTCGGTCGCGAACTGGCGGCACAGGCGATCACGGAAATCACCTTCGGTGGCAGTACCACCAGGAAACTGATGTGAAATTTTGAAAACCGTGGTTTGCGCCCAGGCGGAAGGGATGGAAAATAAAGGGCTGGCCGCGATTGCGCCCAGTAATGTTCTGCGCGTACTTGAAAACATGATGTCTCCTCAATGGGATGGTGAGTGCCTATGTTGGCGATGACTACTCTTTTGATGCATACAAGAATATATTTATCGTATGCAATGTCAAGAAAAAACTGCCGTATACTCGTTGGTAGTCAAACCATGTCATGGTGAAATTATCAAAACTATCAACAATTCAGCCAAATATTGCAATTTGTGTTTGCCCGAAGTCTGCCAAAAATTACCCCGCACGGCAATACGGTACAACCACCATCAATGGCCCAAATGCGCGCGCGGCAGCAATCTTTCTGTGCGGTGCCAACCATGACGACGCTGACCACAGGCCTGACCCTGTTCAGCGTGGCGATGCTGGCCGGTGGCATCAATGCGGTCGCCGGCGGCGGTTCGTTCCTGACCTTCCCGGCCCTGCTGCTGACCGGCATGCCCGGGATCGCCGCCAATGCCACCAACAACACGGCAATGTGGCTGGGCACGGCAGCCAGTGCGCATGGTTATCGCGAAGAATTGCGCCAGACCAGCGCAGTCAATTTGCGTCTGGTGGTGTCGAGCGGACTGGGCAGCATCATCGGCGCGCTGCTGGTGCTGTGGACGCCGGAAGTCGCCTTCAACAAGGCGGTGCCGTTCCTGCTGCTGGCGGCGACCTTGCTGTTCATCCTCGGACCCATGCTGTCACGCCGTCACGGCGCGCAACCGGACGTGATGATCCTGCCGCGCTGGGCCATGCCGGCACAATTTTTTCTGGGGATTTACGGTGGCTATTTCGGGGCCGGCGTCGGCATTGCGACACTGGCCTTGCTCGGGCAAATCGGCTTTACCCGTATCCATCAGATGAATGGACTGAAGACCTTGCTGACCTCCTGCATGAACGGCATCGCAGTGATCCCGTTTGCGATTGCCGGCGCCATCGTCTGGCACTGGGCGCTGGTGATGTGCGGCGGCGCGGTCATCGGCGGTTATATCGGCGCACGACTGGCGCGCAAGGCATCGCCTCGGGTGATCCGGTCCATCGTCATCGTCGTGGCGGTCGGCATGACAGCCTATTTTTTCTGGAAGACGTATTTTCAACTTTAACCATTAATTTAAAAAGACTTTCGATAAGAATTTAAAAACAACTTAAATGGCAAATTCAGTAAACTAATAAATTATTTGTTTAATTCATTTCTTGAAGGTAAAGTGCTGATCGTCACTCACTTTCGGAATTGCCATGTCCGTCTCCTCTGCCCGTTTTGCTTTGCGCACCACTTTTCAATTGACTGTTTTGCTGGGAGCGATGGTACTTACCGGCTGCGCAAGCATCACGCCGGTGGCACTGTCCAGCGCCGACCTGAAGCAGCAAGCCGAAGCCGATCGCGCCACCGCCCGGCGCGACGTGCCACCGATCACTGCCGCACTGAGCCTCGAAGAAGCCATTGCCCGCGCCCTCAAGTACAACCTCGAGCGCCGCGCACGGATGATGGAAGAGGCGCTGGCGCTGAACACGTTTGAAGCCGGCAAGTTCGACATGCTGCCCAAACTGGTGGCTTCGGCCGGTTATCGCAGCCGTAATCAGGACCTGGTCACCCGCTCGATCGATTCGGTCACCGGTGCCCCGTCGCTGGCCAATCCGGCCATCTCGAGCGAACGCAATCACAGCAATGCCGACCTTGGCCTGACCTGGAGCCTGCTCGATTTTGGCCTCAGCTACTACGGCGCGCAGCAAAATGCCGACCGCATCCTGATCGCTACCGAACGCAGACGCAAGGCCATGCACATCCTGATCCAGGATGTCCGTACCGCGTTCTGGCGCACTGCCAGCGCCCAGAAACTCCGCGGCGATATCACCGCTACGATCACGCTGGCCGAATCGGCACTGGTCGATTCGCGTCAGGCGGAAAGCGAACGACTGCGCTCGCCAATCGATGCGCTGCGCTTCCAGCGCCAGTTGCTTGACAACCTGCGTCAGCTCGAAGCGATCGATCAGGAACTGTCGACTGCCCGCATTGATCTGGCCGGCCTGATCAATGCACCGCTCGACAGCGAACTCACTGTCATCGAACCGACCGACCTGATGAATCAACAGATGTTGAGCTGGTCCGTCACCGCGATGGAAGACACTGCGCTGGCCCAGAACGCCGATCTGCGCGAACAAAACTACAACGTGCGCATTGCCAGCATCGAGACGCGCAAGACGCTGGTGCGGCTGTTCCCGAACCTGAGCTTCAATGACTCGCTGCGCTACGACTCCGACAAGTACATGATCAACAACCACTGGAATGAAGCCGGTCTGCAGTTGTCGTTCAACCTGTTCAACCTGTTCAGTGCACCGGCACAAATGCGGCTGGCCGAAGCCGGCATCGCGCTGGCCGACCAGCGTCGTGTGACCACACAAATGGCGGTGCTCACGCAGATGCACGTAGCCCGCTTGCAGTACGCCAGCGCGGTGCGCCAGTACCAGCGTGCCGACACGATCTGGAGCGTCGACGACCGCATCAAGCAGCATGTCGCCAACCGCGCCAGCGTGCAAACCCAGAGCAAGCTCGACGCCGTCTCGAACGACACCGCCGCCATCCTCAGCCAGCTGCGCCGCTATCAGACGCTGGCGCAATTGAATGCCGCCGCCAGCCGCCTGCAAGCCACGCTCGGCATGGAACCGGCCATCGGTGATGTGCAGACCACGCCGCTAGCGCAACTCACCGGCGAAGTCGGTGCCGCACTCAAGCAGTGGTCCGATGGCGAACTGGCCGGAACCGCAAAGCCATGACCGCGCGCCACATCGTGGTGGCGCTGGCTGCACTCGCAACGACGATGGCGCAATCAGCCGATGCACCGCGCAGTCCGGCAGCCGTGATGGCGCAAGCCGCGCCGGTCAAGGCAGCACCCTTGGCGGTTGCCGTCAAGCCAGCGCCGGAGCAGCAGGAAATCCGCGCGCAACTGACACCGCACCGCTTCACCTCGCTGGCCGCAGAAATCGGTGCCAAGATCAATCGCCTGCCGGTGCAGGATGGCGGCCGCTTCAAGGCCGGCCAGCAACTGATCACCTTCGATTGCTCGCTGCAACAGGCGCAACTGAACAAGGCCAAAGCCGCGCTCGCTGCCGCCGATCAAAGCTGGGTCGCCAACAAGCGGCTAGCCGAACTCAATTCGATCGGCAAGGTCGAGCTGAATCTGTCCGAAGCCGAAGTCCTGAAAAACCGCGCCGATGTCGCCTACATGCAAACCATGCTCGGCAAGTGCAGCATCAGTGCGCCGTTTTCCGGCCGCGTAGCCGAGCGCAAGGTGCAGGAGCAGCAATACGTCCAGCCCGGCCAGGCCATCATGGACATCATCGACGACAGCGTGCTGGAGATCGAATTCCTGGTGCCCAGCAAATGGCTGGCGTGGATCAAGCCCGGCACGGCGTTTCAGGTCAGCATCGACGAAACCCGCAAGAGCTATCCGGCCAGGGTGCAGCGTGTCGGTGCGCGGGTCGATCCGGTCAGCCAGTCGGTCAAACTGGTCGCGGCCATCGACGGCCAATTCCCGGAACTGATCACCGGCATGAGCGGACGGGTCGCGCTGACGCCGCCGGCCGGCAAGTGAGGCAGCGATGACCAGCGGCCAGCAATTCCATTTCATCTCCGGTTTGCCGCGCGCCGGCTCGACGCTGCTCTCCGCCATCCTGCGCCAGAATCCGCGCTTCCGGGCCGGCATGACCAGTCCGGTCGGCGCACTGTTCAATGGTTTGCTCGAACAGGTCAGCGCCGGTTCCGAGTTCGGCACGGTGATCAGTCGGGACAAGCGCCGGCGCTTGTTGCGTGGCCTGTTCGACAGCTACTACGCCGACCAGCCTGACGATAGCGTGGTGTTCGACACCAACCGCTTGTGGTCGGCCAGACTGCCAGCGCTGCGAGACCTGTTCCCGCAATCGAAGGTGATTGCCTGCGTGCGTAATGTGGCCTGGGTGATGGACAGTCTGGAGCGCCTGTACCGCGCCAATCCGTTTGAAAACACCCGCCTGTTCAACGACGCCGTCGAGCGCAACACCGTCTACAGCCGCGTCGACACGCTCGGTCAGCGCAACCGGCTGGTCGGGTTTTCATGGACCGCGATCAAGGAAGCGTTCTACGGCGAACAGGCCGGATCGCTGCTGCTGGTCGACTACGACCTGCTTGCCCAGGCACCGGAAAAAGTCCTGCCGCTGGTCTATCAGTTCATCGGCGAGCCGTGGTTTGACGGCCATGATTTCGGCCAACTGGAATTCGACGCCCCTGAATTCGATAGCGCACTGGGCCTGTCCGGCCTGCACAAGGTGCGCCCCCGCGTAGCACTCGAACCGCGCCGGACCATCTTGCCGCCCGACCTGTTTGCGCAATATCAGGACATGAGTTTCTGGCACGACGTAGCCAACAGCACGGCCAGCGTCATTACCGCAAAAAAAACTATTTCACCGTCGCAGGAAGCCCCATGAACCGCATCTTCAATACAGTCTGGAACGACCTTACGCACACCTTCGTGGCAGTCGGCGAACATGTCCGCGGGCGTGGCAAGCGCAGCGGTGGCAGCAGCGCCGGCGCAAGTGATACCGTCGTCGTGGCGGGTCCGAAGCAGCGACTGCGGCAGGCACGCCCCGGCATGCTGGCGCTGGAAGCACGCATCATGTTTGATGGTGCGGCCGTGCACACGGTGGTCGATGCGGTGCATCACGTCGAAGCGCCCGTGGTCCAGCGCATCGTCGAAGCCGCCCCCGTTGCCGAAGTGCAGAAGCTGGCCGAACGCGCAATCGACAGTATCCCGGCCAACCAGAAAGTACTGATTGTTGACGCCCGCGTCCCCGACTACCAGCGCATCGTCGACAGCGCCGAGGCCGGCGTGAAGGTCGTGGTGCTGGACGTGAATCAGGACGGCATGACGCAGATCGCCACTGCGCTCAAGGGCATGCATGACATTGCCTCGATCAGCATCGTCTCGCATGGCGACAGCGGCTTGCTGCTGCTCGGCAACGCAGCGCTATTTAGCGCCGACCTCGATCGCTACCAGACCCAATTGCAGGACATCGGTGCCGCCCTGAAACCGGGTGGCGACATCCTGTTGTATGGCTGCGAAGTCGGCCAGGGCAGCGCGGGACGCGCCTTCATCGATAGCCTGTCGGCACGCACCGGCGCAGTCGTGGCGGCCTCCACCGATGCCACCGGCGGCACGGCGGCGGGCGGCAACTGGGACCTCGAAATTGCCACCGGCACGCTGCACAGCACGGCCGCTTTCGATACGGCGCAACTGGGCGACTACGATCACTTACTGGTAACCAGGAGCGTCAATAACATCGTCGACCTGAAAGCAGCCATCGCCACCGGCAATACCGATGGCGTCGACGACATCATCACGCTGACCGGCGACATCACATTCACCCAGGCGGCCGATACCATTGCGATCAGCGTCACCGATGGCCACAAGATGACCATCGTCGGTGGCGGTTTTAAGCTGGATGCCAACAACAAGGCCGGCGTGTTGAATATTGCGTCGAGCGGGACCGGATCGTCGATTGAAATCCAGAACCTGACGATCAGCAATGGCCTGCTCAGTGGGGTTGGCACCACTGGCGATTCATCCGTACGCGGCGATGCGCTGGGTGCCGGGATTTTCAACACCGGCACACTGGTCATTTCCGGCAGCACGATTACTGGCAACAAGGCCGCTGCCGGCGGTGGCGCGGGCAGCAGTTACCAGGGAGCCGGCAGCGGCGGCGGTGGTGGCGGCGGATTCGGCACGACATCTGGCGGTGCCGGCGGCAGCAGTGGCAGCATTGGTCCTTCGTCGCCTTCGGCCGGCAAAGGCGGTGATGGCGCGTCGAGCGGTGGTGCTCCGGGCGGCACCGGTGGCGGCACTAGCGGCGGTGGCGGCGCATTTTCTGGCGGTAGGTACTTCAGCAATGGTGGCAACGGAGGCACAGCCAATAACGGCACAATATCGATAGGCGGCGGCGGAGGAGGCGGTTACGATCAGGCCGGCAGCGCCGGTGGCAACGCGGTGGGTGCTATTTACAATACCGGCACCCTGACAATCACTAACAGCAGCATCACCAACAACATTGCAGCAGGCGGTGGCGGTGGCGGCGGTTCCAGCGGGTATGCAGAGGCCCGGAATCCCGGCGGTGTCGGCGGCGACGGTATCGCCGGAATCTGGAATAACGGTGGCACGACCCTGCTTGACTCTGCTACCAGCACCACTCTGGCAACCGGCAATGCAGCAGCAGGCGGCACTGGCGGTTAC
Organism: Actimicrobium sp. CCI2.3; assembly: GCF_035019065.1. NCBI lineage: Bacteria > Pseudomonadati > Pseudomonadota > Betaproteobacteria > Burkholderiales > Oxalobacteraceae > Actimicrobium > Actimicrobium sp. CCI2.3. The sequence continues at coordinate 46,118 of NZ_JASJWR010000020.1, read as the reverse complement.
GGCAGCTCCGGCTCGGGCGCAAATGGCACCGCGTACGCCCAGAAGAAAGGCACCTTCGGCACGGCAGTCACCGCCGGTATCACCAGCGCCACCTACAACGCCAGCTCCGGCCTCATCAGCGTCACCGCCAGCGGCATGACCACCGGCGACACCATTGACAGTAGCAAGCTGACACTCACCGGCAATAACGGCAACACCTACACGCTGACCAGCGCCAGCACCACGGCCAGCAGCGCAACGGCATTTGCCATCACGCTCAATGCCAACGACAAACTGGCCATCAATGGCTTGCTCAACAAGACCGGCACCTCGGCGGTCGACAGCACCACCTTCAATCTGGCTGCCGCCACCAACTGGGACAGCACGGCCAGCGCCTCGGCCGACCTGACCGGCAACAGTGTGACCGTCAGCAACGTCAGTGCACCGACGGTCACCTCGGCGACTTACGATGCCAACAGCCATGTGTTGACGGTCACCGGCACCGGACTGGTCGGCACGATCGGTGCCACCAACGACATCACCATCAGCAAGCTGACCCTGCGTGGCGAAGGCAACACGAGCTATACGCTGACCAGTACCGATGTCGAGGTGACCAGCGCCACCGGTTTTTCGGTCACGCTCAACGCCACCGACTACGGCAACCTGGCGAGTATCTTCAACAAGAACGGCACCAGTTCGACTGGCGCAACCACCTACAATCTGGCCGCTGCCGATGACTGGAACAGCGTCATCACCGGCGGCGATATTGCCGACAGCAGCAATGCCATCACGGTCTCGAATGTCGCCGTGCCGATGATCACGTCCTCGACCTACAATGCCGCCAGCGGCGTGCTGGTCGTCACCGGCAGCGGCTTTCTGGCGCTGACCGGTTCAAGCAATGACATCGTCGCCAACAAGTTCACGCTCACCGGCGAAGGCGGCAGCACCACCACGCTGACCGATACGAGCAATGTCGAGATCAGCTCAGCCACCAGCTTCAGCCTGACCCTGAGCGCCACCGACAAGGCCGCATTCAACCAGATCGCCAACAAGAACGGCTCCAGCAGCACCGGCAGCACGACCTATAATCTGGCCGCCGCCGAGGACTGGACTGCGGGTGCCGAAGCCGCAGTCGTCGTCGCCGACCTGACCGGCAACGGCATCACCATCAGTAATGTCGCGGTGCCGACGATCACGTCATCAACCTACGATGCCGCCACCGGCACGCTGGTCGTTACCGGCACCGGTTTCCTGAAACGCTCAGGCGCGACCAATGACATTGATGTCAGCAAGCTCACCATCAGCGGCGGATCAACCAGCTACAGCCTCACCAGCAGCAGCGTCGAGATCACCAGCGGCACCAGTTTCACGGTCATTCTGAGCGACACCGACAAGACGGCGGTCGCCACGCGCATCACGGCCAATGGCTTTTCGGCCGGCGAGGATACGTACAACATCGCAGCCGCCGAAGACTGGAATACCGGTGCCAATGCCGCCGTCGCGATCGCCGACCTGACCAGCAACGGTATCAACGCCAGCAATGTCAGCACGCTGGTCACCAGCGTCAGCGCCAGTACCGCCAATCGCAGCTACATGGCCGGCGACACGATCGCCGTCACCGTGACATTCAGTACTGCCGTCACGGTCAACACCACCGGCGGCATACCGACGCTACTGCTGGAAACTGGTAGCACCGACCGCAACGCGACCTATGTCTCGGGTTCCGGTACCGGCACCCTCACTTTCTCGTACACGGTACAGACCGGCGACACCAGCGCCGATCTCGACTACCACGATACTGCCGCGCTCTCGCTCAATGGCAGCACCATTCGCGACGGCGGCAGCAACAATGCGACGCTGACCCTGCCCACGGTCGGCGGAGTCAATTCGATCGCCGGACAAAAGAGTTTGATCATCGATACGGCGCGCCCCACCGCGACCATTGTCGTCGCCGACAATGCCCTGGCCATCGGCGAAACCTCGCTGGTCACGATCACGTTTTCGGAACTCGTCACCGGCTTTACCAATGCCGACCTGGCCATCGCCAACGGCACGCTGACTTCGGTCAGTTCGATGGACGGCGGTCTCACATGGACCGCCACGCTGACACCGACGGCTAGCGTCACCAATGCCTCCAATCGAATCACGCTCGATAACACCGGCGTGACTGATGCGGCCGGCAATACCGGTTCCGGCACGACTGATTCGAACAACTACGCGATCGATAGTGTGCGTCCAACAGCAGGCATCATCGTTGCCGACAACGCACTGCTGGCTGGTGAAACGTCTCTGGTCACGATCACGTTTTCGGAAGCCGTCACCGGCTTCAGTAATGCTGACCTCACCATTGCCAACGGCACGCTGACTTCGGTCAACTCGATGGATGGCGGCATCACCTGGACCGCCACACTGACGCCAACGACCAGCGTTACCGATGCCGCCAACCTGATCACGCTCGATAACACCGGCGTGGCTGATGCTGCCGGCAATGCCGGTTCCGGCAGCACCGATTCGAATAACTACGCAGTCAGTACCGTGCGGCCAACGGCAACTATCGTGGTCTCCGACAATGCCTTGAAGGCCGGCGAAACGGCGCTGGTCACGATCACGTTTTCGGAAGCCGTCACCGGCTTCACCAATGCCGACCTGACCATCGCCAACGGCACGCTGAGCGCCGTCGGCTCGATGGACGGTGGTATGACCTATACCGCGACCCTCACGCCGACCGCCAGCACCATCGATGCGGCCAACCTGATCACGCTTAGCAACACTGGCATCACAAATGCGGCCGGCAATACCGGCACCGGCACAACCGATTCGAATAACTATGCGATCGATACGGCGCGGCCCAGCGCGACCATTGTCGTCACCGACAATGCGCTGGCCATCGGCGAAACATCGCTGGTGACGATCACGTTTTCGGAAGCTGTCACCGGGTTCTCCAATGACGATCTGAGTATCGCCCACGGCACGCTGTCAACGGTCGGCTCAACCGATGGCGGCACGACCTGGACCGCCACCTTCACGCCGACGACCGGCATCACCGACGCCAACAACCTGATCACGCTCAATAACAGCGGCGTCACCAATGCCGCCGGCAATGCCGGTTCTGGAACGAGCGATTCCGGCAATTACGCCGTCGATACCGTGCGTCCGGCATTGGCCTCCGCGATCACGATCTCCGACACGGCACTAAAAATCGGTGACAGCGCCACCGTCACGTTCACTTTTACCGAAGCAATCACCGGCTTCACCACCGCCGATGTGAGCGTATCCAACGGCGTGCTGTCGAACCTTACGACCGGCGATGGCGGCATCACCTGGACGGCGACCTTGACGCCGAACAGCAATGCCAGCGCTGCCAGCAACGTGATTACGCTGAACAAAACCGGCATCACCGATCTGGCCGGCAATGCCGGCAGTGGCACGAGCAATTCGGGTAATTACGCCGTCGATACCGTGCGTCCGGCGCTGGCCTCCGCGATCACGTTCTCCAGCACGGCACTGAAAATCGGCGACAGCGCCACTGTCACGTTCACCTTCACTGAAGCCATCACCGGCTTCACCACCGCCGACGTGAGCGTGGCCAACGGCACACTGTCCAACCTCATGAGCGGCGATGGCGGCATCACCTGGACCGCCACGCTGACGCCGAACAGCAACACGAGCATTAGCAGCAACGTGATCACGCTGGACAATGCCGGGGTGATCGATCTCGCCGGCAATGCCGGGTCCGGGATGACAAATTCAAACAGCTACGCGATCGACACCATCCGGCCAACCGTCACGATCGTCGTCGCCGATTCTGCGCTGAAGGCGGGCGAAACCTCACTGGTCACAATCACGTTCTCGGAAGCCGTCTTCAACTTCAGCAATGATGACCTGACTATTGCCAACGGCACGCTGACGGCGGTCGGCTCGACCGACTGCGGCATCACCTGGACCGCCACCCTCACGCCGACGGCCAACACGAGCAACGCCACGAACCTGATCACGCTCGACAAGTCCGGTGTGATTGACTGGGCCGGCAATGCCGGGTCCGGGACGACGAGTTCAAACAACTACGCGATCGATAACGTCAGACCAACGGCAACCATATCGGTCGGTGATATCGCGTTGTCGACAGGCGAAACCTCGCTGGTCACGGTCACGTTCTCGGAAATCGTCACCAATTTCAGCAATGCCGACGTGACCATCGCCAATGGCTCGCTCAGTGACGTCGTGTCTGTCGATGGCGGCATCACCTGGACCGCAACGCTGACACCAAACGCCAGCACGACCAGCGCCACCAACGCCCTCACGCTAGACCTGAGCGGCCTGACCGATCTGGCCGGCAATGCGGGCAACAGTATCGCCAGCTCCGGCAATTACGCCATCGATACCATGCCTCCGGCACTGGCCTCCGCGATCACGATCTCCGACACGGCACTAAAAATTGGCGACAGCGCGACCGTCACGTTCACCTTTACCGAAGCCATCACCGGCTTTACCACTGCCGATTTGAGCGTACCCAACGGCGTGCTATCGAACCTCACGAGCGGCGATGGCGGCAACACCTGGACCGCTACGCTGACACCGACGGCTAGCGTCACCAATGCCAGCAACGTCATCACGCTGGACAAGACTGGCATCGCCGATCTGGCCGGCAATGCCGGCAGTGGCACAAGCACTTCGGGTAATTACGCGGTCGATACCGTGCGTCCGGCGTTGGCCGCCGCAATCACGATTTCCGATACGGCACTGAAGATCGGCGACAGCGCCACCGTCACGTTCACTTTCACCGAGGCTATTGAAGGCTTCACCACCGCTGACGTCAGCGTGTCCAACGGCGTGCTGTCGAACCTCACGAGCGGCGATGGCGGCATCACCTGGACCGCCACGCTGACACCGACGACCAGCGTCACCAATGCCAGCAACGTCATCACGTTGGATAAAACTGGCATCGCCGATCTAGCCGGCAATGCCGGCAGTGGTACAAGCGATTCGGGTAATTACGCGGTCGATACCGTGCGTCCGGCACTAGCCTCCGCGATCACGATCTCCGACACGGCGCTAAAAATTGGCGACAGCGCCACCGTCACGTTCACTTTCAACGAGGCTATTGAGGGCTTCAGCACCGCTGACGTCAGCGTGTCCAACGGCGTGCTATCGAACCTCACGAGCGGCGATGGCGGTATCACCTGGACCGCTACGCTGACACCGACGGCCAGCATCACCAATGCCAGTAACGTCATCATGTTGGACAAAACCGGCATCGCCGATCTGGCCGGCAATGCCGGCAGTGGCACAAGCGATTCGGGTAATTACGCCGTCGATACCGTGCGTCCAGCGCTGGCCTCCGCAATCACGATATCCGATACGGCACTAAAAATCGGCGACAGCGCGACCGTCACGTTTACCTTCACTGAAGCCATTCAGAGCTTAACCACCGCCAATGTGACCGCGTCCAACGGCGTGCTGTCGAACCTCACGAGCGGCGATGGTGGCATTACCTGGACCGCCACGCTGACACCGACGACCAGCGTCACCAATGCCAGCAACGTCATCACGTTGGATAAAACTGGCATCGCCGATCTAGCCGGCAATGCCGGCAGTGGTACAAGCGATTCGGGTAATTACGCGGTCGATACCGTGCGTCCGGCACTAGCCTCCGCGATCACGATCTCCGACACGGCGCTAAAAATTGGCGACAGCGCCACCGTCACGTTCACTTTCAACGAGGCTATTGAGGGCTTCAGCACCGCTGACGTCAGCGTGTCCAACGGCGTGCTATCGAACCTCACGAGCGGCGATGGTGGCATTACCTGGACCGCTACGCTGACGCCGACGGCTAGCGTCACCAATGCCAGTAACGTCATCACGCTGGACAAAACCAGCATCGCCGATCTGGCCGGCAATGCCGGCAGTGGCACAAGCACTTCGGGCAATTACGCCGTCGATACCGTGCGTCCGGCGCTGGCCTCCGCGATCACGATCTCCGATACGGCGCTAAAAATCGGCGACAGCGCGACCGTCACGTTCACCTTCACCGAAGCCATTCAGAGCTTCACCACCGCCAATGTGACCGCGTCCAACGGCGTGCTGTCGAACCTCACGAGCGGCGATGGTGGCATTACCTGGACCGCTACGCTGACACCGACGGCTAGCGTCACCAATGCCAGCAACGTCATCACGCTGGACAAAACCGGCATCGCTGATCTGGCTGGTAATGCCGGTTCCGGTACGAGCACTTCGGGTAATTACGCGGTCGATACCGTGCGTCCGGCGCTGGCCTCCGCAATCACGATCTCCGACACGGCATTAAAAATCGGCGACAGCGCGACCGTCACGTTCACTTTCACCGAGGCTATTGAGGGCTTCACCACCGCTGACGTCAGCGTGTCCAACGGCGTGCTGTCGAACCTCACAAGCGGCGATGGTGGCATTACCTGGACCGCTACGCTGACACCAACGGCCAGCATCACCAATGCCAGCAACGTCATCACGCTGGACAAAACCGGCATCACCGATCTGGCTGGCAATGCCGGCTCCGGCACGAGCACTTCGGGTAATTACGCTGTCGATACCGTGCGTCCGGCGCTGGCGTCCGCGATCACGATCTCCGACACAGCGCTAAAAATTGGCGACAGCGCCACCGTCACGTTCACTTTCACCGAGGCTATTGAGGGCTTCACCACCGCTGACGTCAGTGTGTCCAACGGCGTGCTGTCGAACCTCACGAGCGGCGATGCTGGCATTACCTGGACCGCTACGTTGACACCGACGGCCAGCGTCACCAATGCCAGCAACGTCATCACGCTGGACAAAACCGCCATCGCCGATCTGGCCGGCAATACCGGGTCCGGCACGAGCACTTCGGGCAATTACGCCGTCGATACCGTGCGCCCCGCGCTGGCCTCCGCGATCACGATTTCCGATACGGCACTGAAGATCGGCGACAGCGCCACCGTCACGTTCACTTTCACCGAGGCTATTGAAGGCTTCACCACCGCTGACGTCAGCGTATCCAACGGCGTGCTGTCGAACCTCACGAGCGGCGATGGCGGCATTACCTGGACCGCCACGTTGACACCGACGGCTAGCGTCAGCAATGCCAGCAACGTCATCACGCTGAACAAAACCGGCATCGCTGATCTTGCCGGCAATGCCGGCAGTGGTACAAGCGATTCGGGTAATTACGCCGTCGATACCGTGCGTCCCGCGCTGGCTTCCGCGATCACGATTTCCGACACGGCGCTAAAAATCGGCGACAGCGCAACCGTCACGTTCACCTTTACCGAAGCTATTGAGGGCTTCAGCACCGCTGACGTCAGCGTGTCCAACGGCGTGCTGTCGAACCTCATGAGCGGCGATGGCGGCATTACCTGGACCGCTACGCTGACACCGACAGCCAGCACGACCAGTGCCGTCAACTCCCTCACGCTGGACCTGAGCGGCATCACTGATCTAGCCGGCAATGCGGGCAGCAGTATCGCCAGCTCCGGCAATTACGCCGTCGATACCGTGCGACCCACCGCGACCATCGTGGTCGCCGACCAGGTGCTGACCATCGGCAAAACCTCGCTGGTGACGATGACGTTTTCGGAAGCTGTCACCGGCTTCACCAATGCCGATCTGAGCGTGGCTAACGGCACCCTCAGCACGGCCAGTTCAGTCGATGGCGGAACGACCTGGACCGCGCTGCTGACTCCCGCGGCGCGCATCATCAACGCCAGCAACGTCATCACGCTAGCGCGCGACGGCGTGAGCGATGCAGCGGGCAACAGTGGCAGCGGCACGACCGACTCGAACAATTTCAAGGTGGATACCGGACCGTTGATTTCCGGCGCGACCTACGATGCCCGCAGCGGCGAACTGGTCGTCAGCGGCATCAACCTGCAGGCCGGCGATGCGATCGCTTATCGCAACCTGATCGTCACCGGCGAAGGTGGTCGCAGCACGGCGCTGCTCGGTTCGGCCGGCATCACTGCCAGCAGCGCAACGCGCTTTGCCGTCACGCTGGCCGAAGCCGACCGGCTTGCGGTCAATGCCTTGCTCAACAAGGATGGCAATAGCGCCATCGACGGCGTGCCGTTCAACCTCGGTGCATCGGCCAACTGGAACATCACGGCGGGGGCCGACGCCGACCTGAGCGGCAACGCGATCGTGGTCAGCAGGACCAACGTTGCGCCAACCATTTCCGGCACCCTCACCGGACAGACCGTCGACGACAACGCCAGCCTGCAGCCATTCGCCGGCATCGTCATAACCGACACCGATCCGGGTGCGCAGGAACAGGTCCGCATCGCGCTCGATCATGCCGACCGGGGCCGCTTTACTGACGCGTCGCTGGCTGTGTCCGGATTTTCCACCAGCGATGGCGGGCTGAGCTATGTCCACGTCACCGACAGTCCGGCCGTCATCGAAGCGGCGCTGCGTGCGCTGGTCTACCAGCCCGTCAGCAACCGCGTTGCGGTGGGCCAGAGCGAGACTGTCGCCTTCACTATCAGTGTCAATGACGGCTATGGCGTCATCACCGATACGGCCAGTTCGGTGCTGATCCGGTCAGTCAATGACGCCGCCGTCATCGGCGATGCCGTCGCCAGCGTCAGCGAAGATGGCCCGACGTCGGCCAGCGGCACGCTGACAATGACCGATGCCGACATCGCCCAGTCCGGCTTTGTGGCGCAACGCGCCAGCACCGGCACGTATGGCCAGTTCACGCTCGCTACCAGTGGCGCGTGGACCTACCAGCTCGACAACGGCGCTGCCAGCGTGCAAGCCCTCAACAGCGGCGAGCGCGTCAGCGATCGCTTCACCGTCGTCACTGCCGATGGCACCAGCAAGCAGTTCGTCGTGACGATCAGCGGCAAGGATGAAGCCGTTGTGGTGGTGTCGCCAGCACCAGCGGTCGTTGCCATCGCCGAACGCAGCGCCACCCCCACACCGGTCGCCACGGTCGCGCCAGCACCGGTCGTCATCGTCATTGAAGCCGCACAACCGGTATCCGAACCGCGCATGGCCGAAGTCCGTTACACCGAACCGGCCAATGTCGCCAACGGCTTCCGGATGGTTGTCAGTAGCGCGGACACGTCCGGCCTGCGCGTCCTCAATGGCATGCCTGACCAGAGCACGATCGACAACCGCATCGCATTCAGTATTCCGGTCGACGCCTTCGTCAACTCGAGCGCAAACGTCACCGTGCAATTGCGTGCCGACCTGACCAGCGGCACCGCCCTGCCCACATGGCTGCGCTTCGATCCGCAAACCGGACAGTTCAACGGCACGCCACCGGCTGATGCCCGCGGCGAACTGGTCATCAAGATCACTGCGCGCGACGCTAACGGCAATGAAGCCGTCACGACCTTTCGGCTCCAGCTCGACAGCAAACCGGCACCGGGTCGCGCCGGTCTGTCCGAACAATTGCGTCTGGCCAGGCTCGCCACGCGCCGGGCGGCATGACGAACCCGGCTGCCGCAGCGCTGTTCGAGCTGGCACGGCGCGCGCGCCAGCTCGATGACAGCACGGCGCTCGGCTTCATGGCGGTCAACGATACGCATGCGCTGGCACCATACCGGCAAGCCGCGCTGTGGCTGGCCGATGGCGGCGTGACGGCGCTGTCCGGCGTGGTCCAGCTCGAAGCCAACGCACCGTATGCGCAATGGCTGAACCGGGTCTGCGCAACGCTGCCGGTGGATGCGCCGCAGCCGGTGCTGACCGGACCGGACACGCTGGCACCCGAGGTCGCCAGCGAGTGGCCGGACTGGCTGCCGGCGCACGGACTCTGGTTGCCCTTCGTGGCCCGGTCCGGCAAGCCGGCCGGCGGTCTTTTGCTGGCGCGCGACTTGCCGTGGCAGGAACAGGAACAGGTGCTGCTGGCCGAATGGATGGATAGCTGGCGACATGCGTGGCAGGCGACGCATGTGCCCTCACCGTGGACCAGCCAGCGCTGGCTGGTCCATTTGCGTCCGCCACCGGGCACGCCGTGGTGGCAGCAAAAGCGCCTGGGCTGGCTGCTCGGCACGCTGGTCGTGCTGGCCTTGCCGGTACGCCTGAGCGTCCTGGCACCGGGCGAACTGGTGCCGGCCAATCCGGCCGTGATCCGCGCCCCGCTCGATGGCGTCGTCAGTACCTTTGCGGTCAAGCCGAACCAGCTGGTCGAGCGCGGTCAGCCGCTGTTTGCCCTCGACGACGTGACGCTGACCAGCAAGCTCGAGGTCGCCCTCCAGGCGCAGGCCAGTGCCGAAGCCGAATACCGGCAAGCCGCGCAACTGGCGGTGACCGACGGCAAGATCAAGAGTCGTCTGGCACTGCTGACCGGCAAACTCGCCGAGCGTCGCGCCGAAACCGATTACCTGCGCGGCCAACGCGAACGCGCCCATGTGGTCGCCCCGCAGGACGGCATCGCACTGTTCGATGATCCGGGCGAATGGATTGGCAAACCGGTCGTCACCGGCGAACGCATCCTGCGTCTGGCCACTGCTGGCGATGTCGAGATCGAAGTCTGGCTGCCGCTGGCCGACGCGATCCCGCTGGCCGATGGCACCCCCGTGCAGCTGTACCTCAATGCCAGTCCGCTGTCGCCGGTGGCGGCCAGACTGCGCTACATGGCACACGATGCCGTCCAGCGTCCCGATGGCAGCTATGCCTATCGCGTCCGCGCCACGCTGAGCGCCAGCACCACCCACCGCATCGGTCTGAAAGGCAGCGCCAAGCTCAGTGGCGACCGGGTCGCGCTGGTGTACTGGATTCTGCGCCGGCCGCTGGCCGCGCTGCGCCAGAGCGTCGGACTCTAAGCGATGGACTTGCCGGTGCTGCGTGAAGAAATCGCCCTGTTCGCCGGGCCGACACTGGCCGATGGCCAGCCCAGCTGGACGCTGCATGATCCGGTGCGCAACCAGTTTTTCCGGATCGACTGGATGACGTTTGAAATCCTCGCTCGCTGGAGCGCGTCGACGCTGACAACCATGCTGGCGTCGCTGCACGCCGAGACTACTTTGCGACCGGATACCGACGATATCGCCGCCGTCGCCACCTTCCTGCGCGATAACCAGCTGGTGCAAGTCGGCGGCACCGACAGCGCCGTGCAGCTGGCCGGACGGCAGGCACGTCTGCGCGGCAGCTGGCAGCAATGGCTGCTGCATCACTACCTGTTTTTTCGCGTGCCGCTGCTGCGCCCGGATGGCTGGCTCACGCGCTCCGCGGCGCTGGCAGCACCACTTTATACCCGCGCTTTCGCACAGCTCACCCTGCTGGCACTGGCGCTCGGGCTGGTGATGGTCTACCGCGACTGGACGCATTTTTCTGCGACGCTGCTCGATACCTTTACGCCCGCCAGCGTTGTCAGCCTCGGCCTCGCCGTGGTGTTCGTCAAAGTGCTGCACGAGCTGGGCCATGCGTTCACCGCCAAGCGTTACGGCTGCCGCGTGCCGGTGATGGGCGTGGCCTTTCTGGTGCTGCTGCCGATGGCCTACACCGACACCAACGAAGTCTGGAAACTGGCCAACCGCAAGCAACGCCTGATCGTCGCCGGTGCCGGCATCGCCACCGAAATAGGAGTAGCGATCTGGGCCACGCTGGCCTGGTGCCTGCTACCGGAAGGCGTACCGAAATCCATCGCGTTCCTGCTCGCTACCACTACATGGATCGCGACAGTAGCCATCAACGCCAGCCCGTTCATGCGCTTCGATGGCTATTTTCTGCTCTCGGACTGGCTTGACATGCCGAATCTGCACGGCCGCAGCTTCGCGCTGGCACGCTGGAAATTACGCGGCTGGCTATTCGGTCTGACGGCGGAACCACCGGAATATTTTTCGCGCCGGCGCACTGCCGGCCTGATTGCCTTTGCCTGGGCAACCTGGATTTACCGGCTGGTGCTGTTCCTCGGGATTGCCGCGCTGGTCTATCATTTTGTGGTCAAGGCGATCGGCATCCTGCTGTTCATCATCGAGATCGGCTGGTTCATCGTGCTGCCGCTGTGGCACGAAATCCGGCACTGGCCGGCACTGCTGCGCAAGGATGGCGCGAGCGGTCCCACGCCCTCGCGCGTGCGCCGCACCGCGCTGCTGCTCGGGCTGTTAGTGGTGCTGGCGGTGGTGCCGTGGCCGGCCCGACTGAGCGCATCGGGCATGCTGAAACCGGCCGTCATGCTGCCGATCCATGCGCCGGCCGGCGCGCAACTGACGCGCTTGCCGTGGCACGAAGGCAGCGTCGTCCCGGCCGGTGCCGTACTCCTCGAACTGGCCTCGGCCGAGCTACCGCTGCGCTGGCGCAAAGCGCAAGCACGCGTGACCCAGTTGCATCAGCAAAATGCCGATGCCGCGGTCGATGCCGAACAGCGCCAGAACCTGCAGGTACTGCAACAGGAACAGGCCTCGGCATTGGCCGAGCTGGCCAGCATCGAGGCCGAACTGGCGCTGTATGCGCCCAGCGCGCCGTTCGATGGCGTCTTGCGCAACATCGATCCGGAACTGGTTCCCGGCGTCTGGGTCAGCCAGCACGAACGGCTGGCGGTGCTGGTGCAACCCGGTACGTGGCAGGTCGATACCTATCTTGACGAAGACGATGTGCAGCGCATTGCCATCGGCGACCACGCCCGGTTTTATACCGACGGGCTGGCCGGTCCGGTGCTGCACCTGACGGTCAGTGCCATCGAGCCGGACGCCACCCGCACCTTGCAGGCCACCCAACTGGCTGCGCAGTTCGGCGGCTCGGTGCTGACCCGCGACAAGCGCGGCACGCAGGTACCGGAACGCGCGGTCTATCGGGTCATGCTGACGACGGGCGACGATCCGGCCAGCCTGTCGCAACAGAGCTGGCGCGGACGCGTCGTGATCCACGGGAAATGGGAAGCGCCGGTGGTGGCGTTCCTGCGTGCGGGGTTGGTGCTGGTGTGGCGCGAACTGGGATTTTGAGACGGACTAAATCCAGTTTTCGACGACTGGCAACGACTCGAAACCCGGCCGCGCAAAATAATAACCCTGCATCAGGCGTATCCCGTTGGCCTTGAACCAGCGTGCTTCGCCTTCGGTTTCGACGCCTTCGGCGATGACTTCGACACCCAGCAATCCAGTGGTGAGCAAGATACCTTTGACCACTGCTTGCTTGACCGGATTGGTGTCGATGTCGCGTACCAGCTTGATGTCGATCTTGATCAGCGTTGGCTGGAAATCGGTCAGCAGACCGAGTCCGGCGTAACCGGCACCAAAGTCATCAATGGCCGTGGCGAAACCACGATCACGGTAGTACCGGAAAATCGACAGCAGTTTTTCCGGCTCAAGAATCTGTTCGGATTCGGTGACCTCAAAGATGATCCGGTCCAGCGGAAAGCCCGCCGCTTCGGCAGCCAGGATCGTCGTGCGGATGCACAGTTCGGGCTGGTAAATCGCATTGGGCAGGAAGTTAATCGAGATCTTGCAGGTCATGCCCAGTTGCTGGGCCAGAAAAATACTGCGGATACGGCAGCCCTGGTCGAAGCGGTAGCGGTTGTCGTCATTGACCTTACTGAGGATGTGCGCAGCACCTTCGCCGTTGACACCACGCACCAGCGCTTCATACGCATAAATAGTGCGCTGTTCAACATCAACGATAGGCTGGAATGCAAAGGTGAAATCAAAATCCAGTTGATCCTTGCAGACGGCACAACCGGGATCGGGAATCTCGATTGGCAGGACCCTAATGATTTTGTTGAGCAAGATATTTTCTCCGGTAGGTATATTTACCCTGCTGATCTTAACATCGTATTTTGCGATAACTTGACTTCCAACAGTCTGGTTTTATCCTGTAAAAAAACGGGCAAGTTCGCTACCGCCGGAGCGTAAAGGCGTCGTCAGCTCGCCATCAACACCGGACCGCCTTTGACTATGGCGCGCTGATACGCCGGTCTTGCATTCATTTTCTTTTTGTAGGCCATCAGTGCCGGGAACTGCTTGCCTGCTGTCGCACGCGACAGTGCCGCCTCCACCGCAAAGCTCATCTGAAAGTCCGCCATCGTCAACTGGTCGCCAGCAAACCAGGCATGTTTGGTCAGGTGCTGTTCCATGTACGCCATCGCCGTGGCAAGGTTGGGGTCGATCAATTTCAGCTGGACCTGCTCGCATAATTTGCGCGCAATCGGGCGCACGAAAAATGGCATCGGTTGCGTCGGGATACTCGTAAACACCAGCTTCATGACCAGCCAGTTCATCAGCGAGCCTTCGGCAAAATGCATCCAGAAACGGCATTCGCGATGTTCGGGTGTGCCTATCCGTGGTTGCAGCGCGGCGAGATCACCCGCTCCCTTGTCGCCATAGGTTTCAACCAGATATTCGACAATCGCACCGGATTCGGCGACGGTGATACCGCCGTCGGTAATCACTGGCGACTTGCCCATCGGATGGATGGCTTTCAGTTCAGGCGGCGCGAGCCGGGTTGTCTTGTTGCGCTGGTAGCGCTTGATCTCGTAGGCAATGCCGAGTTCTTCGAGCAACCACAGGATGCGCTGCGAGCGCGAGGTATCGAGATGGTGGACGGTAAGCATGTTTTTCTGTCGGTGAGGGCGAATGCGGGAGGGCTGACTTGAGTGTACACGGGGTTGGTGCCCGCTTCACCGCCGAACTGCGGCCACCAAAAAAACTTATACCCGGATTGTGTGAACAACTTTGTGCATAACTCTGTGGGAATGACGCGCAAGGCACTCGCCATGCGGGTGGGCGACACTGCCTACTTTTTAAGCGGGCCGGTATCGTGCCGGCAGAGACCACGTCCTCGACAACTGCTTTACCATGTTGGCCCCGGTATCACTCAACACCCCCTACAAATCAAGGTCACCCATGAACATCACCGTCAACGATGCACTACGCAGTTACATCGATCCGCTCACCATCGACGAATACACGGCGCTCGAGCGCAGTCTGCTCGCCGAAGGCTGTCGTGATGCGCTGGTCCTGTGGGGCGATGTCCTCATCGACGGCCATAACCGCTATGCGATTTGTCGCCAGCACGGAATCGCTTTCCAGACCGTGCAGAACACCAGCTTCGGCTCCATCGACGACGTCATGCTGTGGATGATCGATAACCATCTGGCCCGGCGCAGCGTGTCGGATTTCCAGCGTGGCGTGCTGGCATTGCGCAAGAAAGACATCGTCGCGACGCGCCAGCGGATGCAATTGCAGGATGCACCCGCCGGCACCCCGGCCAGCACTAGCGTCGGCACGCCAATCGCCACCCGCGACGATGTCGCCCGGCTTGCCGGCATCAGCAGCAATACGATCACGCAGATCGAAAAAATCCAGAAAGCCGCCACGCCGGAACTGGTCAATGCAGTACGCGCCGGCACCATTTCGATCAATGCCGCAGCGGCAGTGGCAACGCTGCCCGCTGCCGAGCAGGTCGCTGCCGTCGCCGGTGGTAAAAAGGAATTACAGCAAGCAGCAAAACAGGTCCGCGAATTAAAGGCTGGGAACCGCACGCCAAAGGCAAGCGCATCGGTCAGCGAGGCAACCGATTCGGCGTCTCTATTAGCTAGAGTAGCCGAATTGACTGCCGAGAATGCTGCATTGACCGACAGGATTGTGGGGTTGACTGTCGCGCTGAAAGAGGCGCGGCGCACGGCCTGATGGCCTGTGAAGGACACATCGCTGCACCTGCAAAAACGGCATGCCGGTTTGCACTGACATGCCGTTATCGTATTTTGCCGAATCTACCAGCCTGAATTTTGCATAAAAATGCAAGAATGTCGCCAGTGATTAATCAGATCACACCAACGACCAGAAGCAATGCCCGATCGACCATCTTCAACTTTTCTTCATCGAGACGGCCAAACGGTTCGCTGATTTTTGTGCGCGGCAGCGTCGTGAGTTTGTCCACCATGACTTGCGAAAGCGTGCGCAACCCATTGCCGGGATTCGGTTCCAAGGTCACACGAAATGCGGCATTGCGCAGATCGCTTGTTACCGGGCACAGTACAACGCTTTCCAAATCCGTCAAAAGGTCTGATTGAATAACCAAGGCTGGTCGCGGTTTGCCATAGTCACCTTGCAGAGAAACCGTCACTAAGTCGCCTCGTTGCGTCATTCCCAACCCTCAACGTGGGATGCCGCATCTTCGGTAAAGCGCAAAACCTCTGCTTCTGCCGGGTCGCCATTTAGCTTTAGGCATTGCTGGCGCACCTGCGCCGTGAACTCAGGCGACCGGGTGTCCGGAACCCAAAACTGCACAGGCCGCAGCCCAGCAGCACGCATCCGCTCACGGTGACGCGCTACCTTGCCGGTTGATTCGTGGATTGATGACATGATACCCTCCCTTGGTTGCCTATTTGGTTACATGGTACCGCGCATGCAACTGCAATACAACTCAAGCCGTTGAGTAGCGACATGCAGGGGCGTTTTGATCAATAACAACCGGACACCGAGTTCCTGCAAGGTCGCCAGAATTGAAGCACCTCTCATCGAACTTCCGTTGTCGGAGTGCAGTTCAACTTGATTCGGCGCGATGCGCTCCCGCGCACAGATGTCGCGCAGTACTTCTCCTGCCAGCTCGCTGCTTTCGTCGTCGTAGACTTGGCCACCGACGATTTTACGGCTGTAAATATCCATGACCAGCAGCCATCCTCAACTCGTCCTGATCGTGTCACGTCGGATCGCGCCAAGAATCGACCATGCCTCTTTCGCTTCAAACCATCTTGCCGCTTCACGCATAACACAACCCACATTGCGTATGAGAGGGGCTAGTCATGCCTGATATTTCTTCAACCTCATTGCAGCAGCGATGGCGATAGGAAAACATGCCGAAATGCCTGCGCACGAATATTCACGCTAGTGCCCTGATCAGGAAATCAGTATCGCCCTGAAATCATTGACATTCGTTTTAGTCGGACCGGTGATAACCGCATCACCGAGCGCACCAAAAAACCCGTGACCGTCGTTGTTGTCCAGGCTGTCTCTGGGCCGGATGCCCAGCGCCCAGGCGCGTGACAGTGAATCCGGCGTGAGTAGGGCACCGGCCACATCGACCATGCCGTCGACGCCGTCGGTGTCTGCCGCCAGCGCATGGATGGCAGCGTGGCCGTTGAGCGCAACACCCAGCGAGAGCAGAAATTCGACATTGCGACCGCCGCTGCCATCTCCCTTGACAGTGACGGTGGTTTCGCCGCCCGACAGCAAAACACACGGCCGCGTAAAAGGCATGTTGCGCGTGGCAACCTGCAGCGCGATCCCGGCCATGACCCGGCCCACATCGGCGGCTTCGCCTTCGATCGCATCGCCCAGCACATGCGCGGCGACCCCGTTCTGGCGCGCTACTTCCGCAGCCGCCATCAGTGCCATCTGCGGCGTGGCAATCAGATGCGTCTCGCAGCGAGCCAGCCGTGCATCATCGGGCTTGACCGATTCCCCGTTACCCGATTCCAGCACCGCACGCGCAGCGGCGGGCAGCGTAATGCCATAGCGACGGACGATGTCGAGTGCTTGCGCGCAGGTCGTCGCGTCGCCCACGGTCGGACCGGAGGCGATATCGATCGGGTCATCACCCGGCACATCCGAGATCAGCAGCGTGACCACGCGCGCCGGAAAACACGCGGCAGCCAACCGGCCACCCTTGATCGCAGAAAGATGGCGGCGTACGCAATTCATTTCGGTGATGCTCGCGCCACACTGCAGCAAGGCCTTGTTGATGGCCTGTTTATCGGCCAGCGTGATGCCCGCAGCAGGCAATGGCATCAGCGCCGAGCCGCCACCGGAGATCAGGCAGATCACCAGATCATCGGCAGTCAATCCCTGCACGAGTTGCAGGATGCGCTGCGCGGCCTCCATGCCGGCCTGATCGGGGACCGGATGAGCGGCTTCGATAATCTCGATGCGTGTGCACGGCGCGGCGTAACCGTAGCGGGTAACGACCAGTCCGGTCAGTGGCGCGGGCCAGTGCAACTCAAGCACCCGCGCCATTTCGGCCGAGGCCTTGCCGGCACCGATCACGATGGTTCTTCCGCTTGGTGCTGCGGGCAGGAATAACGGAATGCAGTGTGTCGGTTGCGCGGCTTCGACCGCCGCTTCAAACATTTTTCGTAGCAAACGTGCTGGTTCCATGAGTGGAAACTCCTTGATTTAATCCTTACGGCCGGTCTTCCAGCGCATCCCGAAACCGTAACGGCGGTCCATCATCTCATGCGCACCGACGCCGCCTTCGGCACCGAAATATTCTGCCAGCTTGGTGACCTGAAATTTGCCGCCGACATTCTCGATCATCGCGATCGCGCACATCATTTGCGCGTTGTTGCCATTGTCCAGTTTGACCTCGACCGGGGCCTGATTGGGTGCGGCGATGGTGACCACGCCATTGGTCGCCGCCCAGTTGGCGGCGCCTTCGTAAATGAACGTGAAGATCAGCACGCGCTTGATGTGGGCGAACTGATCGCCGTTGATGATCATGTTCTCCCCATCGGTGCTGGTGCCGGTCCGGTCATCGCCCTCGAGCGCAATATACGGTGCCGCTTCAAAATTTCCCCACGCTTTTCCGAGTGCCTGGATGCCGCCTTTTTTGCCATCGGTCAGTTCATAGAGACACGCCAGATCAAGATCAATCCCGCCGCTTTTCTTGGTGTCACCCATCAGGCGGCTAAAGAATCCTGCCTTCTCGGCCTTCTCGGGCGCAGCGGCCGACGGGTTCTGGTTCCAGTTCAGATTGACACGCACCCGGCCGTAACCTTGCGCACCCTTTTTTTCAAGACTGACCTTGTCGCCTTGTTTTTCCAGCGTGATTTTTGATAGCGAGACCGCTGGTGCTGGTGCGGGTGCTGGTGCGGGTGCGGGCGCGGGTGCAGCAGACGGCGAAGCCGCCGCCTGCTCGCCACCAAAATGCGCCAGCAGCGACGACAACCCACCCGCAAAGCCCTGCCCCACCGCACCGAATCGCCAGACACCGTCCTTGCGATAAATCTCGCCGGCGATCATGGCCACTTCGGTATTGAAATCGGCACCGTTCAATGGAAACGTCACCGCGTCACCCAGCACCAGCGCGCCGGGAGCGATGTGGCTCATGGCACCCGGACCGTCGATGGCTGCGGTGAACACCAGCTTCGCAATCGATGCCGGGAGTTTGGCAAGATCAATCCGGAACACCGCCTTGCCCGACGATTGATCGAGCAGGATCGCGTTATCCGGCGAAGCGGTCTGATTGAAAAAAACCAGATAGCGGTCGTCCGACAATTTGTCATTGCCATCGAGTCCAAAACAGGACACGTCAATCGACGCGCCGGGTAAGGTCACATCAAGCGTGACCGTCAACTGTTCCTGGCAACCCAGCTCTGTCAGTTTGCCTTTTTGCCCGCGTGAAAATGTGTTCATCAAGTTCTCTCCTGTTAAGTGCGATGACTACCGGATGGTGTGCTGCTGGCCGATTACTTGTCGACCGGATCGACCGGATCGACTGATGGGTAAGCCCCAAAATGACTTGCCTGTGCGATCGTGCGCTGTGCCCACGCGCGATGGGTCGTTACTTCGCACATCGAGTTGTCGAGCTTGAAGACGGCAGGACTGTCGGCGGCAAGAATCGCTTCAGCCGATGCCAGATCGCGTGGCATGACCATGAAGTGGCGCTCGATCTGCGCAATCTGGTCGGGATGGATCGCCGTCTTGCCGACCATGCCATGGGCCAGATCTTCTTCGACCTCCTGCGCCAGCAAGTCCGGCAAATCGAGGTGCTCGAAAACCGGCGCCGTCAGGCAAAACCCGTACGGCCGAAAGGTCGTCACCAGCCGGGCAATCACCGGCCCCAGCGGGGTCCGGTAAATGGTCATGTTGCGCGGCCGGCGCAATCCCAATAAGGCGAACAGATCATTGCCGCCGATACGCAGTGCCAGGATGCGCGGACGCACGCCGGGCGACTCCAGAAACAGTCGGAACTCGCGCATCTCGGCATCGTCGAACACGTCGGCCGTTTCCAGTGTCGGCATCAGCACATGGCGCGTGTCGCGCACATGACGCAGATACGACGGCATGTTGTGCCGGCTCGCTTTCGGAATCACGAAGCCGGTCAGTTTGTCGGCCCCCGGCATCGCCAGCACGCGCCCCAGCACCTCGACATTACGCACCCGCACGAAGCGCTCGGACCGCGTTGTGACCGGCATGTTCTGCAGCGCGACGCCGAGCTGGAACAGCGCATAGCTGAGGTCTTTTTCGGCGACCGCATCTTCGGTACAAAAAATCAGGGAGCGCGCCTGCGCCAGCTTTTCGCCATTGGCGACCGCCGTCAGGTCGGGATGATTGGCGGGCACATACAGTGAGGCCCCGGGTAACTTGTCATTGAACATCGCGTTCACTCGCTTTCACTCCTGATCAACGAGACTGCCTGATACGGCAATGCCGGGTCGTGTTCGACCAACACGTTTTTTTCTGCGGCCAGCGCGATCAGATGGGCCACCGCCGCCGCCGCAGGATCGCGCACGATCACGCGTTCGGCCATACGCCGCAACAGCACGCGGGTCGCCTCGCCGATGCCGGGCTTGATGAGATTGGGATCGGTGATCCGGTAGGCCTGCATGCAGGCTTGCATGAACCGTTGCGAGGTCTGCGCTGCCGCGCAGCGGTCAGCCGGTATCGCTGCCGGAAGACCGTACAGCCCAGCCATGTCTTGTGCTGCCGCAATGATCCGGTCGGCAAAATCACGCGACATGTCCTGCGGCTCGAAACTCTCGTAATACACGCAGCCATGAAAGTCATCCGGGCCGATCTGCGCATTGAGAATCGAGCGGCTGACCAGACCGGAAACGGTCGCGTTGAGTATGCTCGACGGGATCAGATAATCGGCACACGACGCCGAGCAAGCGGCTGTTCCGGCCAGATCGGCCAGCACAAACAGTCCCGGATCGATCGCGACATCGTGCGCTGCATTGAACGCTGTCACGGCGCTCGTCAGCTCGCGTGAAATCACGCCTTTGCCGGTCCAGCCGTCGACAAACACAATCGATTCCGGCGCGTATCCCTGCGCCAGGATATGCCGCAGCGCGACCGCATCAATGCCGCGATCACGCACGATGGAGACTGAAAAATGCGCGGCGTCGCGCCCGAAAACGCGCGACAGAATGTGCTTGAGAATGACTCCGACTGGCGTGCCCGCACGCGCCAGTGACACCAGCGTGATGCTGTCCCGACGACGGGCATGGATAAGCGCCGCAAGCCGCAGGCAATCCTGCGCCATCTGTTCGCGATTGGCTGTTTCGGCTTGCGCAAACAGGGCCAGATAGTGGGCGGAGGGCAGCACTTCCGGCGACAGCATTTCGCTGTAATGCCGCTGACCGGATTGAATCAATCGCTCCTTCTCGGCGACGTTGACGAAGTCGGCCATCGGCAAGCGCTTGAGCAGAAACGTCACATCCCCGGCCCGGTAACTGCCGGCAAACATCAAAGCGCCCCCAGCGTACTGTGACTCAGTTGCGTGCCTGACGGCACGATGGCGTAGTCGCAAGCGGCCATGAAACGCGCATCGGAGCGACTGTCGCCGAGTCCGAACGTGATGATCTCGCCGTGCTGTGCGCGCAACCATTGCGCGACCCGCTGCACCGCGTGCGCCTTGTTGAGTGCCTTCGGCAGGACGGCGAGATTGTTGCCGTTGCGATGAATCGTGAAGTCCGTGCCTTCGGTAGCGATCCACGAAGCGACGGCCTGCTGTTCGATGTGCGCGAGCCGATCGCTGCGTTTATCCGGGTCTTTCATGACCACGTAGAACGGCGTGCCGAAATCTTCGATGATGCGGGCGGTCGCGGCGTAACCACAGGACACGGCGTAGGTATTCATGACCGCCATCACGCGCTGCAAGCCCGCATGCGACAACGCCATCGCGTCCTGCATCTCCTGCTGCCAGACGGCATCGACCGAGCCGTCCGGGTGCAGGATGACGCCACCGTAATCGAGCACCGCATAACTGCAAAACGAGATATCGACACGGCGAAACGCATTGTGATTGCGCGCCGTGGTTGGCACGACCGTCATCGACGTCAGGGCCAGCTCCAGAAAATCGCGCTGCGACGGCGTGGTGTACGAAATCGCGGCACCGTCCTTCAGGAACGCCGCCGGTTGAAGCAGCACTCCTTCGGGACATTTTTCGCGCGACTGAAACAGCGAATCATCGAGATCCGCAAACAGGACTTTGATCATCAGCGACCACCTTCGTTTTTGAAATGCAGCAGGCGAGCGTCAAGCAGTTGCGCCAGCTGCGTCAAACCCTGGCCGGATGCCGTTTCATGGCAGATCAGGACGTGATCGTACTGCCCCGGTTTGACGTTATAGAGAAAATTGTCCACCCCTTCGCCGTAAATATCGGCGAACTGCAACACGTGCATTGCCGCACCCCATTGCAGAATCGGCGAGCGGGTGGTGGACTGAAAAGTGACGTCAGCGCCCAGCTGCTCCAGCGCATGCGCGAGCAAAAAGGGCGGATGCAAAAATTCACCGGTGCCCAGAACCAGCACGGTCTGGCCTGCTGTCACGCTGGCAAAAATTTCCTGGGCAAGGGCGACCGGTGCAGCAAGCGGGCGCGCAATTCCGAGCCGTCCAAATGTGTCCGTCAGCGCCGTATTGGGTGCGCCCTCTTTGCTGTTGGTGCGCGCCTGCACAGCGGGCGGCGTGTTCGCCACGAACTCGTACTCGCCATCGAGCGCGCCCGCATGGGTCACCGGCAATCCGAAGCGCTGCGCCAGTGCCATCGACGCGCCCTCGCCCATGAAGTTGGTGATCGTGCTGATATGTACCGAGGCGAGACGCGGACTGTGCACGCGGCATGCCTCGACCAGATTGACAAACGTATTGCCGGTACTGACTTCATCATCGATCAGCACCAGCGCCGTCGCGTCATTCAGCAACCTGCGCAACGGTTCTGCCGGTACATGCAGATACTGATGCGGCGCGTGACTATGCGTTTCCTGAAACACCATCACGTCACCGCTGCCGACGCGATAGCGGGTTGTCGGCAAGTACAGCGCGGGCTGATTTGGATGGCGTCGGCACCATGCTTCAAAGACGCCCTGCCCCAGTCCGATGGCAGTTTCGGCCATGCCGACAAAGACCACCGTGCCCGACTGCGGCGGCAGTTGACCGGCCAGCAATTCGTGCATTGCCGCCATGACAGACGGGCGCACCGGCCAGTGCTTGCCGAGCACCTTGCTCAGAAACAGAAAGCCGCGTCTGGCATTGTTGCGTGCAGCGAAACCGATCAGCTGGTCCAGCGCCAGATGGCTTTGGCGTACCCGCACAACCAGTTTCCCGGTCGGCATGCTGACCCGGTGTTCGGCGATAAAGCCTGCCGGCGGCGTGTCGATCGTGGCGCTCATCACAGCGCCACCGCACAAGCCACTTCGCCGACGCGAATGCCATCCCGCACAGCGGGAATGACGACCTGATCGTAGCCATGAACAAATCCGCACAAGGCAAGATACGGCAGCTTTGGTCCGGCCACGCAGGCCATGCCGATACCGCCCGACATGCGCGGATTAATCTCAAGAATGCGCAACGCGCCCTCCTGTTCACGGAACTGCACATTGAAAACGGCATTGAGGCCATAGTCACTGGTCAGCTTTGCGGTGGCCTTCAACACATCGGCACGCAGATCGATCAGCTGACCGCTGCCGGCACTGACCGGTTTGCGACGCGGGATCGCGCACTTGAGGACGCCGTAGTCGGCGATGCAATCGACGCTGTATTCCTGACCGTCCAGATACTCCATCAACAGCATTGGCCGGCATTCATTCTGCAGGGCCAGACCGGCGCGAAAATCCGCCAGGCTGACGCGGTACGGCAAGCCTTCCATCAGCAGTTGCGCGGTGTTGCGCGTGTCATCGAGCACACTGAAACCGAGTCCGTAGACCGAGCTGGATGGCTTGACGCACAGCGTGGCGTGCAGCGGGCGCAAGTGCGCGAACGCGGCATCGAACTCGGCGATGTTGCAAAACGTCAGCGACTGCGCCGGCACTGCATCAGGCAAATCCACCGACGCATAAAACCGCGCCTTGTCATGCAGCAGGTCGAGCATCGCCGTCGTGGCAACGCTGACGATGCGGGTGCCGATATCGGCAAAGCGGGCGTGCTGACTACTCAGCAACCCTGCCGCGCGGCCGGGCCAGAACACATCGACGTGCTGCGTCTTGCAAAAATCGAGGCACCAGTCGGCATACGCCGCATCGTCCAGCCCGGTCGGTTCTTCATTGAACTGATGCGCTGCCCGACCGGCGATGGCAAGCGGATTGGTGTTGCTGTAGATGAGATGAAACTCGCCTGCAACATCGGCCTCACGAATGAGGCTGATGGCGGCGTGGACAGACGAAAACGTTCGGTTGAACCAGACTCGCATGGCAGCGTCAGACGTGCGGCGTAATACGCGGCAACAATTCTTCAAAGGTACGTCCGCTGCACGATTCACCAATCGCTGCCATTTTCCATTCCCCGTTGTGGCGGTACAGTTTGGCCATGATTTGCGCGGTATGCGGACCGAGCGTCGACAAGTTGAAACGGGCAATTTCCTTGTTGTTGGTGCCGTCAAGAATCCGGCAAGTTGCGTTTTCTACCTTCGAGAAGTCCTGGCCAGTGAAACTGTTGACCGTGAATATCAGGCTCTTGATCCCGACGGGTACGCGGGTGAGGTCGACGACAATTTGCTCGTCATCGCCATCACCGGCACCGGTGCGGTTGTCGCCCGTATGCCTGACCGAGCCATCCCTGGATTCGAGCTGGCGAAACCAGATCGAATCGGCCAGGCTGCCCTTGTCGTCAAACATCAGGCAGGAGGCATCGAGATCAATGTCTTGCGACTTGCCGCCGAAACCCAGAAATCCCTTGGACTTCACGGCGTCCCAGCCAAGGCCCATCGTGATCTTCGTCAGCGTGGTACCTGCTTCTTTTTCGAGCGAAATCTTTTGCCCTTTTTCCAGATTAATAGCCATGTTCAACTCCTTGTTGGTGAGTGATGATCAGTGCAAAGCAAAGTACAAAGCGCGCAGTCTTAGCGACTGGTTTTGGAGCCAGCGAGTTCTTTCTTCATCCACTCCAGAAAGCCGTCGCGGTTGCGCGAGCAGACGTAAATTTTTCCATTGCCCTTGAAGCGCAGGACGATGCCTTCGCCACTGGTCTGCGAGTTGATCATCCCGCCGATCATGCCGCCGATACCGCCACCCCCGGTGGTCGTCACGCTGACTTCGTATTTCAACGTACTGTCCCAGGCGACGACATGCGAGTTGTCGATGATGACGTCCTTGCCTGCGACGACATCAAGCTGGAACAGCGAACCGAAACCAGAGATCGCCAGCTTGCCGCTGCCCGATGCTTCCATGACAAACCAGCCACCGGACTTGGCGAACAAGGCGTTGCCGATGCTTTGCAGGCGCGACTTCATTTCGACACCGGAGGTTGCTGCGACAAAAGCACCATCGTTGAGGAGGTATTTGGTGGTGCCGATATCAACGAGCTCGATTGCGCCCGGCAAGGTCGGTGACAGCAGGCAGTCGCCATCGCCGCGCACGGCTTCGACGTGCTGCTGAAAAAACGATTCGCCGCCGGCCATGCGACGCATCAGCGAGCCGACGACGCCACCGGTCATGCGGCCCTTCAGATCAAGATTGGCTTCCATCATCACCATCGAATCCGACTCGCAGTAGATTTTTTCACCCTGCCGGAAGGCGACATGCAAAAACGGATCGACATCACCTGTGACTGTAAAAATCGGCATTGAGACCTCTTTGGGATTGGACAGAAAAGACAGCACAGACGTCGACGCTGGCGCGACGCGAATGCCACAAATGACGCCTGAACTTTGCTATGAAAAACAGATTGACCCGGCGTGCAGCAACAGGTGTTGACAGCTTCCTACCTGATAAGCGGATCCGGGAGGACCTGCGATGCAGACTCCTCCCGCTAAAACGCACTTTTTTACTGGATCAGACGTTGACGCCAAACGATTGGGCGAGTGGACCCAGACCGCCTTTGAAGCCCTGACCCACCGCCTTGAATTTCCATTCGCTACCGGCGCGATAGAGCTCGCCGAAGATCATCGCGGTTTCGGTCGAGCTGTCTTCGGACAAGTCGAAACGTGTCAGCTCGGCATTGCCTTCGGCATTGACGCAACGGATGTAGGCTTTGGACACCATGCCGAAATTTTGCTTGCGCTGCTCGGCTTCGTGGATGGTGACGCCGAACGAGATCTTGTCGATCTCGGCAGGGATCAGTGTCAGATCGACTGTCAGCTTTTCATCGTCGCCGTCGCCGCTGCCGTCGGTGTTGTCACCGGCGTGGACCACGGAGCCATCGGCTGCCTTCAAGTTACGATAGAAAATAAAATCCAGATCGCCACGTACCTTGCCATCTGCTTTCAGCATGAACGCACTGGCGTCCAGATCAAACGCTGAACCATCGGTTGCGCGCGGATCCCATCCGAGGCCAACGATGATTTTTTTCAGGCCTGGTGCTTCTTTGCTGAGGTTGACGTTGCCGCCTTTTTGCAAGCTGATTGCCATTGAATTTCTCCTATTAAAATAAATCAAAAGTGACGATGGACAGTCCATCACGTCACAGCCGATGCTGCCAACTACTTACGCAATCTGTACGCCCAATTGCTTCGCCACCGCTTCAAGCCCGCCCGCATAACCCTGGCCGACTGCCTTGAATTTCCACTCACCCTGATGCCGGTAGACTTCGGCAAAGACCATGGCGGTCTGCGTCGAATAATCTTCGGACAGATCAAACCGGACGATCTCGGCCCTGGTCTCCAGATTGACAATCCGGATGTAGGCATCCTCGACCATGCCAAAATTCTGCTTGCGCAAATCGGCATCGTGAATCGTCACGGCGACCACCAGCCGGGTGATCTCGGGGGGCACGCTGTCGAGCAGGACCTTCAGGGCCTCATCGTCACCGTCGCCCTCGCCGGTCTGGTTGTCACCGCTGTGTTCGACCGAACCGCACAGCGATCTGAGCTGGTTGTAAAAAATAAAATCGTGGTCACCACGTACCTTGCCGTTCTCCTGCACCATGAACAGGCTGGCATCCAGATCAAACGCGGCCCCATCGGAAGACCGGGCTGACCAGCCCAGGCCGACGAGCACCTGTTTCAAATTCGGATCACCCTTTGTCAGGTTGACGTTGCCACCTTTTTGCAAGCTGATTGCCACACCGTTCTCCTGTTGCGTTATGCGTTGCCCTTGGCTTCTTCAAGGGCTGCCTGGCGTTTGTATCTGACCGATGACCAGAGCGACGCAGCGATGAATGCCACACCGATCAGTCCGGTAAAGATTTCCGAGACGTGATACTTCATGCTGGCCAACATGATCAGGGCGAGGATACCGATGGCGTAATGGGCACCATGTTCCAGGTAGATAAATTCGTCGAGCGTGCCCTGACGAACCAGATACACCGTCATTGACCGGACGAACATCGCACCAATTGCCAGCCCCAGCATGATGATGATCACGTCATTGGTAATCGCAAACGCACCGATGACACCGTCGAACGAAAAGGATGCGTCGAGCACTTCGAGATACAGGAAGGCACCGATGCCGCCACGCTTGACGATGGCACCGACATCCACACTGGCTTCTTCCTTGCTTTCAAGGAGCTTGCTGAGGACATCCACCCCGACGTACGTCACGATTCCCCACATGCCAGCCGTCAGGACCACTGCTTGCTTGGCCGGTTCGACGATGCCCACCATGCTCAGTACCACCACGAGCGCAATGAGTACCGGGACCGATGTAATCCTTCCGAACGCGCCGAGCTTTTCCTCGACAACGCCGAGCCAGTGCACGTCTTTTTCATCGTCCAGCAGGAAGTTGAGGAACACCAGCAGCAGAAAAACACCGCCGAAGGCCGCTACTTCCGCATGATGATTCGTCAGATGCATCGCGTATTGCGCGGGATCATTCAATGCCATCGTCCAGACCTCGCCGATACCCAGATCGGCGGCAGCACCAACGATGACGAGCGGGAAAAGCAGGCGCATGCCAAACACGGCAATGATGATTCCTACTCCCAGAAACAGGTCCTGCCAGAACTTGTTCCAGGTCTTCAGAACCGAGGCATTGACCACCGCGTTATCAAAGGACAGCGAGACTTCCATCACGCTCAGGATGACGGCGATACCGAGCGCCGACAACATCGTGCTGACGCCGCCGTGGGTGTAACCCCACCATGCGGCCAACGACAAACAGATAATCGTTACGACAAACGATATTCGAAAATGCTTCATGAAATTCCCATGTTGATAGTTGCTTTTGCTCGGTATCCGACCTGCTGTTTTAAAACTTCAGTCGCAGAATATTTTATGTACCACTTTTGACGAGCCGACAATAGCCTTCAACGTCATGCTTGTCTATGAGAGAAACGATTAATACCAAATAAACTCAATTGATTACCAACCGAAATCTACAGTTGGTGTGTACTATCTCTTTTTCAAGTCCATAAATAAATCCGTATGAAAAAGAACATTATTCTGAGATTTCCTTCCCATTGATGACAACCGACAACGCACTCTGGCTGCAGCCGTTGGTGGACGTCCGTCTGACGTCGATCGGAAAGTCCGCCGACGGCATGGTGATCAGTCTGGAGACAGACAGTCGACCTTGCCATTGCACGCATTGCCAGTCACCCAGCACAGTCCGTTATGGCCGCACGACGCTGCGCGTGCGCGACCTGGCTTTCGATGGAGCGCGCATCGATCTCGATATCAAGCGTGCACGCCTGCGCTGCAATGTCTGTCTGAAGACATTCAACGAACCTGTAGCGGGTGTCTCGGAGCGTCACCGTGCCACCGGGCGGATGGTCGCACTGGCGGCGAAGATGGTCCTGTCGGAATCGTTTCTCAGCGTTGCCCGGCAATTATTTCTGGACGAAAAAACGGTACGCGCGATTTTCAATGAGCGCTTGCCGATATTGCGCACGATCTCCCGCCCGCACCATCCGGCCGACGTGCTGCTGTGGCTACCGCTTATTCAGGGCAAGATGCGCGCTGCCTGGGTCAATCCTGGCGAAGGAACGCTGATTCGCGTAGATGCCGATACGAGCGCGGCCACACTCGTCGAGGCGGTACGGGAACTCACCGGGAATGGCGCCGAGCTGCTGTATCTGCCGCCCGTTTCCGAGATCATCGCGGCGATCGCCGAGGCAGTTCCACGGCAAATCCGTTTGCACGGTCCCTCACTGCGAGCCGCCTGCCGCAAGCAAATTACGCTGTTTAGCGCAGTCAAAACGGTGAGCGATTACATCGAACGCTTAATTCTTTTTGTCACCACCGAAACGCCGGATGAGGCCGCCCGGCAATGGCAGACCCTGCTCGAACCGCCAGCAGCGATGCAGTCGGCCATGCAGCCCCTGCTGCAATCGGTGCAACTGCTAGGGCCAACCTGTTTTGACGACATGCAGTGCAGCGACTCGGCCTGCGATCTTCAGATGACGCAGATTGCGTCGCATCTGGTCAGCCGGTTCGGACGGCGTTCCTACGAAGTCATGCTCGCTGTCATGTTGTACGACAAGCGACTGTTCCAGACACGCCGCACGCCGATTCAAACGACCGGTGCGCAACTGGCGATGGGCTACCAGAAAACCAACTTCGGAACCAGCCTCGCCAAACTCGCTACACGACTCGCCACCCTGCCTGAAGAGCCACGTACCGAGCGAAAAGCAATCACCCCGCCGCAGTAATTTTCCATCAGCCGCATAGAAAAAAAAGTCCCGCCCATCGTAATATCGTACTGGTCGCGTTGGGTGCAATGCCCTGCGGTTATTGCACCCTACGCAAACGATGTTGCCGTTGCCGATTCACATAAAAGGGTTGAAAACTGGTCGCGGTACAGATGGTCAATACCTGACAAAGGAAGACCAACACCACCGCATCATGCATTTCCGGCCCACGCCGTCGACGAAAGGTTTATCGTGTCGCACGCGCAGATCAGCGCATGGACACAACCTCCCTTGAAAATGAAATCCGATGACACTTGTCTATGCTGTAACCCCATTACTTACCTGGACCCTGGTCGGTCCGATCAAATTTCTGATTAATAGCGCGCGCACGCGTCGCTGGGCATTTGACCTGGTCGGCAATGGCGGCTTCCCGAGTAACCATAGCGCCGTTGTGACCAGCATGGCGACGATGATCGCGCTGCGCGAAGGCATCTCGCATCCGGCATTCGGCGTTGCGGTGACCCTCGCGGTGATTGTGATGATCGATGCCAACAGCTTGCGTCAGCATGTCGGAAAGCACGCAGAACACATCAATGCACTCGATGCCGGCAAGGCAGGTGTCGAGCACAAACCGCTACGTGAGCGCATGGGCCACACCAAAATCGAGATTTGCGGCGGTGTCGTCACCGGCATCCTGATCGCGCTGGCGATTAGCCGGTTGCTGCCGTAGGGACTGAACCATTTCGCCGTGCAGTTTCAGCAGCAACGACCGCCACCACCGCAGACCTTGCACCAACGACTTTTGCAGAAGCCCGGCAAGGTTGCCGGCACGGTCCGCAACAACGCTCTGCCTGGACGATCGAGGCGGCTACCGCTGGCGGCGATTCATTCGTTATTCGCCACTTTTTTAAGACGGATTTGCTTTGCACAGCAAGCACTGAGATAGCCCCGGAGCTCATCATTATTCCTGAGGAACACGACCTCCTCAGGTAAATCGATATCGTTGTTATTACTTTCTTGACTGATCTCCCTGAGCACCGCCATGTGCATGTTGCTGAGATCGGGATACGTCAGGATTGCCTTGAGCAATTGGAAGTTCTCCACACCAGCGATGGTCATATCGGCGAGAAAAATGTCCGGTTTGTGCAGAGCAATTTGAATCAGTGCGTCATAGCCCGTTTTACAAAAGACCAGTGCCGCACTGAAGTCCCAGGATTCAATGAGGTGACTATAAAATTCACGCCTCTCTACATTGTTTGCGAGAACTAGAATCGTGGACGATGATGGACCGGAGCCGCTGGCTAAAGAAGATTCGAGGGTAGAGCGAGAGAGCTTGTAGGCATCGACTGCGCTGAGAAGAATGCGACGGTGACCACCCTTTGTTTTCCATCCGGCAAGCGTGCCGGACTCGACAAGCTTTTGAACGGATGTCACCGAAATACCTAAAATCTTCGCAGCATTTCGCGTTGTGCACTCTTGATTCATGGAGATGATGTACCTAGTTGATCACTCGTATAAAAATTGAGTGTAATCGTTTTAACCAAAGTTAATTGAGAAATTTAACGAATAGTTATTCCGGTAATTTTCACGGGCGCTTTATTGGCTTCTTTCCAGTACGCGTTAAAAACCACTACTGATCTCCTCACGCCAGTGCCCGCGCCAGATACGGCGCAGTACGACTGTCTGCCGCGCGCGCGACCTGATCGGGTGGCGCGCTTGCCACCACTCGACCACCCTGGTCACCCGCGCCAGGGCCAATGTCAATCACCCAGTCACTCGCAGCGACCAGGCGCATGTCGTGTTCGACCACAATCACGGTATTGCCTGACGCGACCAGCGCATCGAGTTGCGCGATCAGTTTATCGATGTCGGAAGGATGCAGGCCGGTGGTGGGTTCATCGAGAATGTACAGCGTGTCGCCGCGCTGCGGCCGCTGCAATTCGGTGGCCAGTTTGACGCGCTGGGCTTCGCCGCCAGACAATTCGGTGGCTGCCTGACCGAGACGCAAATACCCGAGGCCGACCTCGCGCAAGACCGACAAAGGTCGCCGCAACGGTGCTTCGTCGGCAAAAAACTCCCACGCTGTATCGACGGTCATCGCCAGCACTTCGGCGATGTTGCGCTCGCGGTAACGGATCGCGAGCGTAGCTTCGTTATAGCGGGCGCCGTGACACGTCGGACAAGGCGCATACACGCTCGGCAAAAACAATAACTCGACCATGACCTGGCCCTCCCCGGCGCAGGTGGCGCAGCGTCCTTTGGCGACGTTGAACGAAAACCGGCCAGCGTCAAAATGCTGGGCACGGGCGTCCTCGGTCGCAGCAAACAGTTTGCGCACGTAATCGAACAAGCCGGTGTAGGTCGCCAGATTCGAGCGGGGTGTGCGTCCTATCGGTTTCTGGTCGACTTGCACCAGCCGTTTGATCGCGTCCATGCCACCTGCAATATGTCCGCCGGTCGCCGTAACCGCGCGCTGTTCCAGCGCATCGCCTTCTTCCTCCTCTTGCGTGATCTCGTGGCCCAGTTGGACGGCGACAAGGTCGACCAAGGCCTGACTGACCAGACTCGATTTTCCGGAACCGGAGACGCCGGTCACACTGGTCAGTACGCCGAGCGGAAAGGCGACATCAAGCTGATCCAGATTGTTGCGGGTCACATTCTCCAGGCGCAGCCAGCGCTCGGGGTCGCGCGGCGTGCGGCGTGCGGCGTGCCGTGGCCGGTCCGGCAAACAGGTAGCGCCGGGTTTGCGATTGGGCGACATCGGCCAATCCTGCCGGCGGACCACTGAACAGAACACAGCCACCCTGATCGCCCGCGCCGGGACCGACGTCGACAATCCAGTCGGCACCGCGAATGATGTCGAGATCGTGCTCGACAACAAACAGCGAATTGCCGGAGGCCTTGAGCCGGGCCAAAGTCGTCAGTAGTGCCTCGGTGTCCGCCGGATGCAAACCGGCCGATGGTTCATCAAGCACGTACACCACGCCGAACAGATTCGAGCGCACTTGCGTCGCCAGTCGCAGACGCTGCAATTCGCCGGGTGACAGTGTAGGTGTGCTGCGTTCAAGTGCCAGATAACCCAGTCCCAACTCCAGCAGCACGGCAACCCGCTCGATCAGGTCGGCGGCAATGCGCTGGGTGACGAGGACTTTTTCCGGATGTTCGCGCTGTTGTCTGGCATCGATCTTGGCCGAGCCGTCAGCGAAAGGTGCCAGTAACGCACTGAGACGATTGAGCGGCAAGCGAGAAATTTCGGCGATATCACAACCGGCAAATTTGACCGACAGCGATTCGGGTCGCAGCCGCTTGCCTTGGCACAGCGTGCAGTCGGAGCTGATCATGTACTGCGCCACCCGTTTTTTCATCAGCGGACTGTGCGTGGTGGCGAACGTCTGCAGCACATATTTTTTGGCTCCGGTGAAGGTGCCTTGATAACTGGGCATCGCTTTGCGCTTGATGGCTGCGCGCACTTCGGCTGCACTAAAACCGGAATACACCGGGGCGGTCGGCTGTTCATCGGTGAACAGAATCCAGTCGCGCTCCTTCTTCGGCAAGTCGCGCCACGGCGTGTCGACGTCAATCCCGAGTGTCGTCAGGATGTCGCGCAAGTTCTGGCCATGCCAGGCGGTGGGCCAGGCGGCGATGGCGCGTTCGCGGATGGTCAGGCGATCGTCCGGAACCAGCGAGCGTTCGGTCACTTCATAGACCCGACCGAGGCCATGGCATTCGGGGCAAGCACCTTCCGGTGTATTCGGCGAAAACGACTCGGCATACAGCAGCGGCTGGTCTGCCGGATAGTCACCGGCACGCGAGTACAACATGCGCAACAGGTTCGACAAGGTCGTCACGCTGCCGACCGACGAGCGGGTAGTTGGCGAACCCCGCTGCTGCTGCAGCGCGACGGCGGGCGGCAAGCCATCGATACGATCGACATCCGGCACGGCCATCTGGTTAAACAGCCGCCGCGCATACGGCGACACCGACTCCAGATAGCGCCGCTGCGCTTCCGCATAGAGCGTGCCGAACGCCAAAGACGATTTGCCCGAACCGGAGACGCCGGTGAACACCACCAGTGCATCACGGGGAATATCGACATCGACATCCTTGAGATTGTGTTCACGCGCACCGCGCACTTGCACGTAGCCGCTGCGAACAACGGGGGGAGTGAGCTGGCTGGGAGGTGTCTTGGTCATGGGTAAAGGCGGGAGCGCACTGTGTGGGATTGCAGGACGCTACGCAGTGCGATGTGACCCGTCTGTACGGCAACGAACAAACCCTGGCGACGGCCTATCCGCATTGGACGCAGGACATCGTCTGGCGCCACGTTGGCTGGGGACCGGGCTAACCCTGCAAGCCGACGATGCGAAGCGACGCGCGTGGTCATCCGACAGGCATCTTGATTCAATGAAATAATTACGCGTTAAATGAATTGGCTTCGCGCGAGCGTTGAACAGCAAGAATGCGACCCTCCACTGTCCTCGAAATGAACCGCCCCCTCATCCGCGAAGCTGCGGCCCGCTTTCGCGCCACCAATGCGCGTGTTTTCTGGGCTTCCGAGGATGGCACGACCTTCAACGGTGCCGGCCTTGATGTGCTCGTCGACGCCCTGCCCGGTGCCACGCTCGCCGACCTCGGTGGTCTTCAAACCGAACTGGAATCCCGCCTCGGCGTGACCGTCACGGTATGGCGACCGGCTGATCTGCCCGCCGGACTGCGCGAGCGCGTGCTGGCCGAAGCACGGCGGGTTTGATTGGCGGCGAAGGGCATGGTGACAAGCCAGGAATTAGGACTGCTGAGGCGTAGCAACCTGATTTTTTGACCGGTGTCATGCATGACCTGCCTCCACAATCAAGTAGAAGCAGGCCCGCATCGTGCCTTCCACGGGCCCTGACCTCTGACGTGCCCCGACGCCAATTACAACGGCACCGCCCGGAAACCAAGTGCCGTACCGCCGTTAGCCACCACTAGCCAGTTGCCATCGCCACCGTCGGAGACAGTGGCATTGCCACTGGTGATAATTGGTTTGGCAAATTTTACTTTCGGAAAAATCCAGCTCATTGCCGCCAGGTTGAGCGGATGACTTGCCGTGTATTGCCGGCTACCGCTGACGCCTGCTGTTTCGTTCCACCTGACATCGCGTCGCAGATCCATGAAGTAGGCCATGTCAGCGATCGTGTACCAGCGGAATTTACCGGCCTGTTGCTGGGTTTTGGCATAGTTGAGCATCATCAACACCACATCCGACCATTGCGCCGCGCCGGGAGGATGCATGTAGATCAAGCGGTTGGTGCGGTTCGTGACACTGAAATCGATGAGCGCCTTGTACCAGTTGGTGACGTCCTGTTTCGGAACACCATAGAAAATGAATTCTTCAAAAGTCGCAAACAATCCAAGCGGCATCACGGGGTCCAGCCACAGGTCCGGATTGCTGGCCTTGCCGTTAAGATAATTACGGGTCGGTCCCAATCCCGTATGGCTGAGCGAGTAACTGCCGGTGACACCGTTCTGCTCGATCCAGTTTGTCGCCCAGGTTGGGCTGTTACCTTGCGGAGCCGCATATTCCAGCGATGCATGGCCCATCGCCGAACGCACTGCGGTGCTGTTGAGTTCCAGATATTGCTGGAATGTTGATTGATTGGTTTCTGACACATTGTCGCCGTAGTAATCGTGAATCCAGCCACCGTGATTACCGATCTGATGGCCCTGCGTCTCTAGCGTGCGCAGCATTTGCTGGGCCGGCACATTGTTCGGCAAGTTCCATCCCAGGCCATCGCCAAAGGCAACCGTGTCCGGACCGGCCGTGATGTGCACCGAAAACGGTCCGTTGTTGAACACCCCTTGTCCGGTTAACTGGGCCATCTCGGTGGTGAAGTTGGAGCACAGGTGCCAGTTCAGGGTCATGCCAGGTTGGGCGTACGGCACGCTGGACAGGTGCGGCAAACCGAGCATGGTATTGCCAAAATAATGCAAAAATCCATGCATCAGCATGCCGTCGGAGCTGCCTTTCAGATAGGTCAGTGGCAGGTTGACGAACAGCACCTTGCCAGTGCCGACCGTGTTAACACCTGCCGCCAGACCGAACTGTGGTGAATTGGCTAGCTGCAGACCGGCATAGCTGCCCTGCGTGACATACGTTGGATAGGCTAGCGCACCATAAATATAGCCACTGACGACGTGTACCGGATCGGTGACGACGGCAGCGGCAGCAGTCAGCGCCTGGATGCTGCCAACCGAAGCCTTCGTCAAGACCGTCGTCTGCTGGGCCAGCGGCAGTTTGCGCGCCGTGTCAAACGTCAGGGCCTTGATGGCCGGTGTTTTCGAGCCGCCAGTGATCGGTAGATTGGTGCTGATCGGTATCGCTCTTATGCCCGTTGCTGTCCTTACGGAGACGTACTTGTCGAATGGATCACTGCGAAATTGCTGTGCGTGATCGTGTCCTTGCAGACCACCCGGGTTCTTTGCGTTCACAGGCAAATACAGTGCCTCCGAGGCAGCCAGATTAACTGACTTGAGTACGCCGATCTGACTGGCTGTGGCTTTCGCGATGCCAGGGTCCAGTTGGGAAGCCAATGTTGGTACGGCAGCACTCCCAGTCGAGATGTTGATTGCGGCAGCGGGAGTCGCGCTGGAAGACGTGAACAGCATGGATTTGCCGGGTGGGACCTGCCATTGGCGCAGCCTGCTTTCAAAACCGGTGATCGGACCGAGGCCTGTGGTGCGGTCGCGCAAGGTATCGTACAAAATGTAATCGACCCCGGCGAGGCCGCTCAGGCGGGACTTCTGCGGCGCATAGACGCCGGCGGATGTCAGTGCACCAAAGTCGTAGACCAGCATGATTTGACCGCCGCGCGTGACATATCCCTGCACCGCCGTAATCAATGCGTCAGACGCGGTAACGTGCACCTGATCTGGCAAAATCACGCCGCGATAGGCATTGGTGCCTGTGCCGAGGGCGAGGAATTGTGCATCAGTCAGCGTTTCAATACGCAGTCCCTCTTCATCTGCTGCATCGATCCAGGCGGTAACCAAGGGATTGGATTGCAGAACACCGCCAGGCAAGAGCAAGCCAATGGTTCCGGGCGTTGGTGCGCCACCCGTGTAGACAGTCGATGACGCCGTGGCCAACTCAGGCACCAGCAGGACTATTAGACTGAACACACCGAGACAGAAAGTGTGGCGAATTTGTCGCGATGCAGATTGCTTTTGATACGCAAACGTGAGTCCCCGCATGCCGGGACAGCCAATCCGGCTCCATAGTCGTTTTATTGCATTCATTTTCCCCCTCCTTTTTCATTAACCAAATACACCACCGATCAAGATGACCGTATCGACCATGCTGCAGCTTGGATGGTTGTCGATACTGCGATTTCTCAATACGCCATTCGATTGACAGGAGGCTGGGTTGACGGGGTGCTGCTCGGCATGCTCGATGTCGGCACGGTTGCCGACTGAGTTTCAAGTCGGCCGTAGGATCGCTCGTTGTATCTCATCGATACCAACGTGATCAGCGCATTGCGCAAGATGGTGGGTGCGGGGTCGGCGGACTGACGGCGGTCGCAGGAAAATATCGGCGCCATGAATTTTCCTGCATCACGATATCCACCTGATAGTGCACCTGGTGTCGTTCCGGATGGGCTGGCTTAGCGACCTTTTTCCGGAAAGGGTAATGGCTTGTCGGCAGGCGATGATTCCTCCCCGAGACTCAGCAGCATCGCTACCGTGACATAGGTGCCACTGACGGCGATCAAGTCAACCAGTTGCTGTTCGCCAAGAGCGGCTTTGGCGCTTTGGAACAATGCATCACTGATGGCATGCTCCGTACTCATCATCATGCTGACGTCATAGACCGCTGCTTCATCCGGTTGCATGTTGCGCGGACGGATATTTGCTTTTAGATCGTCGGCGACCGAGGCAGGCAAGCCGGCCTTCAGCGCCAGTGGATAGTGCGCGTACCACTCGACTTGCGACGTCCACAGCCGGCCCTGGATCAGAATGGCAAACTCATTGAGGCGCTTGGGTAAGGAGGTTTCAAAACGCAGGTAGTCGAGCAAGCGTTTCATGCGATCGGCAAAGACCGGACTGCGCAGCATCACGTTGTAGGGGCCGGCCAATCCAACGCTGGAGATGCTCACGATTTCTTTCGCCAGCGGGATCGATTGTGGCGGCAGATTTTCCATCGTCAATTGAGGAAATCGTTTCGGTTTGACGTCGGGCGCAGTCTGGGCAAACGCCAGGGTGCTGGCGGTGCCAAATAGCAGGGCGATCAACGTACGGTTGAGCAGCGAGCGCTGCGGCGTTGTTTGTCGGGACATGGTCTCTCTCCGTGAATAGTCAGGGTTTTTATTGTGGTGATTGTGCTTCGATGCTGCGGACATTGCATCGAAGAAACCGTCAACACAGTAGCAGAGAGACACGCAAAGTTCCAGCCAGCCGGCAATGCCGTTCAGTTGAGCGCTGGATGGGATTTATTCTGCGTGACACGGTTGTGTCGTCATCAACCGATCAGCGAAGTGGTCGACGATTTTGTGTTGATCTGGCGTTGATTTGGCGCTGCCGAATGTCGTGTCGTGTTTCGCGAGTAAAAGTGCGGTCGCACAAACACGCGAACGGATTGGACCTGCTACGCTCGAATCACTCTTTCATGCCTCGGCACAGGCATGGCGCGCGCAGGACAAAGAGGCTTAACTGTTCCACGGGCCACACTTGCGGGCGATGGATGGCACCACGTTACGTACCGCCGATAGCGTGGCCTGCTACAGACGGCGCTGGCAAATCGAAATAGGCTGTCGATTCGGTCAACGCCGACTTCACTGTCATCGACAATCGCCGATTTAAAACTCCTCCCAGTCCGCGCCGCTCGTGATCGGTACGGAAGCCAACTTCGTCACTGGATCACGCCTTGCTACGAGGGCGCGCGCTGTCGGCTTTACTTGAGCGGAAGGCGGTTTGGCCGTTGCGCGAGATACCATTACTCCGGACTTTGTCGTGCCGCTCAGCTTGAACACGCCGACCGTATGGGCCAGTTCGGCAGATTGATCCTGTAGCGATTGGGCCGCTGCTGCGGCTTCTTCGACCAGCGCAGCATTTTTTTGCGTGACGTCGTCCATCTGTGTGATGGTCTGGTTGATCTGCTCGATGCCGACCGTCTGTTCGTGGCTGGCAGTGGTGATTTCGCTGATGATGTCGGAGACGCGTTTAACGCTGTCAACCACTTCGGCCATGGTCGCACCCGCTTGATCGACCAGCCTGGAGCCGTTGTCGACCTTCTCGACAGAATCATCGATCAGGATCTTGATTTCCTTGGCCGCTGCGGCCGAGCGCTGCGCCAGACTGCGCACTTCCGAGGCCACTACCGCAAAGCCGCGTCCTTGCTCACCAGCTCGGGCCGCTTCGACAGCAGCATTGAGCGCCAGAATATTGGTCTGAAAAGCGATGCCGTCGATGACGCCGATAATGTCGACAATTTTGCGCGCCGAATTGTTGATAGAGCCCATGGTCTCAACCACCTGTGACACCACGTTGCCACCCTTGAGAGCCACCTGCGAGGCCGACAACGCCATCTGATTGGCCTGCTTGGCATTTTCGGCATTTTGCTTGACCGTCGAGGTCAACTCTTCCATCGAGGAGGCGGTCTCTTCGAGCGACGCGGCCTGTTGCTCGGTACGTGATGAAAGGTCCATGT
Source organism: Actimicrobium sp. CCI2.3 (assembly GCF_035019065.1). Classification (NCBI taxonomy): domain Bacteria; kingdom Pseudomonadati; phylum Pseudomonadota; class Betaproteobacteria; order Burkholderiales; family Oxalobacteraceae; genus Actimicrobium; species Actimicrobium sp. CCI2.3. The sequence continues at coordinate 6,851 of NZ_JASJWR010000020.1, read as the reverse complement.
TGCCGGCGGCAATCTGACTTGACGCGGTGGCAATGGCATCGGTGCCAGTCCGTACTTCGCCGACGATCCTGACCAGGCTACTGTTCATGTCTTTCAGCGCTTGCATTAACAGGCCTGTTTCGCATGTGGAGTTGATCTGGATGTCAGAAGTAAGGTCGCCATCCGCTACTCGTCTGGCCATCCGTACGGCTTCATTCATCGGCTTGGTGATACTGCGCGTGATGAAGTGGGCAACGCTAACCGCAAACATCAAGGTTGCGAAGGCGATGCCGAGCATCAACATCTCCGCACTGGCGAATTCAGCTTTACTGAGGGTGGCTTCTTCTCCCATTTTCCCGACCTGGAAATCGAGCATTTCGGTCAGTGCCTTGACGTAAGACTGCTCTGTGTCATGCATCTTGCCATTGAGTAGGTTCTTTGCTTCCGACTACTTGCCGTCGCTCAACAGTGCGAAAAGCTCCGCACGGCTTGCCAGATCCTTGCTGCGTGCCTGCGTGATGGCGGTGAACAATTCCCGCCCTTTTGGGACGTTGATGCTTTTGTCGAAGGTATCCAGCAAGTCCTTGTTTTTCACGCTGATAGCACTTATTGCTTCTGCTTCCCGCTTAACCCCATCAGCATCGCCCGCGATCAACGCGCCGCGGACATGCTGGTGAATCACGGAGACGTCGTATTTTATTTCGGACGCTAACGCAACTTTCTTGTAACGATCTTCCAGCATGTCGTCCATCCTGTGTTCCGCCTGACGCATGCGTGATATCGAGAGCAGCACGATCACCACCAACAACCCAATGACGACGCCAAACCCGAGCCAGAGCCGAGTACCGATTTTCATATTTTTTATTTCCACGTGCATCTCCCATCAAGAGGCTGTTGTGAACTTCTAAAATAAAACGGTTGCTACAAAAACCGGGATTTCACGGCACGTCCTGTGAAATCCCGGTAATCAGGTATTCGCACCGGACCGCTTGTGCTTGGCGCTTGTGCTCGGTTTTACTATTCCTTGGGAAAATATACACAGGCCACACTAAACCAACAATTGGTTTTTATTTAAAAGTACCCAATAGTCAACGATGAAAATAAAACTGTGCACGCATGGGACGCGACGGCGCGTTTAACCACGTAGTTGCGGTCTAAGCCTGGGTATGGCACTTGGCTGAGAGCCGGAAGCTGCACTTAATGAGTTCCATTGAGTGCATGGCTGGAAAGAATGCCGCTGCTAACTGCGACCTGGCCGGTTGCGTTGTCTGAGTCTGGCCACCGCCACCAATGCCCTGTCCAGCCAAGCTCCTCGATGCCGCGTAGCTAAAATAATCCCGGTCAAAAATGACCAGATCAATTGTTCCTGCAGGTTGTACAGGCAACTCATCATTCCACAACGATAATGTCGGGTCGTATCCTGCGGTGTTTTGTAGCCGTAAATCAGCAAGCCGCTGGGCATATTGAGTTTCGAGCCGTTGATGGCACAGAAAAAACGAAGATACCCTGGGAACGGAAGCGCAAGGTTTCGTTTTGCAGATTGTTGGAGCAGTGATGCGCTGCTCTCCATCCAACGATGCCGCATCACAGCAAAAAGTACGCATTTTAGTTTCATGTGCCGAATAGGCGTAGAGGCAATAATCTGGAGCGGATGGCCATGAGACGAGTGAAATACACCCACTTATATTGATTACAGGCATTAAAGTAATGCCACGGAAAATAGCTGCCCATTCGCGATGATGTTGCTAATCGGAATACCCTCTTTTGCGCCAACCAATCCTTAAAAAGACCGTCCGATGGCGTGGTGATGAACAGTACTATTCCGAAGCTGCTTATTACGTAGAGGCCAAGCCATGATGGGGCGCTTGTGATGCGTCATCGGATGAAGCTGCCAAGTTGGCTGTGAACGTGGGTCCTGGCCGCGGCAGGTGTCGCGTGGCTGGTGACTTTACGATGCGTAATCGGTCGAAAAAAATTACTCAACAGGAAACACGATGATTGCGACGCACCACAGCACGACATGTTTCAAGCAAGCCTTACTGTCTCCCGCCACGATCGTACTGCTCGCCTTGGCGTCCGTTTTTCTTCTGGAAACCAGCTCAAGTACGGCGCTTGCCGCCAACGAGGAACCGCGAAAAAACCAGGCTGCACCGACGATCACGGCACCGGAATCACCCTTTTCCGATGCTGCTGCAGCACCGGAAAACTGGGCAGTGCATGGCCAAGTCACCAACGTCACACAACGTCATCCGCATTTCGCCTCAACCTATAGTGGCACCAACAGCCTGATCGCCAACGGACGTACCGAGGAAACGACGGATCTGACGCTGTATGCCGGGATAAAGCTGTGGCGTGGTGCCGAATTCTGGATCAACCCCGAGATCGATCAGGGTTTTGGGTTGAGCAATACAGTCGGCATGGCGGGCTTTCCGAGCGGCGAAGCGTACAAAGTCGGCGCGAATACACCGTATCTTCGGCTGCCCCGGGCGTTCCTGCGGCAAGTCATTCCTCTCGCCGGAGCGCAGGTTCCGGTCGAGGCTACGGCCAATCAACTGGGGGGCACCAGAGCCGCCAATAACGTCACCCTTACTGCCGGCAAATTATCTGTCACCGATATCTTCGATACGAATAGGTACGCTCATGATCCCAGGAGCGATTTTCTGAACTGGTCTGTCATTGATGCCGGCGCATTCGACTACGCCGCTGACGCCTGGGGATTCACCTATGGTGCTGCCGCAGAATGGACGCAGGATGCGTGGACGCTGCGTGGTGGCGCCTTTCAGCTCTCCAAGGTCCCGAACGGCAAAATTGTCGCCGTGGATTTCAGCCAGTACATGTTGGTCACCGAGTTGGAACAACGCTATCAACTGAGCGGGCATGACGGCAAGGTCAAGTTGCTGGGCTTCGTCAATCGCGGCCGTATGGGGTCCTACCACGATGCTGTCGAGCGTGCCCTGCTGGCAAACGAGACGCCGGACACCGCCGTGGTACGGCGGTGGAGCTACCGCCCGGGTGCCGCGATCAACATCGAACAGGAACTGGCGGCGGATCTGGGCTTGTTCGCACGTGCCAGCGTCAACAACGGCACCAAGGAAGCCTACGAATTTACCGAAATCAACCGATCCATTTCTGCCGGATTGGCATGGAAAGGAAATCAATGGGGGCGGCACGACGATACGTTTGGCGTGGCCGTCGCAATCAACGGTCTGTCCAGCGACGCACGCCGATACTTTGCCGCAGGTGGCATCGGTATCTTGATCGGCGACGGTCGGCAGACCTATGGTACCGAGAAGATACTAGAAACCTATTATGCGATGCGGGTCACTTCCCACATGACGCTGTCTGTGAATTATCAGCGTGTCAATAATCCGGCGTACAACCGGGATCGCGGGCCGGTGTCACTATTCGGCGTGCGCACGCATGCAGAATTCTGAGGGCATGGTGGGGGCGTAGAGTACGTCAGGAATGCGGTCGTGGCTCAAGCGGCCGGAACGTGCCCGGTGGCATCGATGCAATTGATGCGGGCGGTCAGCACTAATGGCTGATCCAGCGCTACCGAACCGCTCGGCAGGATCAACGCAGCGGTCGTCGAATTTTTGCCGTGGTCACAAGGATCCAGCACGTCACCAAACAGGGTTGAATGGAACATGCCCTGCGGGAACGAGACATTTGCCAGGATCGTGCCGCTGGATACGTCAATGAAGCCGACGCTGTGCGGCTCGCTAGCAGTATGGATACGGTGCTCGAAGAGAAACGCCACCAACACAAACCGATCATCGACCACACTACTTTTTAGCGATGTCAGGTAATGGTATTCGGCACCATTGCTTGGCAGTACCAGAACGCGCGAATTGGTATCGCTGGACGTGTCGATTTCAGCGACAACGCTGGCACCGCCCGTTGAGCCGCCACCAATATAAAATTTCTTGCCGACTGGCCCGAACAACTGATTGCTGTCAAATGGCGTGGCGATAAACTGCGGTGATTGTGTGATTGCGACATTGACCAGTCGCACTTGCTGCGTTGCGCTTTCAAATTGCAAATAGCGCACTGACTTGGCAGAGCTGGGGCCCCCAAATACCAGTACTTTGTCGCCATTCGGACTGATCACACAGCGAATTCGGTGGCAGATCGGGAGCCAGAGTCGCAGTCGGGATCACCTTGTCGAGTCTTTGCGCCAGGGCGTTGACGACCGTGATCCCGGCGATCCCGCCATTGCTGCCGCTGCTCGTCACATAGAGTTTTCTGCCATCGGGGTCGAGCGCCAGTGCATTGGCCGAGGGATCGACCGGAATCGACTTGAGCAGTTTTCCTTTGGTTGTATCGATCACCTGAACGCGTGCGGTCGTCAGCGCATAGGCCCGTTCGCCTTCCTCGTCAATGACCAGTCCGAGCGGGGCACCAGGTAGCGTGAGGGAGGCGACTTGCTTGCGGTTGGCAGGGTCAATAATCCGCAGCATCGCCGGATCGCTGATGCCGAGTACGCGTTGTCCGGACTTGTCCACCACCAGTCCGTGGACCGATTTTCGCTGATCCACCCGAACTGGCGCAGAGGTAAACGCAGCAAAGCCTGCCAAAGACCAAGGTGAGTCAGTCGATGTCCGTGCCACAGGTCAAAAACTCGTCGCCACCAGCACCCAGGAGACCAAAGCCAGCAACCGCAGCATCGACATCGGGACCACATCCTTCGAATCATGTCACGGGTAATAACAAGAAAAAGATGTCTCCCACCTCGTTGACTGGTGCCGAAAGCAACCCCGCGCCTCTGGTTGGGCCACTGCTGACGCATATTTTCAATCCGTCACACGTCATGCCTCCGGAAGTCGCGGTGGCAACCGTCGTATTTGCTACACTCAGGGTCACACCAGCCAATCTCCCCACATGCACACACCTTTGGCCACCGTTCCAACCTACGGCGACATCGTCTTCAATATCTCCGGCCATCCACCGGCAACCATCACCGAGCACCGCGGCGTCCGCTACCTGCACCTTGGAACCCCCTGGGTCCAGGGTGCGATGCGCATCGAGCGTCCCGAACTAATCGAGCTGAGCTATGTGCGGATGATGATGATGTGGCTGCTGTTCATGCCACAACCGCGCCATATCGTGCAGCTCGGACTAGGCAGCGCGGCACTGACAAAATTCTGTCATGCGCGATTTCCGCAGGCACGCGTGACCGCGATCGAACTGAATCCGAACGTGATTGCGATCTGTGCCAGCCAGTTTGCACTGCCGCCCAACGATGCGCGCCTGAACGTCATCGAAATGAATGCGCTCAATTTCGTGCTTGACCCCGTCAATCAAGACAGCATCGACATCCTGCAGGTCGACTTGTACGATGAAGACGCGCGTGGACCGGTGCTCGACACGCCCGAGTTTTATCAGGCCTGCAGCGACTGTCTGCACGCCGAGGGCATGATGCTCACCAATGTTTTTGGTGAATTTTCCAGCTATGACAGCAATCTGCAGACGATCGCGTCAATCTTTGATGCCGTGGTCTGGGTGCCCGAAGCCGAGGATGAAAATATCGTCGTCATCGCATTCAAGCAATCGCCGCTGCTCGAATTCAACCTGCTTTACGAACGGGCTGCCGCGATCAAGAGTAGTCTCAACCTCCCGGCCAAGGGCTGGGTCACGGGCCTCAAGCAATGGATGCTGAACCAGCAATAGGCTGCCAAATTATTGTTCGTCGGCGCTGAGAATCGTTTCAAGTGACACGTCGTTACGCGGAATTGACGCCTCTTGTCAGTGGGGTAACCCAGCGTCTTTGACTTTTTTCCATGCGCGAAACAATGACTACTCTCGCCAGAAATAAGGCAACACTGCGATCACGCCACTGATGATTACCAGCAGATACACATCTGATATGAAATACGGAAAGATCATCAACGCAAGCCCGCAGAACAGCGGCACCAGCGCGCCCTGCTTTTTTCCGTAGACAAAATAACCGAGACCTATTGCACCAAACAACATGCCCCAGACCAACAATGCTGTCGTCATGCCCGGTCCATTCTCTAAGCTGGCAACGTCAACGTCGCGCATTCACCAAGTGCCATTGTGTCAGATGAATAAGTTTGTGCATAACTCCGTGCCATGCACCGCAGTCATGTTCGACCAGAATGAGCGGTCACGTTGACCGGAATACGCAGCAGCTGATCTGCACTTTTGGCAGCGCTTCCGCCACACCATTTGCATACGCCGCGCTCATGTCAATGACGACGTGATTAATCACATCCGGATTGCCGCCATGGGCCGACAGGTCGTCCTTGAATTGACGCATTGCTCACTATGTACATCCGTCATGATTTCCTGTTCGCGCGACGCAGGTACATTGTGAGCAATACCTCGCCACAAACATTTCGAGGCGACCCGCAATTGCGCAGCCGCCTGCGCCGCCGGCCAGCTCTGGCACAGCGACAATGCCAGTGCTTGGAACAGCAAAGTGAAACCGCTACCAGGCAGTGCCCAAGGCACATCGAATTGCGCGGTCTTGCCGCAGGCGGTGCACGCAACACGAGTCACTTCTAGACACTTTTTCGTTTATTTTGGGCAATAAAAAACCCTCGCAGTGGAGGGCTAAGTCGTCGATTTTAAATCTTAAAAACTGGAGGCGGGGGTCGGGTTCGAACCGGCGTAAACGGCTTTGCAGGCCGCTGCATAACCACTTTGCTACCCCGCCGTGGTCGATATTGTAACCACCAAATCGGATGCATGCTGCTTTCGACCTGGTTTTCTCGGAAAAAGCTTGATTGCATTTTTCGAGAATAAAAAGGGAAGCTTTTAACGGCTTCCCTTTTAATCTGGAGCGGGAGAAGAGGCTCGAACTCTCGACCTCAACCTTGGCAAGGTTGCGCTCTACCAACTGAGCTACT
>NZ_JASJWR010000019.1:0-92089 GCF_035019065.1 Actimicrobium sp. CCI2.3 | reverse complement strand
ACCGCCCGGTGCGGACCCGCACGCCGGGTGGTGTGGCAGGGGATCGGCCAGTTATACTGGCCGCCCCTATGCCGATGGCATGTATCTTCTCTTTCCAATTGGCCGTTACGCCAGGACCGGGCTGTGTGATCTTCTGATGCATGGCTGCCTCTCAATGTGTTTTGTTGATAGCGATGATTGTCCTGTGCCGGATAGTGCAAGGCTTGCTTGTGCCGTGCGGGACTGTCTCTGATTACAGGTGGCGAGGTTGCATGACAATTCGTGAGCGAAAAACAGATTATTCACGACGCATGGTTCAAGTCGTCCGCAGGGTGCTCTTACCTTGAGCCAAGGTGAGACAGGTTGCGTGACAGACCATCTGAGTGAGGGCAGGTATCGACTGGCTACGTGGCGATGGAATATTTCCGGGGAGCGCCATGCCGGGTGTCAGATTACCTCCATTTGTCATTGGGGCCTACCGAAAAAGGCCAATATGTAACGGGCTTATCGGTGTGATTTGAATGAACTTCGAGTGTTTTGCGAACGTCGCATTACTGCGACTTGGCTGCAATCGCCAAGAGAGAGGCAAGGAGTAACACCTTCGGCAATACCACCGATGGTGCTGAGCCAGGGCCTGCATACTGCGGGCATCGGTGATTGATGGTCCCCACGCATGATGAAGGAAGGCGCAGGTTTGTGGGATCAGGTTTTAGGAACGACGGTAGCCAAATTCAGCACATTGCCGAGCGTGGAACCCTCGTTGTGGTCCTCGCTGTCGTTCGGTTCAACCGAGTCTTTAACTATCGAACTCATCGAAATGCCATCGGCGAATGGCGCTTTCTTTATTGGCCGTGTTGTGTTGATATCAGTACCTGCCGCTCTCTTCGGCGCAGTCGCATTTTCCGCAAGTTGGTTCATCCGCCGCCTCATCCCATTCGCCAGTTACCGCGTCGCATACGCGATCCGCTTGACGCGAAAGGAACGAGATGACGTTGACGTAGTAGTCAAGCACCCCCTGAAATAATGACTCCGCCAAAAAGGATGAGGGAGTGTGAGCTTGATATGTTGCTATTGCCTGTATATTGTTGACAAATGCTTAGATATCGCAACACACTCATGTCATGATAAATCCTCCAAATTACACGCATGAGCAAGCTGTTCTGGAACTTGCTAGGGAAAGGACCTTGCTGCGTGCTCGGGATCTAGCGCAGCAGGACCTGCCGACCATGGTGCTCAGCCGACTGGTTGCAGCAAGAAAACTCGAACGAGTTGCTCGAGGGGTTTATGGACTGCCAGGGCAGGCCATCAGCGAACACCGATCCCTGGCGGAAGTAGCGCTGCGTGTACCGCAGGGGGTGGTTTGTCTGCTCTCGGCACTACGCGTGCATGACATCGGGACACAGGCACCTTTTGAGGTCTGGCTCGCCATTGGACATCGGTCGCCCATTCCACGGCTTGACCAACCCAAAATTCGCGCCGTGCACATGTCAGGGTTGGCATTTACTGCGGGCATTGAACATGTGTCGGTCGATGGCGTGAGCGTGCCGGTATTTAACGCTGCAAAAACCGTGGCGGACTGCTTCAAATACCGCAACAAGATCGGTCTTGACGTTGCCCTGGAAGCTCTGCGAGATGGCTGGGCACGACGAAAATTCACCATGGATGAAATCTGGCATTTCGCCACTGTTGACCGCGTGGCCAATGTCATGCGCCCGTATCTGGAAAGCGTGACAGCATGAGCCGAAATTTGGCGGCATCGGTCCGAGCACGTTTGAAACAACATGCGGACGCGACCAAGCAAGACTTCAATTTGACGCTCACGCACTACGGACTCGAACGACTCCTTTACCGGCTGTCTGTTTCCGAACACGCCGCGAATTTTCTGCTCAAGGGGGCGTTGCTGTTCACGCTTTGGTACGACGTTGCTCACCGGCCCACCCGTGATGCGGATCTTCTGGGTTTTGGACCGGATGACGTCGACACGGCGGTCAAGACTTTTCGGGAAATTTGCCTGACGCCTGCCGACGACGGCGTGGTGTTTGATCCCGATTCAGTCAAGGGGGCGATCATCCGCAAGGAGGCAGGCTATGGCGGTGTGCGGATCGACCTGCAGGCAACGCTGGATGGTGCGCGCATCGCGCTGCAAGTTGACATCGGGTTCGGTGATGCAGTAACTCCGGCACCGCTGCCGATCAGCTACCCGGTCCTGCTGAAAGATTTTCCGGCACCGCAGATGCGGGCTTATCCGAAATGCACAGTTGTTGCCGAAAAATTCCATGCAGTGTGCCTGCTGGGGTTGGCCAACACACGGATGAAGGATTACTTCGATTTGTGGGTGCTGCTGGACGACCCGGCGCTCGAACAGTCAGCAATGCGCCTGGCTATTGAAGCTACCTTTGCACGCCGCAAAACGGCCATGCCGTCCACGGTGCCCATCGGGTTCACCGACACCTTTGCAGACGATGTAGCCAAGCAAACGCAGTAGAAGGCATTTCTGAAAAAGAACCGACTTGATCCCATCTTGCTGGCAGATGTTGTTCATGGATTGCGCCGCAAGTTTCAGACTGTCGGGGTCATCTGAGCTGGGGCGCAAGCGAGCCATGCGGATCAGTTCGGTGATGTCAGCACAACCGACATACTGTCGGGCGTGGAACCCTTGCTGAGGTCGTCCTTGTCCTTCGGTTCAAACTGGTCATTGACCTTCAACGTCATCGAATCGCCATTTGGGAATAACTGCTTTTTTATTGGCCGTGGCATCTCGATATTAGTGCCTGCTGCTTCCTTCGGCAAAGCCACATCTTCCGCCATTTGGTTCATCCGCCGCCGCACCCCATTCGCCAATTCACGCGTCGAATACGCGATCCGCTTGACCAGCTTTTTGCATTGCGCGATACGCGCATCGAGTTCTCGTTTCCTGACAAGGCCATCAATTTCCAGCGTCGCCAGCATCGGCATAACCTGATCAAAACGCACGATCAGATCCAGATACTGGCGTGACAGGGACGAGATGACACCGACGTGCTCGTCGAGCGGGTCCTGCGCATATTCGGCGAATTCGGAAATGTGATTGGCTTTGCACAGCGCTTCGGCATCGGCCAGTGCCTTGTCCATATCGATGAGCGACTGCGAAATGTTGTGCGCTATCAGTGCCTCGACTTGCTCAATATCATCGGATGACAACCGCGAGCGGGCGATATTGGAAATGAAATTGGTATGCAGTTGCATCGAATCAAAAAACCGTGCGAACAGACGTTTGGCTTCCGGGCTGGCGAGCAGAACCGGGACGCGTTTGCGCGGCGCTTCAACGCGTGCGAGGTAGTCCTGCTTGCCTTCGCGGGCAATGATCCGGTCGTTGAGTTTTCCGTTATCTGACATTACGCAGGCCTGTGCAGACGGTGTGATTCAGGTGATCATCGTGATGCTACGGACGTGCATCCGCCCACCCGAAAAGCCGCTCTGCATACCGAGCTTTCGGTGGATGGTCTGAACGAGACCGTTTTCGCCGTCCAGATTTCATTCCAAAAGCTCGTGCTGACACGAACCGCTTACAAGTGCATCACGATCCCCACCTAAAAATGCCCCAACCTGATTGCACTTAAATTACATACCGTCTGTGGATAAGGTTTTTGGTAGGGATTCTGAATCCCCTTTTTCTGCTGGTTTTTTTGCGGCTTGATTCGCTGTGTCGGAATCGATAAAAATCATTACCCATTTCAACGAGATGGCAGTAATGGTTAGTTGGTCAAGCAGTGCAGTAGTGATCTTGGTGTCGCCGAAAACAGATGGTCACACCTCAAAGCCGAGATTGGCGGTGATTGCCACATCAAGACGAAGTTCCTCGCCAACACCGCCGCGTTTTACACGACAGGGCAGCAGCAGGGCCTGATTGACCTGCTTCTGGACGGCTCGCCCGACCTGCCTGTCGCCGACCTCGGACGACTGCTGGGCAATCGCTAGCCACCAGCGGATTGGCCCCGCGTGCAGTCACGACCTTGTGGTGCGTGACTGCACCACATCATCAAGACCATGTGCTTATGTGGGGCGATTGCGCGGGGTGCCGGTGCGAACATCATCACAAGCTACTCTGAAGTATCGCAATGGATTTCATCGGACAGTTTTTTCTTAAATGTTCTATTGACAGGACAATACGCCGAATGCATGATGGAAAAAAGACAGGTTGATCTGACGCATTGCACGCCTCGCCTGCACTGCCGAACAGAGCGCCGGCCAGGTTATTTTGGGTAGCCTGTTTATCATCCTTGGAGGACAGAAGAAATGGAATCATCGTCACTGACCGCACGTCAACTGTATGCCGCGCTCAAGGCCAACCCGACCCGCAAGCGTTTCAGGTTCGGCAACAAGCCGGCTCTGATCAACATCGATTTGCAAAAGGCGTATACCTGTGTCGGCGAGTTCGCCACCGCGTATGAAACCGACCCGCGTCAACTCGAATACGTCAACGCACTGGCCCGCGAATTCCGCGCCAAAAACTTCCCGGTCGTCTGGACCTACGTCGCCTACATGGCATCGGGCGAAGATTGCGGCGTCTGGGGCACACGTACCGATACGCCGGACTCGCTGCAGAACATCAAGGTCGGCAGCCGCCGTGCCGAATTCGATGATCGCCTCGACATCGATTACGAGCGCGACATCATCATCAACAAGCGCATGGCGTCGGTCTTTTTTGAAACCAACCTCGGGTCGGTGTTCAACTTTCACGGCGTCGATACGGTAGTCCTTACCGGCGGATCGACATCAGGCTGTGTGCGCGCAACAGTCGTCGATAGTTTGTCACGCAGCTTTCGCGTGATCGTGCCGGAAGAGTGTGTCGCCGACAAACACGAAGCACCGCATTTTTCGAACCTGTATGACATGGCCATCAAGTACGCCGATGTGCTGTCGGTCGAAGAAACCCTTGCCCAATTGAGCGTGCTGGCACCTTCAGCCGGGGCACGGCGGTGATGCGCGACCCGGCCCTCTACGACTACCTGCCGTACAACGAGCGGCCAAAAATCACCTGGCCGAACGGTGCACGGGTCGCTTTCTGGGTCGCCCCCAACATCGAATTCTACGAACTCGATCCGCCGAAAAATCCGTCGCGCGCAGCCTGGGCCCGGCCGACGCCCGACGTGCTCAATTACTCCTATCGCGACTACGGCAACCGGGTCGGTTTCTGGCGCATGCTCGAAGCGATGAAGCGCTGCAACATGCGCGGCAGCGTGTCGCTCAACGTGGCCGTGTGCGAGCACCACCCGGAAGTCATTCGTGCCTGCGTCGACAACGGTTGGGAGTTTTATTCGCACGGCACCTACAACACGCGCTACCTGACCGGAATGAGCATCGAGCAGGAAAGGGCAGTGATCCAGGACTCGATCGACACGATCAAAAAGCACACCGGCCAGAAGCTCGATGGCTGGCTGGCACCGGCATTGACCTATACCGAAAACACGCTCGACCTGGTCGCCGAGATGGGCCTGACGTATGTCTGTGACCTGTTTCACGATGACCAGCCATCGCCGGTCAAGGTCAAGCAGGGTACGTTGATCAGCTTGCCGTATTCGCTGGAAATGAACGACACCATCGCTTACAACGTCAACCTGGTCCAGCCCCGACGCTATGCCGAAATCCTGAAGCGGCAGTTCGACCGTCTCTACGAAGAAGGCGAACAATCCGGCACCGTGATGTGCATTCCGTTGCATCCGTATCTGGTCGGACAGCCGCATCGCATGGCCGCTTTCGAAGAAGCGCTGTCGTACATCACCAGCCACGACAAGGTCTGGCTGGCGACCGGGCGCGAAATCGCCCAGCACTTCAGCGAGCATCACTTCGATGCCTTTAACGCCGCAGCACAGCGCGTCGGCAACGCCCCCTGATTTTACGGGCAGCCCAGACTGCCCGAGCCGATCCGTATTTCCCGCACCGTCCGTCTTGGCGGTGCGAGCTGCGGGGATTCCACGCCATGCGCCTGCGCCTGGTTATGTCCTACAGAGGAGACACACTCATGAAGAAACTGATGCCACTATTCGGCTTGTTGTTGCCGTTGACTTCGGTCCATGGACAGAGCAACGTCACGATCTACGGGATCATCGATTCGGCGGTCACGGTCGCGCGACCGGGCAACGGGAAGGGCAAGACGTTCGGCCTTGACTCCGGTGTGAGCAATGGCAGCCGGCTCGGGTTTCGCGGCACCGAAGATCTTGGTGGCGGCCTGCGCGCCAACTTCCTGCTGGAAAACGGCTTCTCGTCGGATACCGGCGGCTTGCAGCAGGGTGGTCTGCTATTCGGACGTCAGGCATGGGTGGGCGTGTCATCAACAAGTGGCTGGGCGGTGACTGCCGGTCGGCAGTATTCGCCGATGAATATCGCGCTGGTGACGGCTGATCCGGGCGGACAAACCTACTGGGGCAATACCCAGGTTGCCGGCAACGGCTCCTTTCAAAGTCCGAACGCCGTCGCTGGCGACGGTGGCCACCAGGCAACCGGGCGGATCAACAATTCGGTGATGGGCACCTGGAACACCGGCGGGTTAGTCCTGCGCGCCATGGTCGCAGCCGGTGACGAAAATGCCATTGGCTCCGGCCGGCTGTTAGGCGGCAGTGCGACCTACGCCGCCGGACCGTGGATGGCAACGGCCAGCATGACCCGGTTCCGGCAATATGCCCGCGACATTCCGCTCGGTGCTTCTGCCGACTGGCAGGAGGAAGCGATGGTCGGCGGTGCCTATGATTTTGGCGTGGCCCGCGTTTTCACCGGCTACTATCGTTTCAATCCGTCGGAAGCCAACAAGGTCGTGCTGCCAACCACCGTGGCCAGCACCGCGACGTACTGGCTCGGTACGCGCATCCCGCTCGGCGCTAACACACTGATCGCGCAGGCGTTCCGGACCCGCTTTGATTACAACGGCGAACGCGGCTACGGCACCACGCTTGGCATGACGCTGGAGCATCCGCTGTCGAAGCGTACCGTGCTCTACACCAGCTACGGCCAGATCACGAATAACTCCCGCTCGGCGGCGGTCTTGTGGGCCGGCACTGCTGCGCAGAATTTTGCCGGCGAACGTGGTGCCAGCCCGAAGGCCTTGTCGTTCGGTGTGCGTCATGCATTCTGACCGGCCGCCACGTCATCCACTTCACACCTGACAGGAATCGAGAATCTGATGAGTTTGCCAGACACCTATCTTGAGTACCCACAACGCCATTACGGCATGGACCACACCCGCTATGACTGGTCGACACTGCCGACCCGCAAGCCGGTCGTGTGGCCCAACGGCGCGCGTGTCGCGCTCTGGGTCATCCCGGCGCTGGAGTGGTTTCCGCTCGACATGAAGAGTGTTCCCTTCAAACCGCCCGGTGCAATGATGACTGCCTACCCGGACCTGCGTCATTACACGTTGCGCGATTACGGCAACCGGGTTGGAATTTTCCGGGTCATGCAGGCACTTGACCGACATGGCATCCGTGCCTCGGTGGCGATCAACGCTGCCGTCGCCGCGCGCTATCCGGCACTGCTTCATGAATGCACGCAGCGCGGCTGGGAAATCATTGCCAGCGGTCAGGACATGGATCATTTGCACCATGCAGGTCTTGGTATCGAGGACGAACGAAAGCTCATCGACAGCACGCTCGCGTTGTTGCGTAACGCCTCCGGCCAGGCCATACGCGGCTGGCTATCGCCGGCCAAATCGGAGTCCGCTGCGACGCTCGATTTGCTCGGCGAAGCCGGTATGGACTATGTCTGCGACTGGGTCAATGACGACATGCCGTACCCGCTGCACACGGCCAACGGTGCGCTGCATGCAATGCCGCATCCGATCGACATGGACGACCATACGATTCTGGTCCAGAACCACCACAGCGAAGACGATTTCCGCGACCAGCTGTGCGACCAGTTCGATTACCTGTACCGCGAATCGGCCACGCAGGGCGGCAGGGTGATGGCAATTTCGCTGCATCCTTGGGTCATCGGCCAGCCCTACCGGATCAAAGCGCTTGAAGAAGCGCTGGCGCACATCATGCAGCACGACGGTGTCTGGGCCGCCACCGGCAGCGAGATCCTCGATGCCTGGAAAGAGGCGCAAGCCTGATGACTTGTCCTGCTCGCCTTTCGTTGTATCCGTTACCGGAGCGCCGATGAACATCACGACTGCCGACACGTCTACCGGGGCGCTCGACGGCATCCGCGTCATCGATCTGTCGCGGATACTGGGTGGTCCGTATTGCGGCCAGATTCTGGGCGACCACGGTGCTGATGTCCTGAAAATCGAACCGCCCGGTGGCGACGATACCCGCACCTGGGGGCCACCGTTCGAGGACGGTGTCGCTTCCTACTATCTGGCGATCAACCGCAACAAGCGTGGCATGCGTCTCGATTTCTCCGAGGAAGCAGGCCGCGCGACGCTGCTCGGATTGCTGGCGGATGCGGATGTCCTGATCGAGAATTTCAAGACCGGGACACTGGAACGCTGGGGGCTGGGAGCGGACGTGCTGGCGACGCAGTTTCCGCGCCTGGTGCATTGCCGCGTGACCGGCTTCGGTGCCAGCGGCCCGCTTGGTGCGCTGCCCGGTTATGACGCGGCGATTCAGGCCATGTCCGGCATCATGAGCGTCAATGGCGAAGCCGGTGGCGACCCGTTGCGGGTCGGTGTGCCGGTGGTCGACATGGTCACCGGACTGCACGCGGTCATCGGCATCCTGCTCGCACTGCAAGAGCGCTCGCGTAGCGGGTGTGGACAATTTGTCGAGGCGGCGCTGTACGACAGCGGGTTGTCGCTGCTGCATCCGCATGCAGCCAACTGGTTCGGCAGCGGTAAGACGCCGCAGCGGACCGGCAATGCGCATCCGAATATCACGCCCTACGATGTGTTCCCGACGGCGACCGATTCCATCTTTCTGGCTGTCGGCAACGACCGGCAATTTCAGGGTTTGTGTGCCGTGCTGGGTCAACCGGAACTGGCCACGCAGCCTGCGTTTGTCGACGCGAAATCGCGCACCACCAACCGGGCTGATTTGCGACCGGTGTTGATCGGCCTGCTGGCAACCTGGGACAGCACGCTGCTGTCCGAAAAATTGATGCAGGCCGGCGTGCCATGTGCGCCCATCCTTGATGTGCCCGCTGCGCTGGAGCATCCGCATACCGTGCACCGCGAGATGGTCGTGCACATGCCCGGCGGCTATCGCGGGATTGCCTCGCCGATCCGGCTTGGTCGTACGCCGGCGACTTACCGATTACTGCCACCGGCCTAGTTGCCGTGACCCCCACTGAATGTCTTTGTCTGCCCCACTTACTGAAAGGTTTACCTTGAACGATATGCCCCGCATGAAGCACCTCGCGACTTCCTTCCATTGGGATGATCCGCTGCTACTGGACCAGCAACTCAACGATGAAGAGCGCATGGTGCGCGACGCCGCGCACGAGTACTGCCAGAACAAGCTGCAACCACGCGTCCTCGATGCCTTCCGCAACGAGACCACCGATCCGGCCATCTTTCGCGAAATGGGCGCGCTCGGTCTGCTCGGACCGACCATCCCGGAGCAGTACGGTGGTGCTGGTCTGAGCTATGTCAGCTACGGATTAATCGCGCGCGAAGTCGAGCGCGTTGATTCCGGCTACCGCTCGATGATGAGCGTGCAGTCGTCGCTGGTGATGGTGCCTATCTACGAATTCGGCACTGAAGCGCAGCGTCAGAAATTCCTGCCGAAACTGGCCAGTGGCGAATGGATAGGCTGCTTCGGTCTGACCGAACCCGACCACGGATCAGATCCCGGTTCGATGGTCACGCGTGCACGCAAGGTCGCTGGCGGTTATGCGCTGAGCGGCAGCAAGATGTGGATTTCGAATTCACCGATCGCCGATGTCTTCGTGGTCTGGGCCAAGGATGACGAGGGCGCGATCCGTGGTTTTATCCTCGAAAAAGGCGCGATCGGTTTGTCGGCACCGGCGATCCACGGCAAGTTCGGCTTGCGCGCATCGATCACCGGCGAGATCGTCATGGACAACGTGTTCTGTCCTGAAGAGCATGCCTTCCCGGATATCCGTGGTCTGAAAGGACCGTTCACGTGCCTGAACTCGGCCCGCTACGGCATCGCCTGGGGCGCGCTCGGTGCCGCCGAATCGTGCTGGCATATCGCCCGCCAGTACGTGCTGGACCGCAAGCAGTTCGGTCGTCCGCTCGCCGCCAACCAGCTGATCCAGAAAAAGCTGGCTGACATGCAGACTGAAATCACGCTGGGCTTGCAGGGTTGCCTGCGTCTCGGTCGCATGAAGGACGAGGGCATCGATGCGCCGGCCATCACCTCGATGATGAAGCGCAATTCCTGTGGCAAGTCGCTCGACATCGCACGGGTGGCGCGTGACATGCTGGGCGGGAACGGCATCTCCGATGAATTCGGCGTAATCCGGCACATGGTCAATCTCGAGGTGGTCAACACCTACGAGGGAACGCATGACATCCATGCGCTGATCCTCGGACGCGAACAGACAGGGATTCAGGCTTTCAGCTAACCGGTCTGCCGGATACGACAACGCCGTTCAGCTTGAGGCTGAACGGCGTTTTTTCATGTCCGGCCGTTGATGTGTCAGTAGCGCTGACCCAGTTCCAGCAAGGCAGGCGTGCCGATCAGTTCATTGAGCTGGTCGAAGTCCAGCATCTCTTTTTGCATCGGCAACGTACTTTGATGCGTGTGCAGGCTGGCGTAGTATTTTTGCAGCGTGTGCGCGACTGCGCGTGCGGTGCCGCCTGGAAAAATGACCAGTCGAAAACCCATCTCGCCCAGTTCGGCCGCACTGTGCACGGGCGTCTTGCCGCCCTCGACCATGTTGGCCAGTAGTGGAATCCGATGGGCGAACTGGCGGCAGGCGCTGGCCATCTGCTCCGGCGTGCGCAGCGCTTCGATGAACAGCGCATCGACGCCGCAGTCCAGATAGGCCTCGGCCCGCGCCATCGTGGCGTCCCATCCTTCGATCGCCAGCGCATCGGTGCGCGCCATGATCAGCGTCTGCGATGACGTGCGGGCATCGAGCGCGGCCTTGAGCTTGCCGCACATCTCGGCGACCGGGATGACGCCTTTGCCGTCGAGGTGGCCGCAGCGTTTCGGGAATGTCTGGTCTTCGAGTTGCAGCATGGCCGCGCCCGCGCGCTCGAAAGCCTTGACGGTGCGCATCGTGTTGAGGGCATTGCCAAAGCCGGTGTCGGCATCGACGATGACCGGAATCGTCACGCGTTCGGTGATGCGCGCCAGCGTGTCGGCCACTTCGGTCGCGGTGGTCAGGCCGATGTCGGAGCGGCCCAGCCGGGTGTAGGCAATCGAGGCACCTGACAGGTACAGCGCTTCGAAGCCGGCCTGTTCGGCGACCAGCGCCGTGAACGCATCGTAGATGCCCGGTGCCAGCAGGGCGCTCGGTTGTTGCAGGCGTTGTTGCAGGGAGCTGTGCATGGAATCCTTTGGGTCAGTGGGGAGGGGAGGCCAGTTGCGTGGCGGCGGTTTCCGCAGCGAGCCAGCCGCCGATCGCACTGAGCAAGCCGTTGCCGGACAGGTAGCCCCAGACTGCATTGCCCGAGACGCCGCGCGCGGCACCGCCGGCAGCGAGCAAGTTGGGGAAGGGCTTGCCGTCGGTTCGCAGGACGCGGCAATGCGCATCGATATCGAGGCCGCCTTGCGTATGGAACAGTGCGCCAGTGACCTTGACTGCGTAATACGGTGCGACCAACGCACGCTGGAATCGACGTCCGGCAGCGTCGTCATCATCGCCCGGTTGCATCGCCGCTAGCGTCACATGCAGGGCGCTGGCGTCGCAGCCAATCAGCGTTGCCAGCGCAGCAATATCGGCGGCCGGCTTGACGGCACCGGCCTGCTCGGCTTCGACGAAGTCGGGAAACTCGCGCGCCAACTCCAGCAAGGGCCCATCAAAGACATTCCAGGCGATGCCGCCCGGTTGAGCCAGCACGTGGATCGCGGCTTCCGAATAGCCGGCGGTCTCGTCATGGAAGCGCACACCATTGGCATTGAGTTGCACGCCGCCGGCCATCATCACGGCCCAGCTCATCAGCGCGCCCTGAGGTGTCACCCATGAACCGTGGCCCTGGTAGCCGCCGAGGTCGGCCAGACGTGCGCCCAGCTGCATGCCCCACGTAATCGCGCTGCCGTCGTTACCGGCGTGGCCAGCAAACGTCGCGTCGCGCATCGCTGGCAGCAGGTCGCCGACCATCGACGCATTGCCACCAAAGCCGTTGCAGGCAACGACTAGCAGGTCGCAGGCCAGGTACTCGAGTGCGCCGCCCGGATGGCAGTAGCCGACGCCTTGTATCACGTCATCGACATCGATCCATAGTTCGCTGACCACCGCATTGGTGAGAATGTCGGCACCCGCTGTCGTGGCGGCCTGTTCCAGTCGCGTCATCAGGGCAATGCCGGTGCGTTCCGGCACAGTGTGCATGCGTCGCGCGCGATGGCCGGGATACAGGAAGCCGTCGAGCACCTCGAACGGCAAGCCATGCTGCTGTTCGAGCGCATCGATCGCCCTTACCACGGCGGCGGTGTACGCTGTCACCAGATGCGGTGCGGCGTCGCCATGTGCCTTGGTTTGGATATCTTCGCTGAAGGTGGTCTGCGAATCGCTGATGCCGAGGCGTTTCTGTAGCGCGGAACCTGCGGCCGGAATGAATCCGGATGACAGTGCCGTTGAGCCGCCCGGTAGTGCATCGCGTTCCAGCAGCACGCAATCGATTCCGCTATCGCGCAAGCGGATGGCGACTGCCAGACCGCAGGCACCAGCACCGATGATGACCACCGGTACGTGGTCGGTGGTCGGCAACGCCTGACCACGGATGACCCGTACCGGCGTCATGCTGGCGCTCCTTGCCGAAGCCGAAGCTGGTTGAGCAGTCCACCCGCATCGACCATCGCGCGTAAAAATTCCGGTATGGGTTCGATCATGAAAACCTTTCCTGATGCCGAGGTGAGCGTCATGGCCGTCAGGTCCAGCGTGACCAGTTCGGCCTCGTCGAGCACGGTCGCTTGCGGCACGGTCAGCAGCAGCAAGCCGAGGTTGAAGGCATTGCGGAAAAACAGACCGCTAAACGACGGCGCAATGACTGCGCGAACACCAAGCCTGACCAGCGCAGCGGCGGCTTGTTCGCGCGACGACCCGATGCCGAAGTTGGCACCGGCCACGATCACGTCGCCGGGTCGTACTTCGGAAGCGAATTCGGGACGGACTGCTTCGAGGCAGTGCGGGGCAATCCCGTCGATGCCGAGTTTCATGTAGGCACCGGGTGCCAGCGCATCGGTGTCGATGTCGGCACCGAGTTTCCAGACGCGATGGCTGCTCATAAGACCATCCCGCGCGGGTCTGTGATCCGTCCGCGTAATGCCGACGCAGCCACCGTGTACGGCGACGCTAGATAGACCTGCGCAGTGGCTGATCCCATCCGGCCCTTGAAATTACGAGCGGTAGTGGCGATCACAGTCGCGCCTTCCGGGATCGATCCGCCGTAACCGGCGCAGGCACCGCACGTCGTTGGCAGTACTTCGGCACCGGCTTCGCGCAGCACTTGCATGATGCCTTCCTGTTCGGCGATCTGTTGATCGTGCTGGCTGGCGGGTGCGACCATCAGGCGCACGCCGCGCGCCACCTGCTGGCCCCGAAAAATCTGTGCAGCCGCACGCAAGTCATCGAGCTTGGCACCGGTGCAGGCACCGATGTAGGCAACATCGATGCTGACCTCGGCAAAGGTCCCGACTCCGGCGGTATTGGCCGGACTGTGCGGCGCGGCCACTTGCGGTGCCAACGTGGCAGCATCGTAGGCGTGGGTGGTGACGTCGGCATCGGCGTCGGTGAACCACTCGGCCGGGTCCGGCATCTCGTTCTCGGGCACCCCGGCTTGCGCCAGCCACGCCATCGTGGTTGCATCGGGCGCGATCAGGCCGACTTGCGCCCCCATTTCCGCGCTCATGTTTGACAAGGTCATGCGTTCCTGCATGGATAGTGCCTGTACCGCTTCGCCACAAAATTCTACGGCTTGGTATTGACCGCCATTCATGCCGAGCTGACCGATCATGTGCAGCATCATGTCCTTCGCCGTAACGCCCGCTGCCAGTTTGTTTTTCCATGCCATACGCAGCGTATGCGGCACCTTGACCCACAGTTCGCCGGTCACCATCACGCCCAGCATTTCGGTGCTGCCGATGCCGAACATGTAGGCACCAAAGGCTCCGCCGGTCGGCGAATGCGAGTCGCCGCCAACGCAGAACATGCCGGGCCGGATATGGCCTTTTTGCGGCACAACCACATGACAGATACCGACGCTGTCGTAGACATGCGGCAGTTGCTGCTCGCGTGCCCAGTCGCGCGCAATGCGCACGATGCGGCGCGAATCGTCATCCTGCTCCGGGACGTAGTGATCCATCACCAGCACCACTTTCGACTTGTCCCAGATAGTCGCGCCGAGTTCATCGAGCATGGGCTTGAGCCGGCGCGGTCCGGACGAGTCGTGGAACATGGCGAGATCGACCTGGCAGTTGACGATCTCTCCCGGCATCACGTGCGATTTGCCTGCGGCGCGTGCGAGGAGTTTTTGCGCCAGCGTGCGGGCTGGCAGTGCGGCATTGAGTGCAGTGTTTGTCATGCAGATCCTGACCTTTTAAAACGGATGATGCGGGTGCCTGGACCTCAGTCGGACAGGTGCTCCTTGACGGAAATCCGGGCATTGATATTGCCAACCTGCGAGATATCCATCAGGTATTCGTAACGATCGGGGCGGTACAGGCCCTGCAGCCATTGCACTGGCCGGTCGTTGGTGTCGTAGACGATGCGTCGTACCGACAGCAGTGCGGTACCGATCGAGACGCCGAGCACGCCTGCCACAATCACGTCGGCCTGGCGAGCAGAGACGGTCTGCTGCGCCCGGCCGAGCGCGATGCCGGACTCTTCCAGCAATTGCAGGATCGGCTTTTGCGCCAGGTCGGCCCGGCTGAACTGGCTGGCCAGTTCGACCGGAATGTAGCTGGTGATGTACGACACCGGTCCTTCCTTGAGGCTGCGGCGGCGTACGACCTTGCGTACCGGTGATCCGGCCGGAATCTGCAAGGCTTCGGCGACCGCATGCGACGCGACCACGGTGCTCGATGAGAGCACCTTGAGCGTGGTGCGCCGGCTGATCGTGACGATGTTTTGCAGTAGTCCGGTCAGCCTTGTTTCGGCTACTTTTTCGTTGCCGGCAAGGACGGCTGTGCGCGCTGGCGCGGGCCGGGTTCCGCGTCCCGCCTCACGCACGATCAGCCCCTCGGCGGAGAGCTGTTCGAGTGCGCGACGTATCGTCACGCGCCCGACATTGAATTGCTTGCTCAGCACCATTTCGGATGGCAGTCCGGCGGTGAAATGGCCTTCATGTAATTGCTCGCGCAGGACCAGATAAATCTGGTGATACTTGGGGAGAGGGAGTCCGGTCGTCATACAATTTTTTATCAGTTAGAGTCAATAGGCGGGCCAGTAAAACGCGTCACAATCCCATGTAGTTTTTGCGCAGGTCCGGATTGCCGGCTAGGTCCGAAGCGCGACCCTGCATGGCAACTGAGCCATTCTCGAATAGGTATGCCCTGCTAGCAATGGCGAGTGACTGAACGGCATTCTGTTCCATCAGAAGGATTGCCTGGCCTTCTTTATTGAGGTTCTGGATCAGTGCGAACATTTCTTCGACCAGCAGTGGCGATAAGCCCAGCGATGGCTCATCCATGATTAATAGCTGCGGCTCCGACATCATGCCGCGCCCGATCGCCAGCATTTGCTGCTCGCCACCAGACAAGGTGCCAGCCAGTTGACTGAAGCGCTCCTGCAGACGCGGAAAAATACCGATGACTTTATCCAGATTCTGCCGGCGGCGCGGCTTGCCGCGTACCAGACTGCCCAGTTCGAGGTTGTCGCGCACGCTCATGTTCGGGAAGACTCGTCTTCCTTCCGGGACATGGATGACGCCACGGCGTACGATCTCGGACGAACTCAGCCCGACCAGCTCTTCACCCATGAAGCGGATCGATCCCGAAAAAGGCCGGTGCAGCGCCGAGATGTTTTTATTGAGCGTGGATTTGCCGACGCCGTTGCTACCTAGGACTGCAACGATCTCACCGCTGCCGACATCGAGGTCGATGCCGCGCAGGATTTCGACAGTGCCGTAGCCGGCATGGAGTGCACGAATCTCAAGCATGGGATGCTCCTTCGGCGGCAAGGGCCATTTGTGCGGCAGCGCCGCGACCCAGATAGGCTTCGATTACGGTCGGGTTCGAGACCACTGTCTGCGGATTGCCCTCGGCAATGATTTTTCCGTAGGATAGGACGTACAGATGATCGGACAGGCTCATCACTGCGCGCATCACGTGTTCGATCAGCAGCATCGTCACGCCGCTGGCGCGGATGGTTTGCAGGATGGTGATCATCTCCAGAATCTCGGACGGGTTCAGGCCGGCCATGACTTCATCGAGCAACAGCAGCTTCGGACCGGTGGCGAGAGTGCGCGCCAGCTCCAGGCGCTTGCGGCCGGCCACCGTGAGGTCGGACGCAGGTTGTTCCAGCATGTGGCGCATGCCGACGATGTCGGCGATGCTGCGCGCATGTTCCCAGGCTTCGTCGCGGTGGTGAAAACGCTGGAATGCGCCGACCGCGATGTTTTCGTGGACAGTGAGTCGCGCCAGCGGCTGGGTGACCTGGAACGTGCGCACCATGCCGCGTCGGGCAATCTGGTGGACCGGCAGGCCGGTGATATTTTCACCCATCAACTCGACTTGCCCGCCATCTGGTGGCAGAAAGCCGGCGATTGAGGCAAACAGCGTGGTCTTGCCGGCGCCATTGGGGCCGATCAGTGCGACGATGCGCCCCTCTTCGACCTCGATGGTGGCGTTGTCGACCGCGCGCAGACCACCGAAAATTTTCGTCAATCCGGTTACCTTGAGCATCATTTGGTGTCCTTGGTCAGGCGCGGTGTGCGCTTCTTGAACAGTGCGATCAGCCCGTTGGGCAGGAACGCGATGATGACGATCAGCAGCGCGCCATACAGCACCAGCGACAAGCCCTGGATACTGGTCAGCGAGCGGGTCAGTTCGCTCATGCCGGCCAGCAGCAGTGCACCGATTAGCGGGCCGTAGACCGTGCCCGCGCCGCCTATCATCGTCACCAGCAGCATCTCGACGGACTTGTCGAGGCCGAAGACGATGGTCGGGTCGATGTACAGGTAGTACTGCGTGAAAAAGCAGCCGCCCAATCCGCACATCGCGCCCGACAGGATCAGGACCTTGACCTTCTCGGCGAATACGTTGACGCCCAGCGCCCGCGCAGCGTCTTCGTTTTCGCGGATTGCCGCGAGGTGGGCCCCGAAGCGCGAGCGCTTGAGCCACAGCGCCACGGCGACTGAACCGACCGTCATGGCCAGGATCACAAAATAGAAGCCGATCCGTTCGGCGAACTGGAAGTTGGCGGTGCCGGCCTTCATCGGAATGAGCATGCCCAGACCGCCGCCGGTGAATTCGACCGAGTTGCTGATGATGCGCAGCACCTCGGCAAAGGCCAGCGTGATTAGAGCGAAGTACGAACCTTTCAGCCCGGCCCGGAACGACAGCACGCCGATGAAGGCACCGACTGCCGCGCCGGCCAGTGCCGACGCCGGCAAGCCAAGCCACGGCGACATGCCCCAGCGTAGCTGGACGATCGCGGCGGCATACGCGCCGGCACCGAAGAAGGCGACGTGGCCGAATGACAGCTGGCCGGCAAAGCCGCCGGAGACATTCCACGATTGGCCGATGAAGGCATAGAACAGGGCCAGCACGCCCAGGTTGAGCGCAAAGCTGGAGGGAAAAACAAAGGGAAAGAGGACGGCAATGGCCAGCAGCGATACATGCAGCAGCCAGCCGTTGCGCGGGGTTCTCGACTTCATCGGTATGCTCATCGTTGTACTCCAAACAGACCTGCAGGCCGGAATAACAGGATGAGGATGAAGATCAGCGAGATGCCGATCTGGCCCAGGCTTTCACCCAGAAAGAGCCCGCCGAACGATTCGGTCAGGCCGACGATCAGCCCACCGATGATGGCGCCGCGGAAGCTTCCCATACCGCCGAGTACCACGATCGTGAAGGCCACCATGACGAAGGCGTGGCCGGAACTAGGCGCGACATAAAAGATCGGCATCAGCAGGCAAGCTGCTGCGCCCAGGGTGGCCAGGCCGATACCGTAGGCCATCGCAAATACATGTTCGACGTTGATGCCGACCAGTTGCGCGCCCATTTTTTCGCGGGCTACCGCACGGATCGATCGACCCATGTCGGTTCGCTGTATCACCAGGCCCAGCACCGCGCACAGCACCATCGCAGTGACGAATGAAATCAGCTTGGGCAGCGACACCATGGCCGGACCGAGGTCGACCATGCGGTCGAGGTAGTCGACCGAGATGGTGCGGGAGTCGCCCTTGAAAAACATCAGCGCCAGATTTTCGAGCAGGATCGACAGGCCGAGCGTGATCAGCAGGATGTTCTCATCCTTGCCGCTGGAGAATTTTCCGATCACGAAGCGGTACAGCAGATAGCCGGCCGCATACATGACCGGGACCATGATGAGTACCGACAGGTAGGGATCGATACCCAGCTTGGTGAGCAGGAAATAGACGCCGTACATCGCCAGCATCAGCATGCTGCCGTGGGCAAAATTGATAATGTGCAGCACGCCGTAAATCAGGGTCAGTCCGGAAGCGACCAGCGTATAAATTCCGCCAAGTAGCAGTCCGTTAATTGCAGCGGCGCCAATGATTGATAAATCCACCTGGAAACCCTTAACGTTCGGGTAAATAAAAAGAGTCCGTCGACTGCAGCGGACTCATGACCGGACGTCAACACCGTGACGTCCGAAACAACCTAGCTGAAGTCAGGGCGGGGAAAGATCGCTTTGGCCTGAGCGTACTCGCTGGGTGAAACGACTTGAATATCGGTTGCAGATGCTTGTAGCAGCACAGCCTGACCGCCTTCATTTTGTCCGTTGACAAAGCGGGTCGGACCATACGGCATGAAGTGATCGGACCAGGTGCTCGCACCCAACGCGGCGATGACTTTTTCCTTGTCGGCTGTACCGGCACGTTCGACGCTGTCGGCATAGCACTTGACGGCGTTGTAGGCGCAATAGACTTCAAAGCTGAACATGTTGCCCTTGGCTTCGACGGCTCGGCGCATGGCGAGGGCCTTTGGATCACGCGGGTTGTACCAGTGATTGAAGTCCAGCGTGTACTGGGCCACCTCAGGCATTTCCTTGATAAATTTGAAGTTGAAGCCGCCACCCAGTACCGTGAACAGTCCGGCTAGCTTGACTTTCTGACGGTACAGCGTACGCGCCAGCATCACGTATTCGTTCTGGTAATTGCACATGATCACCACGTCGGGCTTGAGCGACTTGATACGCAAGACCATGTTGGAGAAATCACGTGTTGGCGTCGCATGCTTGAATACATCCTTGACTTCGATGCCAATGCCTTTTAGGCGGGCTGCCAAAATCTTGGCAGTACTGGTACCGAATTCGGACTCTTCATGAACGATGACAGCGGACTTGGCCACGCTACCGTTGGCGGTATTGACTGCCGAGAAGGCATTGAAGGCATCGATGACGCATTTGTCATTACCTGGAGCCAGCCGGAACACATTCTTCAGGCCGCGTCCCACCAGCGCATCGGATGCGCCGACGTCGATCATGAACGGCGTGTTGTACTTCGCTGCCGCCTGAGTCGCGGGCAGAGCGATGGCGCTCGAAAAGCAGCCGACATAGGCCGATACGCCATCCTGTTGCATGCGC
Organism: Actimicrobium sp. CCI2.3; assembly: GCF_035019065.1. Taxonomy (NCBI): domain Bacteria; kingdom Pseudomonadati; phylum Pseudomonadota; class Betaproteobacteria; order Burkholderiales; family Oxalobacteraceae; genus Actimicrobium; species Actimicrobium sp. CCI2.3. The sequence goes on along the minus strand of NZ_JASJWR010000019.1, from coordinate 72,298 downwards.
TCGACTTCGGAGACGCCTACTTCCGGACGCGACTGTGAATCGCCGAGCAGCGCTTCCAGTTTGGTACCCCCCATGGATTTGATACCGCCTGCTGCATTGATTTCTTCAATAGCCAGTAATCCGCCCAGTCTGGCCTGGCCACCGTTATAGGCAAGTACCCCGCTGACCGGATGAAGCAGGCCGATCTTGATTGTCTTGGTTTGCGCGAACAGCAGGCTAGGAGCGCCGGCTGCCAGACCGGCAGCGCCAGCCACACCTGCTTTGAGGATCAATCGACGGGAAGGGCTATTTATAGCGGTCATGGGATTTCCTCAAAGGACTAGGTGGATAAACTTCTAATGTTCTATCAATAGAACAATGTGTGCAGACTATCGCCCATGAATTCGAACGTGTCAAGCAAGGTGTCCAAATATTATTGGACGACAGGATGCAACCTAGAAAAGTGGGCTGTACGTCGGCTCGACAGCGTGTTTCATTGAAGGTGTATTTAAGAGCAGCCGTGATTGCTGTGGCATCTCGTGACGCAGGCCGCTTTGTCTCTGTTGGCGAGTGATCGTGCATGGTTGTGGTTGATCAGTGCCTCGACTTGCTCGATATCGTCGGCAGCTAGGCGCGAGCGGGCGATGTTGGAAATGAAATTAGTGTGCAGTTGCATCGAATCAAAAAAACGCGCGAACAGGCGTTTGGCTTCCGGACTGGCGAGCAGAACCGGGACGCGTTTGCGCGGTGCTTCAACCCGTGCAAGGTAGTCCTGCTTGCCTTCACGGGCGATGATGCGGTCGTTGAGTTTTCCGTTATCCGACATTGCGCAGGCCTGTGCAGACGGTGTGGTTGACGCGATCATCGTGATGCCACGGGCGTCATCCGCCCACCCGAAAAGCCGCTCCGTACACCGCACTTTCGGTGGGTACACTTGACGGTGCCTTTGTCGGCGTCTAGATTCAAGTCCAACAGCAGCTAGCCCTGTGCAGTCAGATATCTCCGGCAAGCCCTTCCTTCAATGACGCCGTGACACCGGCGTCCTCCCGGCCACCATCGTGGCCTTCCATTTTTGTTCCTGATCAAAAAAATTTTCGAGGTGCGCGCGTGCTCGCCCGCCGAAAGTTTTTTTGGGTGGTCGCTGGCACGCCATCCGGTTGACGCGTGTCGTCATCGTTTCAAGCCAGCACTTGACGTTGTTTTTCACCGGCCTTGCCGGCCTTCCTTCACCCCGCGGGGGCATTGCGTCCCCGACCGGGCAGCGCGTTGCCTGTCGCATTTCTTTGAGAGGCAATCATGACCAATTCATGCCCATCCACGGGCTTATCCCAGTTCGACGTCGACGATGCGACATCGGTTAGCTGGACTGATGACGCGATCATCCGGCTGCATTTTTTATTACTCGACGAGTGCGCCAAGTTGGCCGATCCCGAGACGCCGCTGGATGAGCGTCTCGACATCCTGCAATGGATCTACGCCGATCCCGACAAGGACGACGCGCCCTTCAGTTTTGCGCGTTGCGTGGCGCTGGTCGGTCGGTCCACTGATCCGAACCATGCCCGGTTCGATGCGCAGGAACTGCGCGAAAGCTGTCGTGAAGAATTGCTCGCAGGTTTGTACGAGAGCCTAGATCGTTATCCCGCGTGGGTGCGCGCAGCCTTCGACAGGAGTCCGGACCACGTGTCGGCACTGCTGGCCAAAAATCCGCAGCGCATCAACGAAGCGGTTCGAGGATGTTCGGCTCAGAGCGACCTGTTCGCGACTGGCCCTGTAATGAACACCAATTGACGGAGGTGACTTCATGAAAACCGTTTTGCCAATCGTGCAGGTCTGGTTGTTTGTGCTGGCGCTCGTCCTCGTATTCGGGTTGGTTGGTCGTCTCGATCACGACGATGCGCTGGCCATGGAAGCAGCAGAAGAAGCGATGCGCACAACGCCGAGATGCCGTTTATCGAGGCTTGCATCGTCCGATGTCCCACCCCGCGCTGCCCGGGATAACGAACCTGATCCGGTTCCCCGGTGCGCCGCTCCTGACCAATGAGGAGAACACGATGGATGCCCGTTTTTATCAACGCAACACAGGTCGCTTTCCGGTCTGTGCCGAACTGGTGCCGGTGCACTCGCTGCTGCATCTGGAGTACCTGATCAAGGAGTGCGAAGTCGTGACCAGTCGGCCCGGTCGCAAGTTCGTCGTTGCCAGCGCTGACAGGCTGGCGTATCGCGTGCAGTGGCATCCGGATGTCTATCGGGTCGAACGTCTTGATGACGCCGACAACGTGCTGTGCACGATGGTCCTGAAGCCGCAGGCGTTTCAAGCGCACAGCCTCGGCAGTGCGCTGCGTGTCGGTTGTCTGTTCACGCCGATGCTGGCGGATTGATTGCTGTCTCCACCCCCTGCGGGGCATTGCTCCGCAGGGGAGCGTGCCCCGCTTTTTGATTGAAAGGATTCAACCATGGAACCTCATGATTTCAAGGCGCGTGTCGAAGAAATTAAACGGCGCGCATCCGGGCGATGGAGCGAGCTGTTGCGCTCGCTCGGGGTTAGCGATGCGATCCTGAACAGGCGCAACGGTCCGTGTCCGGGCTGCGGCGGCGAGGATCGATTTCAATACACCGACAAGTTCGGGCAGGGCGATTATTACTGCCGGGGTTGCGGACATGGCGACGGTTTTGCCTTGCTCAGACACGTCTTCGGCTGGGATTTCGTGACTGCTTACCGGCACGTTGAAAGCCTGGTCGGTGGTCAATCGTCGGCACTGGTGGCGCGGCCGACCGAGCCATCGTCTGATCGGATGAAGTTGCTGGCGCGTCGTCTGTGGCAGGAGGCCGAACCGGTGAAAGCTGGCGACGAAGTTGATCGCTATCTGACTGGCCGTGGCTTGCAGTTCGCCGACTATCCGCGCACGTTACGGTGCCATCCGGCGCTGGCGTATTACGAGAAAGACGGCGCCGGTAAATCGCGCAAGGTCGGTGAGTGCCCTGCGATGCTGGCGTGCATACAGGGCAGCGACGGCCATGGCATCACGCTGCACCGGACCTATCTGCGCGACGGCCACAAAGCATTTGGCCGGAGTTCGAAGCGGGTGCTCAGCGCTGGTATTAACGGCGCAGCGGTTCGTCTGTTCGCCGCGACCGACGAGCTGGCGATTACCGAGGGCATCGAAACTGCGCTCGCAGTGCATCTGTCGACAGGCAAACCAGTTTGGTCTGCCATCGCGGCAGGAAATCTGGAGCGGTTATGGCTACCGGAGACGGTGCGTCGCGTGTGCGTCTATGCGGACAACGATGCCGATGCTGATTTCGACGGTCAGGCCTGCGCGTTCGCGTTGGCGCGTCGACTGAAGAAGGAGCAAAAGAGGACGGGCGCGCGGCAGGTGTCGGTATTCGTGCCGAAAGTCTCTGGTAACGACTGGGCGGATGTCTGGTGCGCCAGGTCTCGCGACGTCGATCAGGCCGCCTAGGTCAGTGAAGTACTTCAGTTGTTCCGTGGTCGCGGCCACACCACATGCCGGTCCTGATCGGCACATCAAGGCAGCACTGGCAGCAAGTCGCACGATTTCCATCGTGCTTATCCGGACTCGGTGATTGTCATCGTGTCCTTCACCCCGGCGGGGACGCAATCCCTGTGCGGGGAAGTGTCTCCGCTTTTTTATTGATTGGAGATTCTCATGAAAAGCGGACGTTCCTTGTCGGATCTGGCTTTGGAGCTTGAACGGCAACGCAGTACGAAGAAAGACATGGTGGTGCCGTCGTCGTTGATGACGTACCGCACCAACGCCATGGGTGTTCCGGAGATGGATATTGACGAGAAGGGCGATGTACGTCACTACGGCGTGAGCAAGCTGGCCCGTCGGCAGCTGGCCGACAAGCTGAAAATTCCGTATGCGTATTTCGAACGCATGCGCAGCGAGATACCTGAGCTGCTGGATGCCAACGTCAATCACTGGCTGCAGCACGACATCGAGCGACGCCTCGTGCGTGTTCTCGATGCAGAGGTCCGTGCGGTGCTGTCCGAGCGGTATCGCCGACTCGACAATTTGGACCTTCTTGGGCACGTGCTGCCGATGTTGCTGCGCCTGCCCGGTGCGCGTTTCGAATCGGTCCAGATGACGGAGACCCGGTTGTATTTGAAGGTGGTTACGCCGCAGGTGCAGTTCGAAGTGGCACCCGGGGATGTTGTCCAGGCAGGCGTGGTCGTGTCCAACTCGGAAGTGGGTTGCGGGTCGTTGTCGGTGCAGCCGCTGGTGTATCGGCTAGTCTGCCGCAATGGGTTGATCGCCAGCGATGGCGCTCTTCGGAAAACTCATGTCGGACGTCTTCTCGCAGGTGGCGATGACGGCGTGACCGTGTTCAGGGACGATACCGTTCGTGCGGATGATCAGGCCTTCTTTTTGAAGGTGCGCGATGTTGTCGAAGCGACGGTCTCTGACTCCACGCTGCGTATGGTGGGTGACCGGATGCGTCGCACGCGCGACATTCCGCTCACCGGAGACCCGGTGCGCAGCGCTGAAGTGCTGGCGCAGAAGTTTTCGCTCAACGAGAGCGAGCGAACTGGCGTGCTGAGGCACTTGATCCGGTCCGGCGATCTGACCGGGTATGGACTGGTCAATGCGGTGACGCATTTTGCGGAAGACGTGGCGGATTACGATCGGGCGACCGAGTTCGAGCAACTGGGTGGACGACTGATGGAGTTGTCTGCGCCGGACTGGAAGCTGTTGGCCGGGGCGTGATTCTCAGGTAGTTGATTGTCGGGCCGCGGACTGCAGTTTGGTTTGCGGCATCGAGGAGGGCTGGCTTCGGCTTGCCCTTCAGTCGTGTACCTCGCGTCTATTCGGCATCGGCGTGTCGTGATGGTGCCGGATACTTGAACGGTCACGTCGTCCAACAATCCACGTTATGCCAGATTACTGGGCTGGGGTCCGGATAGGTTTGTTCCAGATTCGAGTTTGATCTGATTTGCGCGGAAAACCTCGCTCTTCAGGCCGGGGAGGATGTCAAGTCAACGAATGCGTGTTCAGCCAATCTTTAAGAGCAGCATCAACACGCGTCTGCCATCCGTCGCCACTCGCACGGAATCGCTCTAAAACGTCTTTTGACAAGCGGATCGTGATGCGCTCTTTGGTCACGGCAGCTTTGGGACGTCCCCGCAACTTGCTTTGCAAAGCCTCCGGTAGCGAATCGAAACGCACAGAATGCTCGAACATGTCATCGGTCCATTCCGGGTTGTCTTCATCTATTAATTCAGGTTTTAATTTCTTGTTCATACCGTTTTGCCTCACGACGATTCGCCTTGCGAAAACTGATTACCCGGATTCCATTTGCTGTTTCCGTGAAAACCAACGAATACAACCGGCCATCCAGCAAGCCAAGTGCGGAAATACGTACTTCGGAATACTCCTTGCGGGAGTCAATCCAGATCACTGCTGTCTGGAAATCAAATTTACATGCAAGGGCGAAATCCAATCCGCGCAACGTAATGTTGCGCGCATTTTTATGGGCATCAAAACTAATCTACATATCATTTAATGCATGTACATTAATCAATTGGGTCAAGCAATACTTCAAGTATCAAATGCAATTCTGCTTGGTGATATTTCGCATTACCCAACTCCTAGTTGGTAGCGGGTGCCCGTCTGATTGCGTCTATCTGAAGTCTAAAAAATACTCATTGACGAGCTAAAAACGGAAAAGACTGCGGATGCCGACACGCATTTCCAACTCTGAGATAGGCAAGGCCCCCCTTCGGTACGATAATCAAGGAATCAGTTTCTTGCTCGGCAAGATTGCTAGCCAAGACTTCGTCTCCTGTCTGTTACACAATTAGTGAGTTCAATTTCATGCCAGTCGCACTGACCGAGAAACGGCCAGATACTACCGGTCGATTGACTGCCGCCCACACCGCGCTGTCGGGCAGCAGATGGGCGCAACAAAAAGTGCAGGCGGCACGCGACGGACTTGTGTCTGGTAACAATGCCGAGATTGATGCCGATGCTTGGGCCATAATTCGTGCTGCGAAGCAGGGTCAGCGCGATGGGTGATCGCCGGAGGCCGCCCGAAGTCGTTCTTCCTGCGCACGCAATTCCGGCGTGAGTGCCTCGCCGAAATCATTCATCTCGAACAGCGGGCGAATCTCGATGTCCTGTTCCATGCCGTCAGCCTGTGGCATGCGCCTGATCCAGTCGATGGCCTCGTCCATGCTCCGGACTTCCCATAACCAGAAACCGGCGATCAACTCCTTCGTATCCGCAAACGGTCCGTGGATGACTTGCGGCCCGTCTTTGCCGAAGGCCACGCGTGCGCCCTTGCTGCTCGGGTGCAGACCTTCCCCCGCCAGCATCACGCCGGCGTTGACCAGTTCTTGATTGAAAGCCCCCATCGCTGCCAGTAGTGACGTGCTCGGCAAGATGCCGGCTTCCGATTCTGTTGATGCCTTGATCATGACAATGACGCGCATATCGATTTCCTTCGAGAAATGGGTGAAGTCGCTGAAAGAGTATGCGCCAGCTTGGCCATCTTTATTGAGCCAACTCCGGCACCGTTGCTGCCGAGTCGCGTCGTAAGGGGCGTGGTGATGCTGGTGTAGGCTGGGGACCTTCTTGAAGAAGTACGGATTTATAAGCCGCACAAGTTTTAGGGCGCAATTTGGCGCGGTTTATGGACGCTCAATCCGTCTGGTTTGCCCGCCAACTGGCGAATTCCGAGAGGCGTAATCCATATCGTGACAGGACACCTTCATGCAATCGCCGCAATTCTTCAATGACGATTGCTTGCACGCCAGGGCGTTCAATTTCTGGTACAGCCGCATTGACAACGCGAGCGATGACCGTCAGAGCATCCTGCCCGGGTTGTCGCACGACGTCACGCATGGCTTGTTTGATCAGGTCGCGCCAGGCCAAACGCAAGGGGTCAGGTTCTGCCAGGTCCTGTTTGATGGCGAGATATTCTTGCGTAGAGCGCTCATACGCCCAGACATACAGGTCGCGTAACAGTTCCACGCGGGTCATTTCATAGACGCCCAGCGTTGCCCTGCTGTAGGCTTGTTCCGGTACATCCAAGAACGTCAGAGGACACAGGTTGGCACGGAACAGCGGCAGGTTGGCTGCCAGTCGGGAAGTACGTTTGTTGATATCGGCAAAGGGCTGCAAGTAGGGCAGTTGCACCATGATAAAGAAGGATTGTTCGAAGGGATCGGTAATCTGATTGGCCTTGTCGAGCAGGACACTAAGAAAGTCGTCGATTTGCTGTGGTGTGGACAGGGGACGATAGACACTTTTTCCGATCTCGACGATATGCTGGCGTATCCGTCCTTCATCTGCCGGATTGGGCAGCAGATTTTCCGCCAGGGCGCTGTGTAAATTCATCAGCGTGTAGCGATTGAATTGCGTTTCGCCCATGTTTTCCACCAATAATTCGATCGCTGTTTTGTGGTTCAGGATCATCTGTGTTTCGATGGCGGCCTTGCCGTCGGCAGCTTTGCCATGCTCGATCAATTCCCGCGTGTCCAGCCGTGAATAGGTGTTGCCCTCCAGTTGACTTGATGCCCAGGATAAATCGATCAGCAAGCGATTCAGGATGGCCCGGCTATACGTACCGGCAGGCGCGTCCGTATCGGCAGTTTTCCCCATTTTGTGCAATTGACGTCGTAGCGAAGCAGACAGGTACCACGTCTTATTGGGAAGGTAAGCCTCAAGGAAATCACGCTGGTAACCGACCGGTTTGCGTGCTTCCAGCGGTTGGTCGATATAGGCGACGATATCTTTGCTGTCGGCCGACAGCGGAATGTATGCGGGAAAAAGATCTGCCGCTATAGCAGGTACGGTCACGCTTCGGTGCGTGGTGATGCCATAGCGCCTGGCTCGTCCTTCACCCATGGCAACGACGAGCCCTTGTGCAATGAGCGTCGCAATCACGCGTTGCGCCGTGCGCCTGGCGACGCCTGGATGCATGACGAGCAACTCTGCCAAGGTTATTCCCTGGGCGCAGGCCTGCAGACTGCTCAAGATATCAGTGGTGGTCGACATGGGTAGCGGCTTTTTAGTGGAACTCCGTGGATTATCAGTTTGGCGCAGTTCAAGAAACTGCGCCAGTTTTTTTACGCAATTTGGCGCAGTTTATTGAACCGCGCCAAACGTTTTCTCTGCTGCCATGACTCGCTGTGGAAGGGCGATATCTGGCGCGGAGGGCCAACTTCTGTTGCCGGTCTGATAATCGGCAATCTGCACTGATCAATCAGACGTTGAATGAACTGCGCCAAACACGCTCTCTGTTGGCATGTTTCACAGCGGGAGGATGATCCTCGGCGCGGAGCAGTAATTGTCGTTTTCATCATCATTGTTCGGCGTTGCGCAATCCACATTCCTGATGCCAGCACGGCGAATCACGTTGCCGATCCGCCCGACGCACCGATCCATGTTTTCTACAGGTCGCGTGTGCAGTCGATATCCAACTCTTCCAAGCACATTCTTTCCTGCCAAAAAACGGAGTTCGGTTACCGTAAGTGTGGGATGTCGGGGACGTGTCAGGATGGCCGCTGTCAATGGATAGCCATTACCACCTTGGACAACTTTGTGCGCGATCTGCTCTAGCCGGCGTTCCTGGTACTCCCACATTCCCGTATAGAGCGCATCGTGAAATCCACCACCGCGCAGCACATTCACACTGCAACGCGCGTCAAACCTGTTACGCAGTGCCTGCTGGAGCCGGCTACTCAGCATGCTGAGTTCTGGCATCAAAGCCGGACCGGTCACGCTACGCTGACCGACAAGAAACCGCAGAAACGTAGGGGCGTTGCGCAGCGGTACATCTACTGTTGTGAACGGAGAGGGCACTAGGGTCTCGTGCGCGGCATGGGTGGCGAGGCTATGGCCTGCCTTGCGCAATGCGGAGAAGGGAATCGCAAGAAGTTCATCGAGCCGATGAAAGCGCGCGATCAGTCGTAATGAATCATCGGACGATTTAACTGCTTGCAGGCCAGGAAGGACATCCGCTTTCCAGTCGATTGACGACAAGGCCGCGTCGATAAGGCTTTCCGGAACGTCGTACGGGAATTCGACAAGCACCGGGATGGCGAATAATCCAAGTCGGGTATCACCTTCGTAATGATGTCCAACGACGACCTCGCTTTCCCGTTCAACGATCGTGCGCAGCAGGCGTGCCGCGCCGGCGTTTTTCGCGCTTCCGGTCACCTCTTGAATGACGATGTCGTCGCCGTGATCGATGAGCCAGCGCAGTGTTGTCGTCAGCCAGTGGCGGGCCGCGTCACGCTCCGGATCGTCGGCAAGGCGCAAGGCAGTGTTAGTAAAGAAAGGCCAGACAGTGGCAGGGTGTTTGTCCATGGCAGGGCGCTCCGATGAGCCATATCAAGGTTGGTGACGATAGAACGGTCAGGTACTGTCGTAGCGAAAATCGTATTGCTAATATCGGCTACATCGTTTGAGCTCGAGTAACCGCCGATGCCTCAATGGTAAATAAACAGATCAGAACTTCAACGGCCGCCATGTCGGACCATCACCAATTTTCTTGCTGCAGCATGGCAGCCGATCGTGGTGTGACATCGTCCATATTGCGGGCAATCCCGGGCATCAAACATTGACAGCCGTCAGAGGAGTCGAACGTGTCAACCACACAAAATTCATCAATCCGCGTATTGCTGGCCGACGATCACCCATTACTGGTGGCGGGGTTTGCGATGTCGCTGTCGGGCCAGGGCATCACGGTCGTTGGCGATTGCGCATCGCCCGATACGGTCGTTAGCCATTACAAGGACTTGTTGCCGGATGTGCTGGTGCTCGATATTCGCTTTGGCGTGACGAAGACCGGACTGGACGCGGCGAGGGATGTACTGGCGCAGTTTCCACAAGCTAGGATCGTGTTCCTGAGTCAGTATGATCAGGACAACCTCGTCAAGGAAGCGTATGCGCTGGGCGGCTATGCATTTGTTACCAAGGGCACCGATCCTGGTTTGCTGGCGACTGCAATCAAACGGGCGCATGAAGGTCAGTTGTACTTTCTTCCGCAGGTCGCAGAGCGCCTCGCCACGTTATCGGTGCAAGGCGACATGTCGCCGCAAGCGCGACTCGAAGCACGCGAAGTGCGTGTGTTCGTGCTGATGGCGCAGGGGCTGACGAATAGCGAAATCGCGGACCAGTTGGCGGTCTCGCCGAAGACAATCAGTAACACCAGCCAGACCATCAAGGAAAAGCTCGGCATCTACCGGGCCGCCGACATCACCCGCACGGCGGTGCGTCATGGCTTGCTCGAACCCTAGAGATAAGGATCTCTGACATGACTGAGGAATTCTCTTTGATGGTGACGTTCGGATTGCTGGGCCTGACTATCCTTGCCGTATGGCTACCTCCCATTGCCTCTGGCATGCGCTTCGGGATGCCAGTCTGGCCGGTACTTTTTTGCGCAGCGATCGTCAGTGGAATGACGTCAGGCTATCTGGCCTGGCCAGCCTTGGCCGCACTCGCGGGCTTCGCAGCGCTTGCCTGGTGGACAGCGCATTCTGAGGCGAGCCGGTGGCAACGCGTGGTCCTTTGCATCCTGACGGCGGTGATAGCGCTGGCGCTCGCATTGCACCGCTTTCCGGGCTTTCGCAATCCGGTCGTCATCGCCGACCTCAAGGTTTCTGCGCAAGCGCTGCCGTTCACGCAGTATGCGAATTTCGACAAGGCAGCCGTCGGGCTGATTCTGCTGGCGTGGCTGTGTCATCGCGCGACCTCTGTCGACGACTGGAAAGAGATCGCACGCAAGACTCCGCTCATCATTGCCATCACGACGGTTATCGTGATGGGCCTGGCGGTCGCCCTCGGTGTCGTGCGCTTCGACCCGAAATGGCCGGCGATCACACCGGTTTTCCTTGCGATGAACTTGCTATTCACCTGCGTCGCCGAGGAAGCATTTTTTAGAGGCTTCTTGCAGGAACGGTGCGCGGTGGCTTTGCAGAGCGTGCGCTGGGGCGGCGTCATCACGATCGCCTTATCGGGCCTGCTGTTCGGACTGGCGCATGCAGCGGGTGGCGTGCCCTACATGATTCTCGCCACGGTGGCGGGGTTCGGGTATGCGACCGCGTATGCGTCCGTGCGCCGTGTGGAGGTAGCAATCGCGACGCACATTGTCGTCAACGCGGTCCATTTCATCGGTTTTACCTACCCGCAGATCGCGTAACCGGACAGGGGGAGCTAGTCTTGAATACGATGCACCGACTCTCGATGCTGGGTTGCACGCTGATCGGTTTGCAGTCAACCATCGCCCTCGCAGCGAGTGACGCCGAGACTCTAGAAAACGAGTTCCCCGTCGTGCTGACGCCGACACGTCTGAGGCAGTCGCTGGCCGATGTGCCCGCCAGCGTGACCATCATCACCGCCGACATGCTCCGGCGTTTCGGCATCACCTCGGTAACGGAAGCGTTGCGCCTCGTTCCCGGTATGGCGGTCACGCAGGCCACGGGCAGCGATTACCGGATCGGCTATCACGGCACGAACATGCTCACGCCACGCCGGATGAATGTCCTCATCGATGGCGTCTCGGTGTATCGGCCAGGACTTGCGCGGGTGGACTGGAAGGAGCTGCCTGTTGCCATCGAGGACATCGAGCGAATCGAAGTCACGCGCAGCCCGAATTCGGCGTCGTATGGTGCCAATGCGATGCTGGCCATCGTCAATATACTGACCCGCCATCCGCGTGATAGTGCCGGTACCAACTGGACGGCAACAGCAGGATCGCAGCGCACGGCGGGCGGCACGTTTCGGTACGGCGGCAATGTCGGCGCATCGACGGCGTACCGCATCACGCTGGATCATCAGGAGGATGGCGGTTTCGATGTCGCCTCGACGCTCGGTCAGGGACACGACACGACGCGACTCAACCGTCTCACATTCCGCTCGGTCACCGAGCTCGACAGCACCCACTCGCTGGATCTGCAGGCGACTGTGCTCAAAGGTCTCAAGGAGATCGAATTCATCGATCGCTATCAGCAGGGTTTTCCGGATATCGGTGTGCAGGAAGTCGATGTCAGTGCGCGCTGGCAGGCGCACCTGTCGGCAGATCATGCGCTGCAGGTGCAGGTCTATGCGACCCGGCACAGCAATGCGCAGGCATGGCGCGACTGCCTGCCGACGATCACGTTGCTGCCGCAGCTGGCAACGCTCTGGCGGGCAAATCCCGGCTATGTCAATGCGTTGCTCGGTGGCCGGACACCGGTGGGTGGTACTGCGCAGGACAACGTGCTGGCCGCTTCGACGATTGCCGCGTATCGGGCACTAGGCCCGCGTGCCACGACACCGACTTGCGTGGATGCCAACCAGAATGTCGCAGAGCAGCGTATCGATGCCGAGTTGCAGGACACGCTGGTTCTGTCCGATCAGCTGCGGGTTGTCAGCGGGTTTGGCCTGCGCCGGGATAGTGCTGACAGCCAGACGTATTTGCAGGGGCGCGTCGCCAACAGTAGCTGGCGGGTATTTGCCAGTGCCGAGGTCAAGCCGACCCCCGCGGTCAGCCTCAACGCTGGTGGTTTTTTCGAGCGCGATCAGCTGACCGGTTCGGCCTTTTCGCCGCGTCTCGCGTTAAATCTCCATGCCAATGCTGCCCAGATGGCCCGCTTCGTCATCTCGCGCGCGGTGCGCATGCCCGATATCCTCGAGCAGCGTGCCGACTGGCGATATCGCACTACCGGTTTCAATCCCGCCCTCAACGGTGCCACCGACGGCTATTTTTATCCCACCGCGCTCGCCCCCGGTAACCTCGCTCGGGAAAAAATTCTGTCGCAGGAAATCGGCTACCTCGGCAATTTCCCGCAGTACGGCTTGCTGCTCGACGCCAAGGTCTTCGATGATCGACTGCGCGATCTGGTGTCAGAAAAGCTGCAAGTCTTCAGCTTCGCGCCCACCAATGGCAATCAGGTACGGTTGCGTGGCGCTGAGGTGCAGGCCAACTGGGAGCCTGATACGCGCTGGAAGGTCTTTCTATCGTATGCATATCTCGACAATGCGGCGTCGACGCTGTTCGAACAAACCCAGTATTCCCGGCACAGCGGCGCGGTTGGCGTTTCTCGTGCATGCGGCAACGACTGGCAAGCTGCACTTGCGTGGTACGGGGCAAGCGCCAACGGTTACGGACAAACTTTTCAGGGGCGCTCGGACCTGACGCTCTCGAAGAAAGTTCGGCTTGGCGACAACCGGAATTTGCTCGCCTCGTTGACGGCGCGTCATCGCGACAATACGACCAGTCGCTATCTGATCGATGTCGGCCAGACCAAGGAAAGTCGTGACGATAGCGCGATGCAGTATTTCCTGACTTTGAACTATTCTTACTAGCACCGTGATGGATGAGCGCTGGCGTAAGCGGTTCATGGGCGGCTTTCTGGCCCTGCCACTGCCACTTTTAATGTTTGCGTCGACCAGTTGGCCTGAGACGGTCCTGTGTAGCACTGCCCGGCAATCATCGTTGCGCATCGTCTCTGCAGATGACAGTGAGGCCGGAAAGCGTTTGGTCGCAACATTTGCCAAGCGTTTCCCGGGCGCACGCATTGCCGACTCGGCGCAAATCAACGATGGCGTGACGTCGCGTTCAGTACAAATCGCGATTGGTCCGGCGGCGCTGCGTGCGCTGCTGCAGCAGACACGGGATGGCGTGGTCGTGGCAGTCGGTCTATCCCGCCGGGCTTACCGTGACATCGTCGATGGGATTCCTGCGGCGCGACGAGCATCGGTGACGGCGATCTTCGCGGATCCGTCACCGCTGGAACAGTTTCGTTTGATCGCTGCGCTGTGCAAGACACGCGTCACGGTGGCGGTCCTGCTGAGCGAGAGCAATGCCGAGTTGATCCCGGTATTGCGACTGGCAGCGACCTACGCAGGCCTCGATCTGCAGGTCGAATTGGTCCCTGATGCGAGCAAGCTGTACCGCGCTCTGGACAATGTTTCGACTGCGCGGGTGCTGCTCGCGTTGCCCGATCACACCATCTACAACCCAGAAACGATTCGCAGCATTCTGATTACGACGTATCGGCGCGATCAACTAGTGATCGGCTACGCACCTGCGGTGGTCAAGGCGGGCGCTACTGCGACCACGTATACGACCGTCGACGATATCGCGATTCAGGCCAAGGCGATGCTGGATGCGTTCGGGTCGACGGGCCACTTGCCGGAAGCCCAGTTTCCGACGTATTTCCAGGTCGCGATCAACGATAGCGTTGCGCGATCGCTCAACCTCGTTGTCGATGACAGCGTACGTCAGTTGGCACGCCGACCGCAGAAGGCTGCACCATGATCAGAATCAACTGGATAGGTGGACGCATCGTGACCCGGTTGGTACTCGTCGCGACGCTACCCGTCCTGCTGACGGGCTTGTTTGTGATCCTGTATTCGACCTATGCCCGTGCGCAGGAGGTCTGGCAAGAGCTCGACGAGCGTGGCCATCTGATCGCTTCGTTGCTGGCGGAAAGCAGCGAATACGGCGTCATTTCGGGCAATGTCGCGTACCTGGAACGCACCGTGCACTGGCTGTTGCAGGTTGATCAAAGTATTCGGAGCGTGACGATCACTGATCGCGATCAGCACCCGTTGCTGCAGATCGTCAGCGCAGACGGTGTCGATCAGGATGCCCGCGATTTTGAGGCGGTGATCGACCGGGAGGTTATTGCGCTGCCGCTGTTTGGTGACAGAGATGTCGCCGATCCGGCCGACGCGCAGCCCAGTGCGGATGTCACAGCGAAGCAACACATCGGCAACGTGCGCGTGCTGATTTCTCCGTCAGTGATGCTGGACCGGCAGTGGTTCCGAATCGCCGTCGGGGCGGCGATGACGGCGATAGCGGTCGGGATGAGTATGCTGTTCGGACTGTTTCTCGCGACCGGGTTGACGCGTCCTTTGGCGGTCACGTTTGCGGCCGTTCGTCGCATCCGCCTGGGACATTATCAGACTCGTGTTGTACCGGTTGCCGGCGGCGAAATCGGTGAACTACAAATGGCCATCACCGCAATGGCTGAGAGCTTGCAGGCATTCCGGCAGGAGATGGATGCCAAGGTTTTCGCGCGCACCCACGCGTTGCAAGCAGCGCGGGACGAAGCGATGAAATCGAATGCCGAAAAGCGCCGGCTGATCCGCAGAGTCCATGCACTGATCGAGGAAGAGCGACAAGCGATGGCGATCGAGATGCATGATCATTTCAATGCAGAACTGATTGTCGCGCGTCTGGAGGCACAACGGATTCTCGATCTGACGAGCGCCGAAAACGACCACCTCACGCCATCGTCACTGGAGGAAATCCGTCGTCATGCCAGCGCCATCATCGGCCATACCTTGGCCCTTTATGACATGGCGCGTGGCATCGTCAAACGCTTGCGTCCGGAAACGCTCGATACGTTGGGGCTGCGGGATGCGATCGACGAAATGGTCCGGCAATTTGATACCTTGCATCCGCGCTGCCGTTTTGTGTTCGCGGCAACGGGTGACCTGTCGGGTATCGACAGTGATCTGGCACTGACTGCGTACCGGTTGGTTCAGGAGGCGCTGTCAAATGTGGTCAAGCATGCGCAGGCGACGCTGGCGTCGGTACGTTTGTCGTCGTCGGAGGACGGAAATTTGTTGTGTATCAGCGTGACGGATAACGGCAAGGGATTTGATCCGGCGACGGTCAACTCGGGGATTGGCTTGGTTGGGATGCGGGAACGGGCAGATGGGGCAGGAGGGCGTATCGAGATCGGGCGCGCGACGGGTGGCGGAACACGAATTGGCATTGAATTGCCGGTTCGCCCCAAATAGGAGCCGTTTCAGGTCGGAGTTCTGGTCCTAGCTGCTACCGACTATTCCAAGGGTTTTGATTGCGGCGGCGAATCCGGTAAAGGCGATCAGAGGCACAGCTGTTCCCGCTATAAATTTTGTCTGGCACCGGTCAAAAAGAACGACGGCTTTTTCTGAATTCAAGTGACGGGACATGTAGACAAAGCCGTCCACAAGTGCCGGATGGTCATAGACAGCCCTCGACCATGCCTGCGTCACGGCGTAATTTACCGTCGCAGACAAATCGGCATGACCACCAAGTCTTTTTAAGGGTACGCCGGTGAGATTTGCCAGTCGCAAGGCGTCACCGGCAACCCGAATCACAAAACGGTTTTCCATCAGTGTCTCCGTGACTTCGAACCCATTTTCGACGGGGATTTCGTCGTGGAGCAGAGTTTCGGCGATGGCGACACGCAGGTTGTAGCCGAAGTAACACGTGCCGAATACCCGTTCTGGATCGTCAAACCGGTTGGCACCAGTTCGGCCAAAGTAGGGTTCATTGGTGTCGAAGGCTGATACCCGGAAAAGCCTGACAGGATCGCAGCTGACAGCGGCGAGCTTGAATTTGTTGATATCTGCGGGTGGAAAACCAAGCGGTAGTGCTGTCATTGCTAGCGTTCCGCAAAGCCCGCCGCGGCAATCAGGACTTCGTCGAGGCGACCTTCGGCCAGCGCTTCCAGTGGTGTCTTGCCTTCCAGCGACCCTTTACCTTTTGTAAAAAACTGCCACTTGTTCCCTCCAGGCATATTCCCCAGTTGTTTCGATACTTTGTACAAGTCCTTGCGGTGGTAGCGCTCTTCGGTAAAAAAAGTGGGGTAGAGGTGTTCGCCTGAAGAACCGGTCAGGTAGAACATCCGGTGCTGGAGGACTGCATTACTAACCGCCTGCTTGGTTACCGCTAGCGCTTGTTGAAATTCAGCAGCAGGGAGCAATCTGCCTGCAGCCAAGTGCTGTGCCCTCGCGGTACGTGCTTCTGCCGCCAGTTTCTCCATGGCGCGCTCATTCGCGAAGGGGATTGCCAGCAGCATGTTGGCCGGAAGCACGCCCTGATCTTGTGCCAGTTCGGAGGCAATATGGTGCATGCGCAATGCAGCATCCTGACGCTCGGCCATGGACATCGTCTCGGTGGCAGCGTTGAATGCTTTGTGGATTTCAACAGGAGTGTGCGTTGGGTTATAAAGCAGCGCCATCGCAGCGGTCAACTCCGCCTGATTTTCTTGGAAAGGACGATTCATGCTAGAGACGCTCGCCCGCGTTCCGACTGCCGGACGACGTACTTTTCTCGGTGTGGCAAGTGTGGATTTGGTGACTTTGCTGAGTGGTACGGGCGTTGATGCGGGTGCCGAATACACAGACTTTGCTTTGGATTTTGCGGACTTGGTATTGGGTACTGGGATTGTCATGGTGACCTCCTTGTAATGGATTTTATTATCGGCCACTCATTCGATGAGGTCAATCAAGTCCACTAAAAAAATTCCGCCTATCGTCAGACCCAAGCGGTTTGGTGCCATCCCCTGACTTCCCCGATCACTTGGACCCCGGCTTTTTTCGCCGCTGCTGCATCCTTGAACACGGTTGCCTGATATCGCAGATTGTCACAGGCGAGAACAATCCCGACACCGATGCGGTGCTCGACCGTGCGCACGATGATCTGACCGTTGTAGTCGAGTGCGTAGATGCCGTTGCTCGTCATCTCCTGCACGGCAGGATCGACAACGAGACGTGCGCCTTTGCGGATTCTTGGCTCCATTTCGTCACCCGGCATCAGCAGCGACAGGTGGCCCGGTGCGACGCGCTGCAGTTCGCTGTCGACTTGTGACAGGTACTCGGCGATACCGCTTTCATGGAGCGGCGCATTCGACGTCGATGCTTCCTTATCGACCGGACTCGGAAGCGCAAAAGGCGTTGGCGTGAGGCCGAGAAACCAGTTGGCATCGACCCGAAAACGCAGGCAGAGCAGGGCGAACGATTCGAGGTCCGGATTGCCCGGATTGTCTGCCAGCAGCCAGCGATGAACGGTTTGCTTCTTGCGTCCAGTTTCTTCGCACACATAGGCGATGCGTGCTGATTTCGGCACTTGTGCGTCGTCGAAGAGTTGTGCGAGGCGCTGGCTCAACCCTGGCTGAACGGCATAGGCATGTGTTGATTTTTCGTCCAATTTTCCGTCCGGTGCTGGATTGCTTTTCTTTTGCGCGAAATCACCCATAAGCAAATTTCCCTCTCTTGTTGTTAGTGCCGATTGATTAAACCGGCAAAAGGATTGTAATTGGAGATTTTGATTTGTAGGTCAGTTTTTGCTGTCGCGGAAGCCGATGTCAGACCGTTTTTGCCGTTGAGAAAAGTTATATTCTACAAAGTTTCCCACCAAAAAAGTAAATGTAGACAGCTAAAGCTGCAATTATAAAAATAATGGCAGCAGTTGTTGACGATTGGGGATGTGTGGACTAATCTGCATTACGAAGCGAACCAGTGGGCCTGTAACTGACTGGCACGTTGCACGTTAGCCGGCCCACATTTTCTTCATGACATCGTGACACTTTGCCCCTGCTGCAGACTTCTCAGGAGAACCGTGATGACAACACTGCAATCCCTCCCCGATCTATCCATCCTCAATCTGACCTACCTGTTAAAAATCCAGTCCGATGCAAACAAGGATGCCGTTCAGGCCTGCTACCGCTACGGCCTGCATCAAGACGTGATATCCCGTATCAGGGATATTCCCGTTGACCGCATCGCTGCATTGGCGGCAAATCTTGATCAATCACTCTTTGCCATGCGCACGGAACTGCTCGATATTGCCGACGTACCGCCTGCGCTGTCCGGAATGCTAGGCTCCGTCCGAGCCCCCGTTCCAATTCCGCTGGCATCTTCGGCGCGTCCGCTAACACTTAACTGAAGCGTTGGTACCGATGGATACGCGCCTTCTTGAGCGCCGTATGCAAGCACTCACCCTTGCCCGTGCGTGCGCACTCCTTGGTGCGCGACCCACCACGATTACGAAGGTGACCGGACTCGATCGCTATGAAGTTGTCAGTCTGCTTTTTAGCGAACCGGGTTCCCGTAAGCCGGGCCAGAATCCCAGTTCGCCGGAATGGTTCTTCGGTAAGGCCTGCCTGCTTGATCATCTCGATGCCTCGTTGTTCATGGTGATGTTTGACCGGCTTGTCGGATTGGGAGTTCGGTATCCGGATGCCTTGGTTACTGGGTACAGGCAGTATCGTGCCCTGCGTGGAAACCCGGATGCTGACGGGGAAGGGACGGGGAATGTCCGGTTGACGTTCGATCGGGCATTCGACCTGACTCGGCATACCTACGGAATCTGGGGAGTGCTCAAACCCAGTTTCATGGTGGCTAATTGTGCTGTTTGTCGTTCGCGTTATCTGACGGCGTTGTCGTCGAGGACGGGGACTGCGGAATGCTGCTTTTGCAAACTGGTGGTTCGCTTTGGCAGTAATGATCGGATCAGGGAGAGCTTTCAGGGTTGTTCGCGGTCTTCGCTGAATGGAGTGATTATCAGCCGTCTGGCATCAATTTTTTCGGTAGATCGGTAATTCTAGTTTGTACTTGCAAGTACAGTCGCATCAAGGAATAGATAAGCAAGATGCCTATCATGGTGAGTTATAAGAGCTGATCGAGGGTTGAAAATTACGTAATGGATCTTCTACTTACTATCCTTTTCATTGCCGCGACAGGCTCATACTTCGCTAGCTAAATCACAGACATGCGATGCAATTGCCAGCGATGCTGTCAGCCCTGGAGACTCAATGCCAAACAGATTAATCAAGCCGGGAACACCATGTGCAGCAGGCCCCTGAATGAAAAAATCTCGATCTTCTTTGTTGTCATTTAGTTTAGGGCGAACACCGGCATAACTGGGCTGCAGCGCGCCGTCGGGCAACGCTGGCCAATAATGTCTAATTGATTCATAAAAACCATCAGCGCGATGGGCGTCCACTTTGAAGTCAATTTGTCTGTCATCGGCAATGTCCAGCCATTCGACATCTGGTCCGAAGCGTGCCTGACCTGCCATGTCGAGCGTCAGGTGTACTCCCAGACCACCGTCTTCAGGCAGAGGATAAATCAGGGTGGAGAAGGGCGCTTTCGCAGCGAGCGAGAAATAATTACCTTTGGAATAAAAAGCCGATGGAACACATTGCTCTGGCAAACCTTTGAAGTGACGCGCGATCCTCGGTGCCGCCAAGCCCGCAGCGTTGATGACCATGCCTGCCAACAAGCTCATGTGGTCTCCCCCGCGTGTTTCTACGTCAAGAACTATGTCGCCGGTGCCAACGTGGGCGGCGACGACTTCGCTTTGAAAGGCAATCGACGCACCCGCTGCCTCTGCATCCGCCAATAATTGGGTCATCAGTCCATGGCTATCGATGATCCCGGTCGAGGGCGACAATAACGCTTTCGTGCAGTGCAGTTGAGGCTCCATGAGTCGAGCCTCTGTGCCGCTCAAGCGCCGTAAATCCCCGACGCCGTTTGCTTGCGCCCGTGCAGCAATCCGGTCAAGCCCTTCGTGCTGCGCGCTATTCGTGGCTACGATCAGTTTGCCACATCGGTTATGGCCAATTGTGTGTTGTTCGCAATAGTCATAAAGGCGCTGGCGACCATCGACACATAACCGTGCCTTCATTGATCCGGGTGGGTAATAAATACCTGCGTGAATGACTTCACTGTTGCGAGAGCTGGTGCCGCTGCCGATGTCGTTCTCGGCTTCAATAATGATGACGTCGCGACCAGCCATAGCCAGTGCGCGTGCAATAGCCAGTCCAACTACGCCGGCACCGATGACGATGCATTCGATGCGATCCATGACTTCTCCCAAATACGGTAAAAAATTAGTGCGTTCAAAGCACAAGGTGGTGGGGACTTATTTTTTTAAAAACGGTTGATTCGGTACTTGTATTCAGTAGCGATTCATTTTTGAGTACTGAAATTGAGAGTTCTCTCAGGTGGCGTTAAAGTTTCTGATGACTTCAATAAGTTGCAATCACATTGCTTGCGAAGGCAACCTATTGAAGATCTGGGGTAAAGTTAAATGGTACTGGTGGATTTAATATCAAATTCAGACTTCTTGAATAAATCGTCACCCCAGTCCAGATTGCGTCCTTTGGTTTCTGGTAGTAGTAATGCAGTAAAGAAAACAACTAAGTAGGCACTACCTGCAAATAATCCGATTGCATAAGCGAGATTGTGCGATTGACTTATATATCCTACCAGCATGGGAAATAGAGCACCAACTCCCCGTCCAAAATTGTACGCAAAGCCTTGTCCTGTAGCTCGGATGGCAGTTGGAAACAACTCAGTGAGATACGCTCCGACACCACTAAAAATTCCAGAGGCAGCGATTCCAAGAGGAAAACCCATAAATAACATCTGTGTATTCGTTAGTTCAACTTGTGTATAAAAATAGACGCTGATTACTGAAAGTACGGTAAAAACCAAAATATTGGCTCTGCGGCCAATACGATCTGTAAGATATGCGCCGATAAGATAGCCGATGAAAGATCCCGTGATAATGACAATCAAATATCCACCGGTTCCAATAACAGACAGATTACGTTCCGTTTTTAAAAAAGTTGGTAGCCAAGTAGTAATCGCATAATAGCCACCTTGGATTCCGCTACACATCACAGCAGCTAGCAGCGTAGTTTTTATCATTTTTGGAGAAAATATTGCCCAAGGCGATATCTTATTAGCGGATTCATTCTGAATCGCCCGCGTTTTCTTGAATACTTCCGGCTCAGGAACATGCTTGCGAATATAAACTACCAATAAAGCCGGAATTACGCCAACCCAGAACATGGCTCGCCATGCATAATTCTCTGGCAAGAATGTAAAAGCAGCCGTATAGAGCAAGGCCGCAATGCCCCATCCAATAGCCCACCCGCTTTGTACCGTGCCGACGGCTTTTCCACGATGCTCTGACCGGATTATTTCTCCCATTAATACCGAGCCAACAGCCCACTCACCGCCAAAACCTAATCCTTGAAGCGCTCGCAGAACAAAAATTTGCTCTACGTTTTGTGCAAATCCAATTAATACGGTGCAGACAGTGAACCAGATAATTGTGATTTGTAATACTTTTACACGGCCATAACGATCTGCAAGAATTCCTGCGCACCACCCTCCAATAGCTGAAAATAATAGAGTCACTGTGCCAAGCATGCCGGCTTCTGCTTTGCTTATTCCCCATAGGTGCATTAATGTGGTAATCACAAAAGTGAACACCATGAAATCTAACGCATCTAATGCCCATCCTCCGAAGGCCGCAATAAAGGTGCGTTTCTCTGTACGGTTAAGATCTGAATACCAACTCATTTTTATCTCCGGTATATTATTTTAATTTTATTTCTTTTTAAATCTAGGTGTAGCGGTATATATTTATGTAAAAAAATTTAAAGCGGCACAAAATTTTCAAAGCATGTTTATTAGTTAAAAGTCGTATAAAACAGCAGGATTTTCAACCAAAATTTTGTTTCTGATTTTTTCGTCCGGAGCCCATGTTGCTAACAGGTTTAGCATACGACCTGTATCTGGCATACGCTTGATTGCGACATGTGGCCAATCACTTCCCCATACCATTCGATCCGGGGCGATATTAATCAATGCTTTCGCCAATGGTGTTACATCAGAAAATTCAGGATAGTGCTCGGACATCCGATAGGCGCCGGATAACTTAACCCAAAACCCATGATCTTTTACCAGGCTAAAAAGTGCCTGAGTTCCAGGGTCGTCTAAACTAATTGGCATAGGCATATGTCCCATATGATCGATAACACAGGTACATGGAAGGGCACGCATTCTAGGCATTAATTCTGGCAACTGACGGGCGTCCATGAGGAATTGCATATTCCATCCCATCTCTTCAACTCTGGGCGCAAGTTTCTCCAATGCATCGAAACTGATGCCGCCGCCGAAGAGTGTATTGATACGTAATCCCCGAACACCAGAATCGTGCATTTGAACCAATTCTTCATCGGTAATGTCCGTGTCAACAACGGCGACTCCACGAAGTCGATCCGGATTATTGCGAAGTACTTGCAACATATAATTATTGTCAGTTCCCATCACACTAATTTGAACCAGCACACCGCGTGACATCCCTGTTGAATTCAACATGGAGAGATAGTGCGCTTCAGAGGCAGTTGGTGGCGTATAACTGCGATTAGCAGTCATCGGATGATCGGGGTCGTTAATCACCACATGTGCATGCGTGTCGCAAGAATCAATCGGTACAGTAAATAAAGGTGCTTCGACATTTGGTAATGGTGCCAGACATAAATCAGTAGAATTAATTTTATCCGGGAAATGTGTTTGTGCGTTGGGTCTGTCAATGCTATTAATCATCTGCTACTCCAGTCTCTTTGTGTCGTTGAATTATTAATCCGTGGATTAGTGATTTTCCGTGTACGCACCGTCTTTTTCGAGGTGCTCTTTTACTAAATGCTATGGCTGTCAGATTGATTACATCTTTTTATTAGCAAATTTTCGATGAGTTATCTGATTGGGTTATTGCATCCGTGCGTTCGGTTGAATATTCCAGTCGGCGGTGCTGTGCAATATAAGCATCTCGCGAAGGTAAAAGGTGGCCGCGACACAGTTCGACCAAACGATCCTGATCACCGGTTCGTAACGCTTTTATCATCTGGTGATGGTCTTGGCGTGACTGTTCCAGAATCTGTGGGACGACTATTGTGAGTGAGCGCACAACATGCGTACGTTGCGCTGCCAGTTCTATGAGTTCGGTTAGTGCCTGATTATCAGATAGGGAAAATAGCGCCTTATGAAAAGCAATATTCATTCTAAACACAACTTGTAAGTTTGATTCCATCACTGCTGTGTCATGTTGTTTCTGGATGGATTCCAGTGTTTCCATTTTTTCTGCAGGAACGGGGAGTCTGATTTGTCGGGCACAGTTTGTCTCAAGAATTTCTCGCACGATATAAAGATCGACCACTTCCTTTACGCTGTAGGATTTAACCAGTGCACCAAAATTCTTTTTTCGCTCCACGAGTCCAATTTTTTCTAGTTCAGCAAGAACCTGCCGTACAACGTGGCGTTTTAAGCCAAAGCGTAGAAGTAGTTCATCCTCGACCAAGCGTTCACGTGGGTGCATATAGCCGAACGCAATATCTTCTTCCAGTATTTCGACGACCCGACGCACTTGGGATTCGGTATCAATATCCTGAATTAGGATAGATTCGGAGTTAGGTATATTTTGCATTCTGTGTAAATTCTAGTGAGATACTGGCTATCAAAAAAATAATATTTTTAAATCTCCGCATAATTATTAACTCAGTTTTTTCAATTTATATTGTTTCAACCTGATTGCAATAAAAAAGAACAATGAAATTTCATCCTGATGAATCGAAGTTTATCCGGAGAATTAAATTAATATCTTCAGTGTAATTAATCGTGTCACGATAATTAATGGGGTATTGGCGAGTGGGCACTCCGGAAAGCTGAAGTCGAGTAACGCAGTCTTTTTCACGATGACTTGTTTAATCCAGATTGGATGTTGCTGTTGTCCGGATCTTCAATAGCTCGTTCCTGACTTGTTTTAACGGGACGCAAAAAGTCGAAGTCAACGCCTTTGTCCGCCTGAGTAACCGTTTTCAGGAATAAATGTCGGTAACCACGCTCGGCGGTTGGCCTGATGATCGGATTTTCCTGCATCCGTTGTGCCAACTCCGTTTCAGAAACAAGCAAGTTAATCGCCCGCTCCTTGACAGACAGGCGGATGCGATCGCCGTTCCTTACATACGCAAGCGGACCACCGATGGCTGATTCCGGTGTGACGTGTAATACGATCGTGCCACCGGCGGTTCCGCTCATGCGTCCGTCAGAAATGCGAACCATATCTTTGACGCCGGCGCGTGCCAGTTTTTTAGGGATTGGGATATACCCTGCCTCAGGCATGCTCGCACCGGTAGGGCCAATATGTTTCAGAACTAATATGTCATTGGCATGGACATCAAGTTCGTCATCGTCGATCCGCAAAGCCATATCTTCAATATTTTCAAAGACTACAGCCCGCCCTTCGTGTTCCATCAAGCCGGCATCGGCAGCGGATTGCTTGATGATGGCGCCGCCTGGCGCAAGATTTCCGCGCAAAACGGCAATTCCACCCTGGGGGAAAATTGGACTTGAGAACGGGCGCACGATCGACTGAGGGAAGCCTGGTCCGGCGATGTCAAGCTCTTCCCCCAATGTGCGTCCAGTAACTGTCAGTGTATCCAGATGCATGAGTGGTTTAAGTTCACGTAGCAGCGCGTGCATCCCACCTGCAGCGTGGAAATCTTCCATGTAGTACTGACCCGACGGCTTTAAATCGATGAGCACGGGTGTTTCCCGGCCAATTGCATCAAGTCGGTCAAGTTCAAGATCAATACCCATGCGCCCGGCGATTGCTGTCAAATGGATAATGCCGTTAGTCGAACCGCCAATCGCCAGCAAGACACGCAGGGCATTTTCAAATGCCTTTGCGGTCATGATCTTATCGGGCGTCAATCCATTTTTGGCCATTTCAACGGCGGTTGCGCCGGTACGCTCGGCGATCCGGATTCGTTCGGCAGTGACGGCAGGGGGTGATGCTCCACCCGGCAACATCATTCCCAAGGCTTCCGTCACACATGCCATGGTGCTTGCGGTTCCCATCACCGAACACGTACCGACGCTGGCTACCAACTGGCTATTGACCGCACTAATTTCTTCATGATCGATTTCATCAGCGCGATATTTTCCCCAGAAACGGCGGCAGTCTGTACAGGCACCAACCCTTTCTGAGCGATGGGAGCCTGTCAGCATCGATCCGGTAACTAGCTGAATCGCAGGAATACCTGCCGATGCCGCGCCCATTAATTGCGCCGGGACGGTCTTGTCACAACCACCAATGAGGATGACGGCATCCATTGGTTGTGCGCGAATCATTTCCTCCGTATCCATTGACATCAGGTTGCGCAAATACATCGAGGTCGGTGAGGAAAAGCTTTCATGGATCGAAATAGTAGGGAAGTCCATAGGCAATCCTCCGGCCAGCATTACCCCTCGCTTCACTGCTTCAATCAATTGTGGCATGTTGCCATGGCATGGATTGAATGCGCTGCCAGTGTTTGCAATACCGATGACGGGACGGTCAAGCGCGTTGTCGCTGTATCCGGCTCCCTTGATGAACGCCTTGCGCAGGAAAAGAGAAAAGCCGTTGTCCCCGTAACTGGTTAGACCTTTGCGAAGCCCGGTTGCCTCTGAGGTATTTTTCTTATTTTGGTCGCTAGCGTTAGTCATCTTCACCCCAAATAGATTATTGATAATGTTTTCAATAATAGTATTCTTGTAAATTCCGGGATGCAAGGGCTAACTACGGAAGAAATATTCCGCATGAAATAACTCTTGGCCTGTTTAATACCTTGGAGCTGCAATTTTTTGGCCGTTATAGTTTTCGATCGGGATCATTGGGTCTGTCCTGACAAATACGCACCGGCGCTGTCTCAGGGCACTTCACTTTAGATGTTCATCTAATCTGAAAGGGGCACTCAAAATCCACTTTTCCGAATAGCTTTGGCGCGCGAAGCAAGCCAACCTAGTCAGCATTGATCCTGCGATGCCGAAATGTTTTCCTTCCCATTTTTTTTGTCACGACGCGAGATTTCTACGCCTAGCTTGTCAGCAGGCCCCGCGTCGCATGACACCTCGGTTGACAAAGAAAATCCGCCATTAGCTATTCGGCCCTCTGCCCATCGCTTGGCAGATTCGGTGATTTCCCTTACACCACTTGAAACACTGTTGACAGAAAATGCCGATCTTTTACGTCGCATAAAACTCGCCTACGGCACCGACGAAGCCACCTACCAGCGCGATATCTTGGCCGTAATCTGCCGCTTCGCCGCCTACGTCCACCAGCTACCCGCCACCGCCGATAATTATTTCTCCAGCCAAGGCGGCCTGCTGCGCATGAGCCTGGAAATCGGTTTCTATGCGCTGCAAGCCACCGACAGCCACATCTTTTCCGGACGCATGACCATCACGAAGCGCCGCCATCTTGAGCCACGCTGGCGGCACGCCACCTTCATTGCAGGTCTGTGTGGTGAGTTGCATCGCACGCTCAGTCACCTCATCGTTCTTGATGAATCCGGTGCGCAATGGCACCCGTATCTCGAACCGCTCGAAGCCTGGCTGGCCACAGGACAGCGCAAGCGGTACTTCCTGCGCTGGCTACCCGAAGCGCAGGAGGTACGTGCACTCGGTGTCTTCGCGCTGCCGCACATCGTGCCGAAGGACATGCTTGCCAATCTAGCGGACGACAACGGTGTGATCGTGCCGCACCTGATGGCGTGCGTGAGCGGCATGCCGCTCCATCGCGAGGCCAACGTGCTGGAGCAACTGGTGCGGCGCGCCACCGCGCTTGTCATTGAGCGGGATCTGTCGGTCAGTGCGGACCGCGGCGGCAAGCCGCATGTCGGTGCGCATCTGGAACGCTACCTGCTGGACGCGATGCGACGCCTGATCGTGTCGTCGCCGGCATGGAACGTTAATGCCGAGAAGTCGCGCGTCTGGTTCGACACGGATGGGTTGTATCTGGTCTGGCCGAACGTCGCGTCGGATATCGTTGCATTGCTGGAGGCCGATCGCCTAGCCGGCATGCCAAGCGACGTGGAAGCCATCCTCGCAATCCTTGATGCGGCAGGTATCCTCGATGCGCCGCCGTCAGGCGAGTCACTGTGGACGATCCGCCCACCAGCATCGAATGCACCTGTGCTGGCGGTTCGGTTGTCGTCGCCAGCAATCCTGTTGTCCGCACTCGACCATGAACCAAAGCCACTACATTGCTTGTCGCAACGTAAGCATCCTTTCACTGCCGTCACACCAGAGCAAAGCGAACTCGAATTAACAGTCACCGCATCATCTGTTGTTCCTGATTCACCACCCGCCAAAACCGTCCGCTACGCACTGGAAGCCCCGGTCCGTCTCAATCCCGCCGTCAAACAGGTTCTGGCCGAGATCGTCGCCACGATGAACTGCGACGAACCCAGCGCTGCCGCTTGCGTCATCGCCGAAGGCGTCTTCATTCCACTGTGCGAATTCGAAAGCCGCCAACGCGAAACCGCACTCGTCATTCGTGCCCTGCATGACTGCGCAATGCTAGTGGTCCCCGGCGATGGTCCGTCGCGTACAGTCACTCGCCGTTTCCGCGATCAGGAAACCACCGGCGTCGTGATCCACCCGCGCTTCATTCCTGGAGTCCCTCACGATGCTGATCCGCAAATATGAAATGCCCTGGCGCGCCGCCAGCGAGGCCTATGCCGGCACGGTCTGGCTTGCCGCGATGGTCGCGTTTTTCTATCTGGATTCCCAAGGTGTTGCGCCGTGGCCTGTGCTCCGATGCTTGTCAGCGTTGTGCCTCGTGGCGGCACTGCTCCGCTGGTACCAGGCCATACGCATCCTGGTCGTCCGCGCATCGCTGAGCGGCCATGCGATGCAGATCATCACGACCGATCGCTTGCGGCAGTATTGCGAGCAAGCCGACGACCGCGTGTTCCTCGGTTTCGGTTTCGCGTGGCAGCCGGTCCATTCGCAGCGCCTGTACGAACTGGCCAAGATCAATTACCGCGATGTCCTCGTCTCGCCGTGGATCTTGCGCCTGCTCGGTTACCAGAGCGACCCGCAACCGGATGCCGAAATCGGCATGCCCTACATCCACGGCGTCGAACCAAAAGAAGGACCGCTGTACCGGCCGCTGCTCAATTTCGAGGGTGGCACCTGCATCGCCGGAACGACGCAGTCGGGGAAGGGTGTGGCTTTGTCTGTGCTGGTCTCGCAGGCGGTATACCGCGGCGATGTGGTCATCATTTTCGATCCGAAGAATTCGAAGCGGCTCAAGGGTGCCGTGATGAAAGCCTGCGCCGATACGCGCGCACCGGACACGTTCCTCGATTTCCATCCGGCTTTTCCCGAGCGTGGGGTGCGGCTCGATCCGATGTTCAACTGGCAGAAACCGACCGAACTGGCCTCGCGCATCCAGTCCATCATGCCGCCGGATACGTCCGGCAGTTTCAGTTCGTTCGGATGGGATGCGGTCAACGTGGTGGTGCAGGGGCTGGTCGAAATCGAGGACCGGCCGAATCTGGCGAAGCTGACGCAATACATCGAAGGCAGCATCGAGCCAGTGCTCGAAGCCTCGCTGATCCGCTTCTTCGATGCGCACATGGGCACCGGTTGGCGCGACAGCGATGAGCTACGGCGTTACCGGCAGGCGGCCGAGCGCGGCCATATGAAACGTCCTTCCGAGACCGCGACCAGCGACCTGATGGCCTACGTTAGCTACTACGAGAAGCACGTGCCAAAAGCCGACCGCACCAAGGTCATCGATTCGCAGGTACGCACGTTCCGGCACAATCGTGAGCACTACCAGAAGATCACCGCCAACCTCGTGCCCATCCTGTCGATGCTGACATCCGGTGACCTCGGCCGCTCGCTGTCGCCGGACCCGTTCGATCCGGATGACGAGCGGCCGATCATGAACTTGGAAAAGGTCGTACGCGGCGGGCACGTACTGTACTTCGCGCTCGATTCGCTACCCGATCCGGGCGTGGCCTCGGCCATCGCTGCGATCTTTCTGGCTGACCTCGCGGCCTTTGCTGGCATGCGCTACAACCTCAATCTGAACCGGACACGCATCGCGCTGTTCGTCGACGAGGTGGCAAACGTCATCAACCAGCCGCTGATCGAAATCCTCAACAAGGGTGCCGAGTCCGGCATCTACACCACCTGCGCGATGCAGACGCTGGCCGATCTCGCCAAACGTCTGGGCAGCGAGGAAGCGGCGCGCATGGCGCTGGGCAATCTCAACAATCTGATCGCGCTGCGCTCGAAGGACAGGCCGACGCAGGACTTCATCGTCGAGACCTTCGGCAAGACCGCGATCCACACGCTGAAGGTCGGACTCAATACGGCAGCCGATGCGCACCTCGGTGATTTCACGTCGGTGTATTCGCAGCAGGTCAGCGAGTCGTTCGAGGAAATGGTGCCGGCCGAGGTGCTCGGCAAACTGCCGAACCTGCAGTATTTCGCCTCGGTCTCCGGTGGCAGGCTGATCAAGGGACGGTTCCCGATCATCGACTGGGAAACCGGAGCTAGGGGAGAGCGCTGATGCGCTACCTCGTACTGGGTGCCGCGCTGATCCTGACGGTTATCGTCCTGTACCTGCCGGCGGCGCATCCGCCTGAGCGTTTCGTCGCGCAACTGCGGCAGGAGCATGCGATCAATGTCGCGTATTGGGGTGTCGATCCGGCGCATCAGATTCTGGACCGCATGCTGGATTGGAAGGCTGCGCTCGGTGATGCATCAATAGCTAAAACGGAGTTGAAAGTGCAGGCCGTTACCGATGCGCTGTCACCGGTCGACCGTGCCGTTGCGGGCGAGATGGCCAAGGCTGCAAACAAGCTGTGGCACAACGCGTATTTCCGTTCGGTCGAAACACTGATGACGCTGGCGCTGTACCGGGTGTCGGTGCTGATGCAGTGGTGGCCGGTCGGAGTGCTGCTGGCGTTCGCGCTGCTGTTCGATGGTTTCGTCGTGCGGATAGTGCGCAGTCG
Source organism: Actimicrobium sp. CCI2.3 (assembly GCF_035019065.1). Classification (NCBI taxonomy): domain Bacteria; kingdom Pseudomonadati; phylum Pseudomonadota; class Betaproteobacteria; order Burkholderiales; family Oxalobacteraceae; genus Actimicrobium; species Actimicrobium sp. CCI2.3. The sequence continues at coordinate 41,937 of NZ_JASJWR010000019.1, read as the reverse complement.
CGAATTCGTCCAGCTCAATCCGGAAATGTTTGGCCTGTGTTTGCTGGTGCTGATCATGACGTTGAGCGCCACATTGATCGCCGTCGTATTGCCGGTGACCTTGCATCCTCTGACACTATTCGTTGCGGTGGTGGTCGCCAGTCTCGCGAGCCGGGGCATCGTCGCCAACTATCACCGGCGTGCCTGAAGTGGGAGACCGAGAGCTGCATTATTCGGGTGGCTTTTCGGCGAGACAGTCAGCTTCGATCTACCTACGATGACTTCCATACCGACGTAACAATCTCCATGTCGCTTGTGATGCTGTCGAACTCGAAGTGAGGCTTGCATGCGTTTTTACCGGCTGCCATTAATGCTGTTTTTTTGTGCATTCAACGCCCATGCGGGCTCGTGCTGGGAAGACGCCGGCAGCCACTACGGCATCTCTCCTCATCTCCTGCAAGCCATCGCCCGCGTCGAATCAAACTTGAATCCCCGCGCCGTCAACCGGTCGCAACATGCCCGTTCCGGTACCTACGACATCGGTCTCATGCAGATCAATTCGTCGCACCTGCGCGGCCTTGCACGGCACGGGATCCGGGAGCAGGACCTGTACACGCCGTGCACCAATATCGCGGTCGGCGCTTGGATCCTGTCGCACAATTTTGCGCGGTACGGCGCGACTTGGGATGCCGTTGGCGCGTACAACGCGTCGTGCTCGACCTTGAAGGGAGCCGCTTGCCAGCAGGCGCGGGCACGTTATGCATGGCGGGTGTATCGGCATCTTGAGAAGGCGATGTCATGATTCGCCACGCCATTTTTCTGATGCCGCTGTGCTTGTCGCTCTCTGCGGCGATCGCTGTTGCCGGTTGTGCCATCGAGCCCAAAAAGACGAGCGCGATGTATCGCACCAGACCAGCGGTCATGCCTGTCCGTATCGAACAGCTTGCATTCGGACCGCATGCGGTCTACGTGCAGTGCATCGCGCAGACCTGTCTGACACCTACTCCAAAAACTGCCATAGAGACCCGTGCGGCAGAGCCGGTAACGACTATCGAAGAACTGTCGATAGGCTTTCCAACAGGCGGCGCGGTGCTCACATCCGAAGCGCGCAACGCATTGCGCGACAAGCTCGCCGTCGCCCGCGCCGCATCGCACATTGTCATTCGTGGCCGCACAGATAACGCCGGTTCGCCTGCTGCTAATGCGCGTCTGGCCCTCCGGCGCGCAGTGGCCGTGCGCGACTATCTGCTGCGCCACGAAGTGCCGGCGTTGACGATCTTCCGGATCGATGCGCAAGGCGCGTGCTGCTATGTCGCCGATAACGACAGTGCATCCGGTCGCACACGTAATCGAAGAGTCGAGGTGGTGTTCGTCACCTCGGCCAACAACGCTACGGGTGCCTGATGAATGTGACCTTATCCAGCGTGTTTCCTGCATTGATTCGTGGACCACCACCGATGCCGGCGGTCCCCAATTTTCATTCAACCGGAGATATCGAACATGGCAACTTCAAACTCATTGATTCACTCATCCAGTCCGTCACGCAGGCAAACCATCGCCCTGGCCGTGCTTGCCTTTGCTGTCTCGTGGCTGGCGATGACCACCGCGCAGGCGGTCGACCTGGTCAACCTTGCGTCGGTCGGCGGACCGCTGGTCGGTGCGCTCACCACGCTCGGAACGCTCACACCGGGCGTCAAGGCACTGATCGGTTTCCTCGGATTCATCGTCGCGTTCGTGTCGCTGGCAGCGCTCAGGAATTTCGGTCCGGTGATCTTCTACGTCGGGCTCGCTGTCTTTGGCGCCGTCGGGCTGCTCGTCGCCGGCGCCATTCTCGGTGCCGTCGTCTGACACGCCGGCAGGGCACACGGAGAACACGATGAGTAGCGAAACTCGCATCCCGCGCCGGCTCGACGATACCTGGAAACTTGGCTTCATCGATCTCGATGTCGCACTGCCGTTCATCGTGCTGTTCGGCTTCGCGGCACTGGCCGACAGCTTCCAGTTCGGCTGGAAAAGCCTGGTCGGCGCGGTTCTTGGCATCTGGGCCAGTCGCTGGTACAGCCGCCGACGCGCCGACAAGCATCCGGCCTTCATGCTGCATTTGGCTTACTGGTACTTGCCGGCGATTTTCTCGCCGCTCAAGCGCACGCCGCCGTCCCACTTTCGCAGGATGATCGGGTGAACCTCTTCCGTCACGAACAGGATTTGCAGGCGCTGCGCGAGCGCTTGGTCGAATAGCGCCGGCTGATCTACGGATTGCTGGCGCTGTGCATCGTCAGTGCGCTGCTGTTCCTGCGACTGGCCGGCAATGAAAAAATCATCGTCGTGCCGCCGACCATCGACAAGACATTCTGGGTCGGCAAGGACCGCGTGAGCGCGTCGTATCTCGAACAGATGGGCGCGTACACCGCGTCGCTGATCCTTGATGTGACGGCCAATAACATCGACTGGAAGCGTGACGTACTGCTGCAGTACGTCACGCCGGAAACCACGAGCGCACTGCGCACCCGGCAGGATATCGAGGCCGATCGTCTGAAGAAAATCAACGCAGCCACCTTCTTCGCCGTGCAGCAGTTCTTCACTAGCGAAGACACGCTGTCGGTGGTCATCAAGGGTCGTCTCGTGACCATCATCAACGGCTCGCGTGTCGAGACCGACGGCGAGGGACGCGCCTATCTCGTCGCGTTCCAGTATTCCGGCAACCGGATCCAACTGCATACCTTCAAGGAGATTCCCTATGAAAATCCGGGGACTAACCATGCGGCACTTCTGGCCGATCGCGGCAGCCTGCGCGATTGAAGCAGGCAGCGCGCACGCGCTGCAACTCGTCGATGCCCGCGACGGCGTGACCGTGCGGGCCAATATCGCGCTTGCCGAACCGACCCGTATCAAGGTCGAAGGCGCGAGCATCACCGATGTGTTCGGCAATGTGAGTGCCAGCAATTGCTCGACGATGGCACCGGTATCGGGTGGCATGCCACCACCGTCGCCAGTACCCAATCCGGCGGCCGAGCTTGCCCTCGAATGCGATCGCGACAAGGGTGAAATCTTCATCAAACCGATCGGTCGTGGCACGAAGCCGGTCAGCCTGTTCGTCTCGACCAGTGGCGCGACGTACACGCTGCTGCTGTCGCGTGTCGACATGCCGGTCGACACCATCGTTTTGCGCGATCGCTCCCTGACCGGCAAGTCCGCAGGGTCGGAAACGGGCAAGGGTGCGCGTTCATCCTCTCGCGTTCGCGCCTTGAAGTCGCTACTGGTCGCGCTGGCCTCCGATACGCCGACGAATGACCTACGCGTTGACGAGATCGGTCGCACGGTGCCGCTCTGGAAAGAAGCGCGCTTCACGCTGATGCGCACCATCGAAGGACGCGGACTGCGTGGCGAACTGTATGCGCTGACGAATGTGTCCGACCAGCCGATGGTGCTGGCCGAAGAAGAATTCGATCGTGATGGCGAGCAGGTGCTCGGTGTCGCCATCGACCACCACAACCTGCGGCCCGGCGATACGACCAGCGTGGTCATCTTGCGGGCGGGGAGTTGAACCATGCGCGAACGTCTTAATGCACTGCTCGCTCGCTTGCCGGTACGGCAGCGTCAATGGCTGACGGTGACGGGGCTGTGCCTTGCCGTGTTCGGCATTTTCTATCTGATTTTTGTCGTGTCGGACAAGAGTGGCGGGTCTGGAAAAACGCAGCAGGCCGACTTGTCGGGGACAAGGCCGGCGACGGTGAACAACGTGATGCCGGCCGGCCAGCAGGTCGATGCACGGGACCGCTGGGTCGGTGAAGCGGGCAAAAAACTGGCCGAACACGAAGCCGATCGCGCCACGCAGGATCAGTTCAACAAGCAGGTGCTGAGCCGCTTCCAGAGTCTGGAAAAGCAACTGGTGCAGAGCGTGCAGCCGACGCCGTCGATGTCCAATCCGGTACCGGTCATGCCGGTGCCAGATGCATTTCCGCCTGTGTCCTCTCTTCCACCGCCGCCACCGCCGTCGAAGACAGCGTCATTCACGCCGTTGCCAGCGGGAGCGCCGGCAGTCAATTTTTCGGTGCCGGAGGTGCCAGCGAGCGGACTGGTGCGCGTCAGCATTTCTCCCGTGGTGACATCATCAGCATCTGCGGCATCCACCCCGGCCAAGCCCGGCTCGGACAAAAGCGGTAACGATGCAAAGGGCCAATCGGCGAACGACTACTTGCCGGTGTCGTTCACCCGCGCGGTATTGCTCGGTGGGCTCGATGCCCCGACCGGTGGCCAGTCGCAAAGCAATCCGCAACCGGTACTGCTGAAACTCGACGACAACGCCGTGCTGCCGAACCGGTTTCGCGCACAGGTCAAGGAGTGTTTCGTGGTGGCGGCCGGCTACGGTGATATCTCCAGCGAGCGTGCTTACCTGCGTACTGAAAACCTGTCGTGCATCCGGCATGACGGCAGTGCACTGGAGGTCAAGATTCAGGGATCGGTATTCGGCGAAGACGGCAAGGTTGGCGTACGCGGACGGCTCATCGAGAAACAGGGTCAGTTGCTGGCGCGTGCGCTGATGGCCGGGATTGCCAGTGGCATTGGTCAGGCCTTTGGCACGGGAACGAGCACGATCTCGGTCTCGCCGCTGGGATCGACCCAGACCATCGACAGCGGCAAGGCGCTCGAGTATGGCGCGTCGGTTGGTGTCGGCAAGGCACTCGATCGGCTCGCGCAGTACTACATCAAGATGGCCGAGACGATCTTTCCGGTCATCGAAGTGGATGCCGGCCGGCAGGTCGATCTGGTGATCACCAAGGGTGTGGTGATCGATGCGCCGGTCAACGGTCCCACGCAGCGCGGGAATGCTTTGTTCGCTTCTAATCCGGTGGCTGATGATGAAGACAATTGACTGGATACTTGCGCTTACGCTGGTCGGTATCGCCGCCCAGGCGTACGCCGCCGATGACGAGAAAGCGGTGCTTGCCGATCTGCAGCAGCGCTATCCCGGCACACATTTTTCACGCGTATCGACGACGCCGGTGGCCGGACTTTACGAAGTCGTGATGGGTAACAGCGTCGTCTATGTCGGCCGCGATGCGCGCTATTTTTTGTTCGGGCGACTTGTCGATGTCCAAACCATGCAGGACCTGACGGCACCGAAACTTAGCGTGCTTCAACAGGAAGACAGCGGCGATGCGCGTATCGCCTTCAGCGATCTGCCACTGCACGATGCGATCAAAACCGTGCGCGGCAAAGGCTCGCGTGTGCTGGCCGTGTTCAGCGATCCGCTTTGCCCGCATTGCAAGACGCTGGAGCCTGAACTGGCGAAGCTTGACGACATCACGATCTACACGTTCCTGGTCCCTTTGCAGGGTGCCGACAAACCGCTGGCGATCTGGTGCACGCGCAATGCCGCCACCGCGTGGTCAGCCTACATGTTGCGCGGTGATGAATCGCAGTTAGCGACTAGTCCTGCCTGTGACAACCCGTTGCAGCGCAACCGCGCACTCGCTGAAAAACTCCGCCTGCACGGCACGCCGGCACTGATCGCTGGCGATGGCCGCGTGCGCATGGGCGCTGCTGATGCCGGCGTGTTGAAGGCCTGGATGGTTGCTGACGATCCCCGTGCCGGTAGCAAAAAGACCCAAGCTCTTACCTCGACAAGGAGTCCCGAATGATGGCCTCGCAATCCTCCCGTTTAATCCTGTCCCTCGCCACGATGGCGTTGGGCGGCTGCACCTCTATGGCCGGATTGGGCGGCTCGTCTGGCTATGCCTGCAAGGCCCCCGCCGGCGTGCAGTGTGCATCGGTATCGGGCACCTACGCCAATGCGATGCGTGGGAATTTGCCCGGTCAGCAGCGCAGTGCAGGTGGTGCCGAGGTGCCAGAAGAGGCATCGACATCTGCTCGTCCCGTCACGAAAGCCGAACCCGACGTATCGGCATCGGCATTACGTTCGCCGCCCCGCATCCTGCGCCTCTGGATCAAGCCCTACGAGGACGCAGACAGCGACCTGATCGGTGAGCAGCATGTGTACGTGCGTATCGATAACGGCCGCTGGCTGGTGGACCACAACCCGCGACCGGCGCGAGATGCCGGCGTCACGATCAGGCAGCCCTTACAGGCGAAGGACGGTAGCGGTGAGGTGTCGTCGCCCGTGTCTACACCGCTACCATTTCCGCAGCTACCGGCCAGCGCCGGAGGCAAAAATTAGGAGGGCAGGATGGCGAACTCGACTTACTCAATGCCGATACCTGACGACGACGGCACGTCATCGACCGGCATCGGTGGCTGGCTTGATGGCATGCAGTCGCTACTAGGTATGGGACCGCGTGACGACCGCCCCGATCATTTTGCTAGCTGGTTGCCGTACCTCAGTTATTCGCCCGATGACGGCATCTTCGTCAATCGCGACACGATTGGTTTCGTGCTGGAAGTGATGCCGCAAAGCGGTGGCGACCAGACCATGGCGGACGTGATGAAATCGATTTTTCCATCATGCCCGGCACTGGCTGGCGTGCAGTTCCATCTGCTGGCGTCGCCGCATCTGCGCGACACCTTGCGGCGTTATGCGAGCCTGCGTGTCGAGGATGCGGATCAGGCCGAAAGGACAGGCGCGCAAGGACGGCCAGCGCGCAACCGCAATGTTTATCGTGCGCTGGCGCGTCGTCGGGTTGCCCATTTTCTGGACGGAGCGCAGCGCAGTCTGGCACCCGGTTACCACTTCACGATCCGCAATTTCCGTCTGCTGATCAGCGTCTCTTTGCCGGGAACGATAGGTCAACGTGCTCGCATCAATGAAGCAGTCACGCTGCGCGACAGTATTAGCGCGACCTTGCGCGCCGCCGAACTGACTAACGAGCCTCGTGGTGCAGATGATCTGATCAACTGGTGCGCGCTGTTCACGAATGCGGACCGGTTGTTCCAGTGCGATCCGGCTCGATTGCACTACGACGACGGTCGCGCGATCCGCGACCAGATTGTCGACCGCGACACGGTGCAGGAAGCCACGCCTTATGGTTTGCGCCTTGGCCGTGTCGGTCACGTTGATGAGATGGAAGTGCGCTTCTATTCGATTAAGTCCTTTCCCGAAACCTATCCGCTGTGGGACATGGGCGCACTGATCGGCGATATGCTGCAACCGGCGCTGCAATACCCGTGTCCGTTCCTCATCACGATGGGCGTGCACGTGCCGGACCCGACTGGCTCGCGCACATCAGTCACAGCGAATCATTGGCGCGCGACGCAGAATGCGCGCAGTACGATGTCCCACGTGATGCCCGATGTCCAGAAAAAACTCGATGACTGGAACGACATGGCGCAGGCGATCGACCAGGGTGGCGCGGCGATCAGCATGTACCACCAGGTCGCGTTGTTCACGCGCCCGGACAAGGCGTTGCGGGCCGAGGAAGCCGTCAAGGCGCTGTGGCGCGGACGTGGCTTCGAGCTAAATAACGACGTCTACATGCACCGGCAAGCGTTGCTCGCAAGCCTGCCGATGATGCTGTCGCCGGCACTGTTTGCCGACCTGCGCCGCGAGAAACGCACGACGCGCAAGAAGGCATCGAACGCGGTGCATCTTGCACCACTGATCGCGGAATGGCGCGGCACCAATACGCCGACGCTGCTGCTGGTTGGTCGGCGCGGCCAAGTGATGACGCTCGACATGTTCGACAACGTCGAGGGCAATTACAGCGCCGCCGTGGTCGGTTCGCCCGGTGGCGGCAAGTCGGTACTGCTCAACGAATTCGCCTGGTCGTACAGTGCCACCGGTGCGAAAGTCTGGATCCTCGATCTGGGTCGCAGTTTTGAAAAGCTGTGTCGAAAGGTCGGCGGGCAGTACATCGAATTCAAGCCGGAGACGGTGATCAATTTGAATCCGTTTTCGTACGTGGTCGACATCAACGAAGACATGGACTTGCTGCATCCGGTCATCTGCAAGATGGCGTCGATGAGCCAGACGCTCGAAGAAGTACAGAGCAAGGCCATCAACAAGGCGATCGTCCATTGCTGGAATCAGTACGGCCGCGAGACCACGATCACGGCACTGCAATCGGTCTTCAAGGCCGGCGTGCTGCCGGACTTCGATGGTCCGGTCGACCAGCGTATCTGCGACCTCGCGCTGATGCTCGAACCCTATACCCGCAGCGGCGTGTACGCACGCTATTTTGAGGGACGTGCCAACGTTGATTTCACCAACGATTTCGTCGTCATCGAGAACGAGGAGCTCAAGCGCAAACCCGACCTGCACGCGGTCATCAACATGCTGCTGTTGAATCGCATCACCGGCGAGATGTACCTCACGCGCAATCGCAAAAAACTGCTGATCATCGACGAGCTCAAGCAGCAGTTGGGTGACATCGGTGCCGATGATCCGATCAAGGCAGCCGTGGTCGAGGAGGCTGCGCGCCGCGCGCGCAAGTACGGTGGCAGCCTCATTACTGCGACCCAGCAGGCCGACGATTACTACGGTTCGCGCCAGATGGAAGTGGCGTTCCAGTGCTCGGACTGGCTCTTCATTTTGCGCAACAAGAAGGAATCGATCGAGCAGCTGCACCGCCACGGCAAGATCGTCATGGACGAGAACAAGAAACGCATGTTGAACTCGCTGCGCCTCGAACCGGGTGCGTTCTCGGAGATGTACATCTATTCGCCGGTCGGGGAGGGCGTCGCACGACTGGTGCTTGATCCCTATACCCGGCTGCTGTTTTCCAACAGGCTCGAAGACAACAAGCCAATCGATGAGCGGCTCGCGCGCGGGATGTCGATCGACGAGGCGATTGCTGACGTGCTGCGTGAAAGGGGGACCCGATGAACCGTGCATTCGTCATCCATTTTGTCGCGAGTCTGGTGCTCATTGCGATGGTGCTGACGGCCTATCACCGGCTCGTCATCCTGCCGATGCGGCGGGTCGGTGTCATCGACATCGCCGCCATCTGGTCCGTCAAGGAAAAGCAGTTCGCCGACATCGTCACTCGCGCCGGTGCGACTGAGCGGGACCGCCAGAAGGCGATGGAAATCGCTTCGGACTTCGCCCGCGATCTGCCCGTCGCACTGGAACAACTGCCGCAGGAATGTGGTTGTCTGGTGCTGGTGCGCACGGCAATCCTCGGGCATTCGCCGGACACGATCGACCTGACGCCGCTGCTGCGGCACAAGCTCGGCTTGCCGGGTTAGACAAAGGGGATAAACACGATGGCTTCGCTTCTGCAACGCTGGCTGCTCCGCCGACTTGACCAGAGTATCGCGCTGGCGCTGCAGGTTCGCCGATGCTGGCCATTGTGGTTGGCTGGTGTCATCGCGTATGGCTGGGCGCTCGATCACGTACGGGTCAATGTCAGCCACAGCCTGCCGTTTCGTGTCGTCTATCTCGAACACGCGCCGGAGGATTTGCGACGGGGCGATCTGGTTGTGTTTCGTTATGTGGGCGGCGACGAGGAGTGCGATATCGCGTTGCAGGGTGCGCCATTTTTCAAGCGGATACGAGGTGTCGCGGGCGACCGTATTTCGGTTGATGGACGCAGCGTCCGGATCAATGGCGAACCGGTCGGACTCGCCAAGCCGCGCAGTTGGGATGACCTGCCGCTGAACGTTATCCGTCCCGGCGTGATTCCCGTCGCCCGCTACTACATGCAAGGCGACGGACCCGACAGTTTCGATTCGCGTTATGCCCGCAGTGGTCTGGTTGGCGTCGACCAGATTGCCGGTCGGGCATGGGTACTTTTCTGAAAGGGATAGCGAGATGGCCCGCTCCGCATTTCTGATCGCGTTGTGTCTCCCGTCGCTGGTCATTGCCGATGACCTCGGCGTGATCGGTCCGACCTATCCGATCGGCGAGCCCCATCTGCTGCAGTGGATCAGCCAGCGCCTGCGCGAGAAGGAACGCAGCGGCGAACTGGCGCGCTTGCAGGAGCAGGCGCGCACGCGCGCGGTCGAGTCGGTGCGCAATCCGCCGCCGCTGGCCGACATTTCGGCTGCGACCAGTAAGAGCATGCATTACATCGATCCGACTTTTACGCTTTCAGAACCGGTTCGCGACGACAAGGGCCGCACGCTGTTCCCGGCCGGTACCCGCAAGAACCCGCTGGAAATAGTGGCGCTGTCGCGGCACCTGCTGTTCTTCGATGCGCGTGACATTCGGCAAGTCGATGGCGCGCGCAAGCTGATCGATCGCTATCGCGGCAAGGTCAAGCCTATCCTCGTCGGTGGCTCGTACCTGCAACTGATGCAGCGCTGGCGCGTGCCGGTCTACTACGACCAGCGCGGCACGCTGGTACGGCAACTCGGCATCACGCAGGTGCCGGCGCTCGTGTCCCAGGAAGGGATGCGGTTGCGTGTGGATGTGCTGGTGCTGTAATGACGACCCGCTTATTCCATCTGCTGGTGCTATTCATCGCCTGCTGCAGCACGGCGCAGGCGGGGGCGCTGACGTGCACCGGCAAGTTCCCGAATCCGCTGACCGATATCTGCTGGAGTTGCCTGCTGCCGCTGTCGATCGGCGCGGCGCAGATCGGCAATCTCGGCGGGCAGGAAGATATCGAGAATCCGTCGAATCCGGTGTGCTCGTGCGGTGTCAATCCGACGATTGGCTTGTCGGTCGGATTCTGGGAACCGGTGCGGCAAGTCGAGGTGGTGCGCAAGCCGTTTTGTCTCGTGACGATGGGCGGTATCAATCTTGATCCGGGACTGCCGGCAGCCGAAGCGGCGCTGCAGACGCGCGATGGCGGCAACGCCAGCAAGAGCTTTTATCAGGCACATTTTTACGTCAACCCGGTGCTGTACTGGCTTGACGTGATTGCCGATTTTCCGTGCCTTGAGCGGGGTGGTTTTGATCTCGCCTATCTGACCGAAGTTGATCCTCTGTGGGCCGATGACGAGTTGTCGTTGATCCTGCATCCGGATGCGGCGCTGTTCGCTAATCCGGTTGCGATCGCGGCGTGCGCGGCCGATTGCGTGGCGGCGTCGGTGGGATTCGGCGTGCGCGACCTGTTCTGGTGTGCCGGTTGCCAGGGAGGGCTGTATCCGATGGATGGTCATGTGCCAGTGCATCTCGGCGGCATCCCGACATCGGTACTGATCGCACAGCGGTTGACCGCAAAAATGCATCGCGAATTGCTGGCGTGGGGCGCGCACGGCACCGCGGGTCTGTGCGGTCCGTACTTCGAACCGGTGATGGACAAGCGCGCTTACAAGACCCAGCTGACGTATCCGATTCCGAATACCGGCAAGGACGGCGGCAAGTGCTGCCAGCCGTTTGGTCGCACCACGGTGCTGTGGGGTGCCGGCAAGGAGTACCCGGTGCAGGGTGAGGACTTTGCGTATCTGCTGTTCAGGAAAAGGAACTGCTGCCTTGGCTACTGAGCGAATTTTCTTGTCGATGCTGTCCATCGTCTTGGCCGGTGCGTGTGCCGCGCAGCCGGTCATTACCGACGCCGATCTGGATCGTGAACGGGAACGTTATCGCACCCCGTCGGCGGCAGAACTCGACGCTGCTGCGCCGTCGATACCAAACATCGAATCGCTACCAAAACCGGCCGGTACGCAAGAGGTCGATATCGAAGCGCTGGCCCGTCGGTTCGAAGCAAACCGCGAGCGGATCGCGGGAGCACAAGGCCTGATGACGGGACCATCGCTACTGGTATTCGTCTCGCTGACCATGCCCGAGCCGGCACTGGTGCGACTGGCGGCTCAGGCCGCCCGCGCCCATGCGGTACTGCTCTTGCGTGGCTTCGAGAACGGATCACTCAAACAGACGATGACCCATGTGCGTCGCCTGATCGGCACGCAGCAGGTCGCGTGGCAGATTGATCCGCAAGCCTTTGATCGCTTTGCGGTCAGCAAGGCACCTACCTTCGTGCTAGTGCGCGGTGGCGTGCAGGCGCAGCAGTGCGGCGAAGCGACGTGCCTGCCGCCGGGTGCATATGTCTCAGTCGCGGGGGATGTGTCGCTCGACTATGCGCTGGATTTCATCGCACGGACCGCGCCGCGTTTTGGCCATGAGGCGAACGGCTTTCTCGACAAATTGAGAGTGCGCGCACCGTGAAATCCTGCACCGTTTATTTGACGATCATGGTGTTCCTGAGCCATCAGCTAACGGTGCAAGCCGCCCCCGGCGACGAGGGCCGCGAGGTCGGCGCAAGCGCTAACGCTGAGATTCGCGGGATGGTCGATGCGCCGAGTGCCCGTTCTGTGGTGCCGGGCTACACGACGACGCCACCGGAGGTCGGGCTGGCCGGGTCGACAACGCTGAAGGAGCAAGGAGCCGCTCGACTGCGCGCCTGCGACAACACATCAGCGGATCCAGTCTGCCAGGCACAGCATGGCGCGGCTGTTTCCGCTGGCGTGCCGCGTGCTCCGGTTTCTGCTAGTGATGCGAGCGTTGCTGCGACCCGCGACTTGCAGCGCAATCCGGCAGCAGCACTGGGTGACCTGTCGTCCTATTACGGCAGCTGCCTGGCCGCGTCGCAGCCATCTACCGGTCAGTGCTGCATCGGCGGCAACTGCTTCAACACTGCCTACGCCAGCGACACCGATTTCGCTCGCACGGTGACCTTCATGGAAGCCGCGCGCGAGGCCGGTGTCTACCTCGATACCGCACGCATGCAGGTCTTTCGCGGCGAGGACGATCGCTGCCGTGATCGTCTCTTTAAGAACTGCTGCACCACGAACAGTGCCGGTGCCGGCATGACTAACCAGTCGCTGTTCGGCGTCGGCTCTCGCGTGGTCTATGACGTGCTGATGAACGCTGACAACCGCGAATTCGTTTATCGCGGTGCGCGTGCCTTGCTGACCGGTGCCGGTTTTGACGGTGCTTTCACGACCTATGGCGTGACCGTTGCGGTCAACGGTACGGCGTTGCCGGCGGGGTCAGTGTTGCTGTCGAGCGGCGAGTCGTTTGCAGTTGCTTTCGATCCGTGGTCGCTGGCCTTCGCGGTGGTGCTCACTGCCGCGATCTCGACGCTGTCCTGCAGCCGCGACGAAGGCCTGCTGTCCCTCAAAAAAGGCGCAGCGCTGTGCCATGACACGGGCAGCTGGTGCTCGTCGTGCATACGGGTGTTCGGCAAATGCGTCAGTTGCATCGAACACACCCATTCGCACTGCTGCTTCAACAGCCGGTTGGCGCGAATGATCAACGAGCAGGGACGGACTCAGGTTGGCAAGGGATGGGGTGGCGCACAGAACCCCGATTGCTCGGGCTTCACGATTGCGCAATTGCAGCGGCTTGATTTTGCAGCGATGGACCTGACGGAGTTTTATGCGTCGGTGGTGCCGACTTTGCCCAATGTGCAGGCGGTGCAGGGTGCTGCCGCTGGCCGGGTCGGACGTTGTGCTGACGGGCGAGGGAGGTGTTGATGGACAGGTCGTTGGCCATGATCATCCTCGCGTTATCCGCCGCTTCTGCCAGTGCCGACAATGTCGCGCGCGTGCCGGTCAATGATGTACGCGCGCTAATGGTCGCTGCCATTGACGCGCCAGGCGGTGACGCGCACGGCGTGTTCGTCGGTTCGCTGGCACAGGCAATCAGCCAGCGCTTCCGGTCGGACGCGCCGATCACGATTGATGTGACGACGCTGTCCCGTCTCACGCAGGCTGGGTGCTGCCGCTTGCAAGTAGTGTTCGCACAGGACGGTGTCGTGTTGCCGGCGGATCTGGCACCAAAGCGCAGGACCGTCGTGTTCGATTTGAACTATTGCCGGGACGGCTTGCCGCCCCGAGCCAATTGAGAGGGGAGTGATGATGGCTGCGCGCTGGCTACCCGTGATGATGTGGCTGATCGCCACGGCTGCCGGCGCCGGGCAGGCACCCGGTTTCGCCGGGACGTACTGGAGCGATTCGGAACGCGGCTGGCACTGGTATGAAGACCCGCCGAAGACTTCTCCCAAGACCCGGCCGACACCCGCTCCCGCCAAGCCGAAACCGGCTGAATCGTCACCGGAACTGACGGCTTTTGCGGCCTTACAAAAGCAGCTAGAAGACGCCCAGCGCATCGCGTTCATGCAACCTACCGAAGACAACGTGCGCCGTTACCTGGATTTACAGGCGCTGGTCGTCGACAAGTCCTCCCGCTTTGCCGATGTCTGGCAGCGCGTGATCTGGGCGACGCCGGATCTCGATTACACAGTTACCGGACGACCGGTCAATGCGCGTGCCCTCGATGTGTTCAATGCGCAGACCCAGCGCAACCGTGCCACTTCGGTGGCGGCGCTGGCAAAGAGCCACGTGCTGTTTTTCTTTTTCCGGGGTGATTGCGCGTACTGCCATGCGTTCGCGCCCTACCTGCGCGAGTTCGAAGCGAAATTTGGTTTGCAGGTCGAGGGCATCAGCCTTGATGGCGGCACGTTGCCGGCGTTTCCGCGTCCGCGTATCGACAACGGCATTTCCCGCACGCTCGATGTAAAGCACGTGCCGGCGTTGTATCTGGCCGATCCGGCGAGCGGGCGCATCACGCCGATCGGCTTTGGCGTGCTGTCCGAAAGCGAACTGCTTGAACGGCTCGACGTTGTCAGTCGCCCTGAAGCTGCCGGCATGCTGCCGAGTGCGAGCAAGCGCATGAACGTGCGCTAGTTGATGAAAGGAGTCGATATGAAAACGTACTACCCATTCCGCAAATCCGTCGCATTGGTACTGGCCGTGGTGATGGCAACCTTGCCCGCGCACGATGGCCTTGCTGGCAACCTGCAAAGCGAGGTGGACAAGATGCTCAACAACCTCGGCACCATCGATAACATCACCGCACCCGGCGCGTTTCGCGGCCAGACCTACAACACCTACACGGGCGGCAACCTGTTCATTCGCGCGCCGAACAAGGTGTACCAGTTGGCTACCATCGACTTCCCGTTTGCAAAAGCAGGTTGCGGCGGGATCGATGCGTTTGGCGGCAGCTTCTCGCACGTGTCTGCCGCCGAGTTCAAGAACATTCTGAAAAATATTACCGCCGCGTTGCCGGGTGTCGCGTTCCAGCTGGCCTTGTCGTCGGTGTCGCCGCTGCTCGGGCAGAAGGTCGAGTGGATCAAGAGTCTTGAGACCTTCATCAACAATGCCCGCATCAATTCCTGCGAGACGGCGCAGGCGCTGGTGCGCGGTGGCGCGAATGCGAGCGGTCTTGATGCGTTCTCGTCGTGCGTGCGCGTGGCGCTGCAACTTGGTTTGGAAAGTGACGAGGATGCCGCGCGCCGGCGCTGCAATCCGGCGCAGCAGAACAACGTGCTCAATGCCGGTCGTAGCAGTGGCGATGCAAGTGCCCGGGCGATGGCACCGTTTGTCGGCAATCTGACCTGGGAGGCGCTCAAGCGCAGCACTGCCTTCGATCCGCAGGAAGCCGAAATCATCATGAGCATGGTGGGTACCGTCATCGTGCTGCCGGACGACCGTACTCCGCGCACGGTGCCGCCGGTGCTCACCAGTCTCAACCAGATGCTGTACGGGAATGAAGATGCCGGTGGCGGCAAGGTGCGGATTTCTCTGCTGTCCTGTCAAGGCAATGTCGACACTTGCGACAACCCGGTACCAGTCAACGATGTGTTGTACGAACCGTTGACGACCAAGGTCGAGAACCTCATGCGCAGTCTGTCGGAAAAGATCCGCACGCGCGGCACGCCATCGCCGCAGGAGACTGCCTTCGTCAACCGGACTTCTGAGCCGGTGTACCGGATGCTCGCGGTCGGCAACACGATCGAAGGTTCCGGACTGGCCGAGATACTGATCATGCAGTACCGCGACATGGTGGCGGTCGACTATGCGTTCGGATTTTTGGAGCGCAATTTCCGGGAAGGGCTGGAGGTGCTGTCGAACAGCTTTCCCATGAACTCTGAGCAGCAGGGACTGGCTGCGGAATTGCGAGAACGGGTCCGTACCTACCTGGTGCAACTCAATGCGGAGCGTCAGCGCGTCAGTGCGCGCTCAGCCTCCTTCAGCCAGGTCGCTGCGGATCTCGAACGGATCGAGCGCCAACTGCGCGCAAACATGCCGCAGCACGTGATGGACTTGCTCGGCCAGTCGGCACTGATGACGGCCCAGTGAGGCCGGCTCGTTCGCAAAGGATGTGATCAACGAGAAAGGAGTGGTGTATGTACGAGATTTTTTCTTACGGGAACAACGATGCGCTGTTCGGCATCTTCAATGCGATCGCAGCCATCATGGGCTCGCGCAACTACCTCGGTGCGCTGGGAGCAGTAGCCGTCATCGGGTTCATGGTGGCGGGTCTGGCCTACGCCTTCGCCCCGGAAAAGCTGATCGGCTGGAAATGGCTGGGCAGTGTCGTGGTCGTGTATTCGATCCTGTTCGTGCCGAAGGTCACCGTGAGCGTGGTCGACAAGCTCGGCACGCAACCAGTCCAGGTGGTGAGCAACGTGCCGTTCGGTGCTGCCGTATTCGGACACCTGACCAGCGTCATCGGCAACAGCCTGACCGAATTGTTCGAAGCGGCGTTCCAGTTCATCCCCGGTCCGGGCCAGTTGCCATCTGACCTGACTTACCAGAAACACGGACTACTGTTCGGTAACCGGCTCATCCGCGAGACGCGCAGCATGGTCTTCGCCGATCCTTCCTTCCGTACCGATATGATCAATTTCATCCACAACTGCACGATGTACGACCTGTCGGACGGCACCATCAATCCGGCGGCGTTCTCGCGCAGCACGGACCTGTGGACGCTGATGGGCACGTCGCCTAATCCGGCACGGTATTCGACTGTAGCGGTCGCCGGCAAGGTGGTGCCGCAACCTTGTCCGCAGGCCTACCTGAACCTGTCGAACCGGATGCCGGCGCAAGTGGCGGACCTCAATAATTCGCTGGCCGTGCTGGTGAACCCGAACCTGCCGGTGGCCGAAGCGCAGGCTGAACTCGGCAATCAGGTCTGGTCGGCCTACGTCAAGACCAACCTCGCCGGAGCCGCGTCGTCGGCGGCCGACCTCATTCGCCAGAATGCCGTCATCAACTCGGTCAAGGACACCAGCCTGATCATCGGCCAGAAGCTCAACGATCCGTCCTCGCTGATCCTGGCGATGGGACGCGCGCAGGCGATGGCGCAGATCAACGCGTCATGGATCAACTTCGGTCATGTCGCGCAGGAGGCGCTGCCGCTGATCCGCAACTCGCTCGAAGGGATCACTTACGCGCTTTTTCCGTTCGTGATCCTGCTGCTGTTTTTTACCTACGGACAGGGCACGGTGATGGCGCTGAAATCATATCTGGTGGCACTGATCTGGATACAGCTCTGGCCACCGGTGTATGCGATTCTGAATTATTTTGCGACGCTGGCCAGTGCGAAATCGATTGCGGCGGCGGCACATATGCCGTCGGGGACGGGGATGAGTTTGCTGACCGCGTCACCGGTGTATCAGAACAGCATTTCTGCCGAAGCGGTGGTCGGTTACTTGCTGATGGTGGCGTTGCCAGCGGTGGCGTGGTCGGTAGTGAAAGGCGTTGACACGATCGGCCAATCGAACATCACTGGTGTGGGCAGCCTGCAGAGTGCACTGACCGGCAGCACAGGCAGTGCTGCTGCAGGCAATCTCTCCAGTGGCAATGTCTCAATGGATCAGGTTCGTACGACGCCAACGCGCTCATCGGCCTATGCCCGCATGTGGCAGGACGAACTGTCGAACAACACCTTCAATGACAACATCCTGTCCGGCAAGCGCACAGTCAGCCTTGCGCAGAACGAGGGCTACGTGTCGATGACGTCAAGCCGGGGTTTCGGAACCGCCGTCGAGGAGCGTCTGAGCAAGGGCATCGAAACCACCAAGGTACAGCTTGAGGCAGCCTCTCGACAGAAGTCTGCTGCCCTGGCCGAGTCGGTGAGCAAGGGACGGGAGCATCTTGATACGAGTCAGCTCGGGTCCGCGTACACGAGTGCCGAGTCGGCAGCGGCACAGCAGAATTATGGGGATGTGAAGTCAATGGTGCAGCGGTATGCGCGGACGATTGGCAAGGATGAGGGGACTGCGGCATATTTACTTTTTGATGCCGCCGGCAATATCGGTGGCGGGATTGGTGGTGGAGGTAAAGGTGGTCAAGGTGCGGGAGTTGACGTGAGTGCCGGCGGTGCGCTGACTCAACGCTACTCGTCCGGTCTGCAGAGAAATTACGAAGAGGCTGCGCAGAACATGACCAGTGAGCAATCAGCGAAGCTCAACGAATACGCTCGCCGCTTTCAATCTGATGAACAGTTCAGAACTGCCGTCATCGGCTCCGGCAAGGACTCTGAAGAGTTGGTTTCCCGGCTGCAAACCAGCGTCTCCCGCGAAAAAAGGGCAGAGGAAACCTTACGCGAACTCACCAGCTTCGCCGAAGAAGCCCGCTACGCCGAGACGCGCGACGAGCGTGCCTCAATTGACATGATGCGTGATCCCGCCAACTGGAAACGGATGCTGGAAGCCGTAGCGCGCCACGACGGTTCGCCGCAAGCGCAACAAACGGTGATCAACAACATGCTCCTTGAATACGGTGCGCTGACACGGCCACAGCGCAACTTGAAGGGTGCGAATCTTCCGTGGGGCCACGAGGCGGTCAATGAACAGCACCAGCGCAATCTTGCGGAGAAGGGACTCCAGTCGGGTGTGGACGATACCTACAAAAAAATGAAATCGAAGGTGGGTGCCAATCCGACATCCTCGATTGATTCTGGTGGATTGTCCGATAACGTCAACAGTGAAATTAGTCGTCAGCGTTCAGGTGCCGATGCCGCGTTAAACAGCCAGAGTGGTGCAATGAATCAGGCAGGTAAAAATTTCGACACTGTGACGGGCATCGTCAAGACGACACCCGGGGTGGATAGCAAAGGCGTTGGCAATCCGGATGGCGTGTTACGCAGTAAACGCATTTTAGGCAACGACGCGAGGGATCTGTTTGCCGAAGATGTAAAACAGAGCTTTGATAACGCCGTTGACGGCGCGAAAGAGCTTGGCGACAAGGCAAAGGATGCCGTTGATCGTGCGCTCGGTAAGAAGAAATGAGCAGGCATTGATGCGGTACTAAACACAGCGCGAGATCAATATCCGTCGTGATTGCCGAAGTATTGTTGTGCTCGTGGGTCTAATGAAAGTGGTCCTCCAAAGCGATTGGGTGTTAGCGGCTTGGTGAGATTCGGGTCGTAAGGGTTATTGAGATGCGAGTAGTACTCACCGCTGCCGGGATGCGCTATCGCTGCATCGACAAACATGCCGATTGCCAAGGCCAGTCCGCCGACCAGCAGCGTTCCCAGAATGATGCCGATAGGACCAGAGGCGTGACCGCAGTAAATACCGAAAGCCGTGCCGGCTAAGCCGAGCAGCCAGGCCAATGTATGACGTCGCAGATTCATGATGTTTCCTTCACTAACCGATGCTGTTGTAACTGATCCTGCCTATGATTTTGTTCTGCCAACTACAAGGATCGCTTGCCTCGAAAGGAGTTCCCGATGCGAAAATTCACTTTAATTTTGCCTGCACTATCGAGCGTGTTATTGAGCACGGTCACGCTGCCTGCCTCGGCATATTCCCTCTGGAATCGCACGACCGACGAGTCGGTCTGTGACTTCTCGCCGATGACTACGTACCGGCTCTTGCAAAAGAATAAGACCAATATTCCGTACGTGGTTCCAGAGCCGGATCAGGTCGAGGGCTATTCCCGGCTTGCTCTACGGGAAGCGAGCGCGCACTGCAAGGATGGTCAGGTGCTGGTGTTGCATTCGACCCAGGGCAACAACCTCGATGCGCAGGTTTTTCGGGGTGTTACGTCAGAGCTCTGCATGATTGCCGATGTGAACCAGAAAGCGGTACCGACTACTGAATTCCCGAAGGCATTTGAAGTGCGCTGCCGTATCGTGAAGATCGCGCAGGCCAGGGATGTCAGTGCAAGGAAGGAGGCTGAGAAACCTACGGAGGAATTTATTCGGGAGAGTTTTAAGTTAGGGACGGCACCCTCAGGAACTGTGTCGTTTGGTGGGCGTGCTGGGCAGCAGGATTCGACATTTTGTTTGGGGCAGTTGTTGGGGATTGGTCGTTGCCGGTAGGATCGTTGGGCTATTGACGCTGATGACGGAGTATTAGCATGCCTCTGTCTTGCGAGATCTTTGATACGTTGCAAGTGGGTTTAACGTAAAACGTCGCTGCTGAGATTCGGCAGAATTGAGTATCA
Organism: Actimicrobium sp. CCI2.3; assembly: GCF_035019065.1. Taxonomy (NCBI): domain Bacteria; kingdom Pseudomonadati; phylum Pseudomonadota; class Betaproteobacteria; order Burkholderiales; family Oxalobacteraceae; genus Actimicrobium; species Actimicrobium sp. CCI2.3. Next base: position 21,876 of record NZ_JASJWR010000019.1, on the reverse strand, counting down.
AATTACTTCGACAGCAAGCGCCAACTCAAAGTATTTCTTATTTAATTGTAACTACAAAAAAATTGATTTATTTCTTGTTGAGGCTACAATGGCCAATGAGGTTTCACCGGACGAATCGGTGTCTTATGATCCGAATAAGCGACTATCGAACCTGCAAAAACACGGCATTGATTTTCGTGAGTGCGGCAGGATTTTTGACGACGCGATGCTTTCGAAGGAGGACAAAAGACATGACTACGAAGCAGCGCGAATCATTAGCCTTGGTGTTCTTGGTGATTTGATCGTTTATTTTGTCTGGGAAGATCGACATTTACCCCATTGTATTTCTTGCAGAGAGGCAGCAAAGCATGAAAAAGCCATCTATAAAAAGCACCGTTACCGATGATACAAAGCCCTATCCCACCAATGATGTTCAGGCAGCAGAGGATTTCTGGAAAGACGGGATGATCCATTCCGGTGTCGCGGAACTAAGGAGACTGCGTGGCCAGCGCGGCACGCAGAAGGCTCCAGTGAAAGAGGCAGTGTCGATCCGTTATGACCAAGCCATACTGACGCGTTTTCGGGAGTCAGGTGACGGTTGGCAAACCCGCATGAACGCAGCCTTGAAGGATTGGCTGAAAACCCATTCGCCAACCGACGTGGCACCGTGATCGTGCCGGACCTACTTGTTCTATGGAATTCGGGTTCACCATTCAGCTACGGCCGGCTACGATCTCAAATGTCTCAAGTATTCCAGTGATTTGCTTTGCTCCGGGGGCATCAAAGACAAGGACTATCAGTGTAAATTGGCGATTCTCATCGCTTTGAGGATGCGGCGTAAAACTTGGACAAGTTTGCACCATGCTGCCAAGACTCACTCAGTATCCGATGGGGACTGCATGAGCTAAGGGAGAGGCAAAGCGGGGGCTCTGATTACCCTTCTTATGTGGTGAATTACCAATCCAAGTCAAACTTTCCACAATTCCTTCCAGACCAAGCAAGACCGTTAATCTCAGATATGTTTGATGCATCCACCGCTGGGAATTTAACAACCAAGCTGGTGATAACGATTTCGTTTGTCGTATAAAAATTCTTGTATTGCCAATCTACTTTCCTGGTTGCTGCTGCTTTCACTTCGTTCTGTCCGCGCTATCTCGCCATCCAGTTGCCGGCAGTCAGACTTGGCTGATGGTGCGAGTCTCGACCTGCGCGTCTCCGTTTCAAGCTGTTGGGAATTTAAGCCTGTTAGCGGTCTGATGGCTTCGGCAAAAACTTCTCGCTTCTTTTCACGGCCAACATCGGTGCCGACTAGTTCTTTCCCAGTGGTTTTATTCAGGCCACGCGATGGTTCGATCTGCAGGCGTTGGGCACCAAGACAAGGGACATCTGAATAAACGATTGCTTTGTCGACAGTGCATTTGAACACCGTACGTGTCGAAGTGCCCCAAGGCGTGGGTTGCACAAGAGTCGTCTGTGCACTTGTGATCGCCGGGGGCAGCAACACGAGGAGGTAAGAGGTCAATATTCTTCGCATTCCAGATAATCCTGTTTAGATCGTGTAATTGTGACCACGTATTTTCAGGACGCGTTACGCGATCATTCGCCTGAACGAAGCTCGGAAATCAATTGGCTCCATATGCAGATGGCGCGTCACGTCCCCTTGCAGCATGTAGAGTTTGGGTTGGGTACCGAACTGGAAGACGCGGTAGAGCTGAAACGCATCTCCGCTCTCGCGTGAAAAATCAAGTTCGTTGCGGCTGATGATGAACGACGATTTGTGCGCGCCATTGGTCGTCTTGACCTCGATGTAGCGTGGCGCGTCTTCCGCATCGAACGACAAAATATCGTAACCGGTGCCGTCGCCCAGTCGATCCGATACCCAGTCGACTCGCTGAAATAGGTCGTCGAGGCCGGCTTGAGCCAGGCGGTGCTGTTCAAAGCCTAATACCCACTGTTCGCCGGCACGTCCAAGGCTGCGGTTCGACGCGTCCCGGCCTGCGAAATCGATTTTCCGCGGCAGGCGAAGCCGCGCAGCGTGGGGCGGCACGACCGGTATCGATTCCACCAATGGCGCGTCAACCACCACCGCATGAAAAGTACTGGCACCGGGCGTTTTAACCTCTTCAAGGGCATCCACTGTTTGTTCAAGCACATCCGGATGGTCAAGGATGAACCGGGCAACCGTCTTGCGCAGCAATAGCTGACTATTGCCGCGAGGCTTATAACCCTGAATGTATGGCAGATCCATTTCATGCAGAACGGCACTGATGTTTTGATGCTTGAGCTCGACCGAGGCCTTCGTGCGATTCTGAAGCAGGGATCGAAGGCTGGCATTGCGTTCGCTCTTGTTGATTTTTTCTTCTCTTGCTTCAGCGATCAGCATGTCGAAGTACGCCGCGACGGTGGCGTCGACTTCACCTTGTGACCAGTCATGACCGACCTCGACGACGACAAAGCCAAGGCTTTGCAGTTTGGTCACGACGGTCGCTTCCCCACCTGAAAAGGCCGCAGGGATCAATGGCCCTTCCGTAGGATATTGAAAGCCAAAGGCGGCACCGACGATGGCTTTGGAATCACACAGCTGCCCATTCTCTGGATTACGGACCATGAACGTGCGTGACTTTCCAAATCCATATCGCGCAAGAAAAGTGTTGCGCCCGATACGCGAGAACTCATTCAGGGCAGACTGGACCGCTATCGGACTTTGCAAGCGAGGGAGATCAGATGCCATCGGATGCGTTGGTAACGTTGCAGGCAAACCATCCGCACGAACGAACGGCACGTCCGGTTGCAAAAACAAAGGTTGTGCTGACGCGCCCATGCACCATAGCGATGATCTCCAGCAGATATCTCGCGGCGAATGATGTGCTTTTTTCCATTGGATGGCGTCCCTGTTCGAGAGGGTGGGCCTGTTGGTTATGCGGTGGCAAACACTAACACTAATGTTGCTTTTTGGAAGCGCAATTTTAGGTCAGCACCAACAGATTGGTTCCAGCGACGTTTGTCGATGACAGGCAATCGCGGTGTGCCAAGCCTATTGTCTTCATATCGATGCCATCTCGGCCAGTGCTGGCAACGCCCTGTTTCTGCCAGCGCGCTTCGCTGCATAAAGCGCCTGATCAGCCCGCTCAAGCGCTGCACGCACCGTCTCTGCAGGACCGTCGCTTACGCAGTCCACGAACCTGCAGGCATACCCAACCGAAATCGTGAATGACGCCAGACGTTCGTCCTGCAGTCGGACCGCCAGTTGGCCAGACTCCTTTACCAGGCGCTGCGCGAAGCGCGCCGCTTCGGCCTCGCCGCAGTCGCGTAGCAATATGCAGAATTCTTCGCCGCCGTAACGTGCCGCGATATCGGACAGCCTTACCGAGCGGGTGATTAACCGCGCAGCCTGTTCCAGTACCCGGTCTCCAGCGGCATGGCCGTAGGTATCGTTGATGACCTTGAAATAGTCGAGGTCGACCATGACAACGGCATACGGTACCCGCTTTTTTGAACCGTCGATCCGGGAGGCCAGATCAAAGAATGCCGACTGGCTGTAGAGCCCGGTGAGTCCATCGCGACGAATCTTGTCGAATGCATCGCGGCGCTGCCGTTCGTATGCCATTGCCATGAATCCCCATGAGGCGATGGCGATGGCCAGCGTACTGGTAACAAGTATGGCGATAGAGGGTAAGGACGCCGCTTGTTCTTGCGCATCTTCTCCCGGTAGTGCCAGTGACGCATGCAGCGCAAATGCCGCACTGATCGCGAACATCATGATTGCATTGGCGAGCGAGGAAGCGCACGGCAATCCGGCAAGGCACTGGTATCCGATCAGTGCTGCGGCCAACCCCAGCAATATCGCTACGCTGAGCGCCGGTGCGAGGTGGGATACTGGAACTGGCAGGTCAAACAACGCGGTGGAAAGAACGGAGACCATGCCTACCGCCCAGATCAAGCCGACGGTTCGGAGTGAATATCCGATATCGAACAAGCGCGTGTAAGCGAGCAAGACGGATGCCGCAGCAGAGACGACAAGGAGGTTCGCCGCCAGTACGGAAATTTGGCATGAGTCCTCGTCACAACCGAATCTCAACAAGATTCCGGCGCCCGTCATTGCAATGGCGCAGCCCCATTCGGTCATACCCATGCGTCGTACCGTCGAAGCGGTCATGCCGAACGCTAATGCAGAAATCAAAAAGCAGAACATCGCGATCGCAAACACGAGCGTGGCGGGATCGAGCGAGGGAGCGAAAAGTAGCGTCAAGGCGGGCGTCTCCTGATGGGCATGAATGAGGTTGGAATGGCATCTGGCAGGCGACCGTGCTGAGCGGTGGATACTTGTTTTTCAGCAGTTGCGCTATCGTGCCGCAGGCGAGGCTCACAGGGCGAGCCATCAAGTGCACTGGAGGGAGAACGTGAACCTGTTCGGTGAAAAGTTTCTTGCGTAATGCAACTTAAAGTTGCCTGAACACGTAGAGCGCGCTAGGCTCCTCGCTTTCTTTCTGACAACAGGTACGCTTTCCCATGGACAGAACAGAACGCTTTTACCGCATCGAACAGCTACTGAGTGAGCGTCACGTGGTGCCGCTGGAGGATTTCTTGCGCGAGCTCGAAGTCTCGAAGGCGACCTTCAAGCGCGATCTTGAGTACCTGCGTGATCGTCTCAACGCGCCCATCATCTGGGACCGCGATGCTGGCGGCTATCGCTTCGAGAAAGGCGGTGTCGGTACCAAGTTCGAATTACCTGGCCTGTGGTTCAACGCATCCGAAATCCACGCGTTGCTAACGATGCAGCAGTTGCTGCAGAGCCTGGGCCCCGGCCTGCTAACGCCGCATATCGAACCACTGCTGGCGCGACTGCGCTTGCTGCTCGACAGCGAAAAAGTCCCGTTAGATACCTTTGAAAAACGTATCCGCATCCAGCGTCTGAAAGCGCGTACCTATGAGCCGGAGCACTTCCTGCCGGTCGTCACGGCGGTGCTGCAAAAAAAGCGCCTAGTCATCGAGCACTACAACAAATTCCGCGATGAAACGACGCGGCGCGAAGTCTCGCCGCAGCGCTTGAACCATTATCAGGAAAACTGGTACCTCGATGCCTGGTGCCACGTGCGCAACGAGTTGCGCCGCTTTGCCCTGGATGCGCTGCGCGACGTCCAGGTCAGTACCGAGCCGGCGCGTGATATCCCGGAAGCGGAATTGCTCGCAGCGCTAGATACCGGTTATGGGATCTTTTCAGGCAAGGAGCTGGAATGGGCGGAACTGGCCTTCAGCGGTGAACGCGCGCGCTGGGTCAGCAAGGAAATCTGGCATCCGGCGCAAACCAGCTGGCAAGCGGCCGACGGCACCTATCATCTGAAAGTGCCGTTCACTGACAAGCGCGAGCTGTCGATGGATATCCTGCGGCATGTGCCGGAAGTGACGATTGTTTCGCCGGACTGGCTGCGTGAACATGTGAAGGTAATCTTGCAGGATGCACTGGTGCGGTTATAGCGCCGTCTATGGGGATGGTGTCGCCGCTGGTGTGACGGCGGTAGGTAGCGTTTCGGTGAGTTGCATTTAAGCTATCCTTGTATAGCCGAATTCCCATGGCTTCCTGTTTTCCGGAGAACCCCCGTGTCATGACCAAGCCCTGTCCATTTTGCACGCTGCCTGCCGACCGAGTCATCGATACCAGTGATGTCGGTGTCGTCATCGCCGATGGCTTTCCGATTTCGCCGGGCCATACGCTGGTCATCCCCCATCGGCACGTTGGTTCTTTCTTTGCGCTGACTGCGCAGGAACGTATCGGCCTGCTGGCGTTGCTTGACCGGGCCAAGGCCACGCTGGACGCGACGCATCATCCGGATGGCTACAACATCGGCATCAACGATGGTGCCGCAGCCGGACAGACCGTGCCGCACCTGCATATCCACCTGATCCCGCGCTACCACGGCGACCAGGACGATCCGCGTGGCGGCGTGCGCTGGATCATGCCCGCCAAGGCCGACTATTGGACACCTTGATCGCTTCGACGCCTGAGCCGGATGCCGGCCAGCAGCTTGCGTTCCTGCGGCAACTGCAGCGCCTGTTCCAGGAGGGCGATTTCACCTCGACCTACAAGTACGCGCTGTTGCTGGCGCTGGCCGAACTGGCGATCGAATGCGATGCGCCCGCTGGCGCCGCACTGGTGCTGCCGATGGAGCGAATTGCCGGCAAGTTCGCGGAATTCTACTGGCTGCAGTCGTTGCCGTATTCGGCTGGGGCCGCTGGCAATAGCAGTGGCGTGCTGTTTCAGAATACGGGGCAGCAGGTGGCGGTGATAAGACATCTCACTGATCTGCGCATGCTCGGTGTCAGCACCCTGGCGCAGGCACGGCAGCACGTGCACTGGCCGCGTACGTTGGGCGCTATTGCGACCCGTGTTCGCGATATGCCCGTGCAGTATCTGCAGAACGTGTCGGGGAGCAGGATCGTTTTCCTGTTCGATCCGGATGCTGTGGGCAAGACGTTGACACTGTTGCCCGGCGTGGCGTTTTACTTGCGTCGGTTTCAGGGCTTCATCCAGCAACTGGTGCGCGCCGGATGGGTCAATTACATTCGCAGCAATAGCAGGAATGCGGTGCTGGTCGGGCAGGGCGCGGATCTCGAAGCATTCCTGTTCATGACCCCGCGTGCGGCGCTGGCAAAAGTAGAGCGGCTGCTCGCGCCGATGCAGGATCAGCGCTGTTTTTTTTGCCAGCAACGCTTGGACAAGAAACGCGATGTCGATCACTTCATCCCGTGGTCGCGTTACCCGCGAGACACGGCGCTCAATTTCGTGCTGGCCCACAAGGAATGCAATACCGACAAGCGTGACTTGCTGGCCGGCGGCGCACACCTCGACCGCTGGCTCGAGCGCAATGCGCGGGAAGGCGCGACGATCGCCGGCCAGTTGCAGCAGGCCGGCTTCGTGTCGGAGCCGGGCGTAGCGACGATGGTGGCATCGTGGGCGTATCGGGAGGGTGTCAGTGCCGGCGTGCAGGTCTGGCAGGGATGCGGCAGCACGACGCTGATTTCGCCGGAAGTGATGCAAGCGTTTGGCTAGCGGTTGCATCGGCCAACTGCAAAATCTGTTGCCAAAAAAATAGCAATCAAGACCGGTGCAAACTCATCCCATGAGCTTGCCGTCACAGACCATGCAGTGACCGTAACCGACCGGCAAGCAATGTTTCCGGACCGGATTGCGGCAACGCGGCTTGCCGATGCATTCGACGCCGTCAGACCCTCACTTCACCCGGAAAACTGCCATGAAAACCACTCTTACCTTCGTCGCCACGACCCTTGTTATCGGACTGCTGGCCGGTTGCGGTGGCGGAGGCGGAAGCAGTACTCCTGCCGTCGCCGCTGCGGTCACTTTCCCGCTCGATGCCGCAGTCCAGAATTTTCTGACGTCTTCGCACAGTTTTAATGCCAGCTATACCGACCCTGCCACCAACGACGTGTACACGCTGGCCTATGGTTACGTACCTGGGGCGGATGGCAGCTTCGAAGGCAAGGCAGCCAAAACGGCCAGCATCACCCTTAACCTGAAAAAAAACAATGTCACGCAAGCCACCAACAGCCAGATCAGTTATTTCCAGATCGGACCAGTCAAGACATTGGGCGCGACGCTGGGCACAGGCGATTACATCGTCGCAATGAACCAATTGGCGTTCCCTGCCAACGGCGTGGTCGGCGATCTCGGCAGTCTGGGCGGCAGCACGTCATACACCAGCGCGAGCAAGTCGAGCACCTATGCGACCACGGTCAATACGTGGGAGTTGCAGCCGGATACCGCAACAACTGCCTACCTGTGCATCAACAGCGCAACCCGTTACACGAACGGCTCCACATTAAACGGGTCCGAATGCTACAAAATTAATAGCAGCGGCGCAGTGCTCGGCAACAAGCTGACATTGTCGGTTGGTGATAAGTCGGTGACGTTTTCTAGCTAGAGAAAATGGGGGAGGGGCTTATTCCATATCCTTCCCGATTGATTTTCCTTCGCTGTCGTGCTGTCACATCGACGCCGACAAGTCAGCTGGATACGAAAACTGAAGCGGACTGTCGGTCAAATGGTGTTGGCTCATTATCACGGGTCCTTCAATGGGCGGAAACTGCACCCATTATTTGGGCTGAGCACTTCTGGAGTCAACGAAGCGGTAGGCAACCCACCGAAGGTTATCCGTCGGTGGGTTGCTGCGCATGCCGCAAATTAGTGTTCTCAAAGCGTACAAATTCACTTTTCCGGCGACACAAAGTTCGGGAAAAATTTCACGTGACTTTGCGATGTGAATTCAACCTGGCCACCAATCCCGACCCCCGAACAATCTGCGTCTTCACTGCCTCGCCAATCACACCAGCCGCGCCCACAATTACCACGCCATTGCGCGCCCGCGTCACCCCCGTATAAACCATCTCCCGGCTCAGTATCCGGTTCATTTCTGGCGGCAGCATCAGCATGACGTCGTCAAACTCCGAGCCTTGCGACTTGTGTACCGTCATCGCAAACGCGGTGTCATGCTCAGGCAGGCGTACTGGCGCGACCGCCCGTAGGCCCTGCGCGCCATCAGGGAAATACACCATCATCGTGCCGTGCTGATCCGGGAATGCGATTCCGATATCGCCATTGAATAGCCGCATCACGTAGTCATTGCGCAGCACCATCACCGGTCGTCCCGGATACCACTGGGCACCGGAGCCCAAGTCGCGTGGATGGTCGATTTGTGTGCGGACGTGCGCGCTGATCAGTGCGTTGAGTGCATCGATTCCTCGCGGCGTGTCGCGGATGGCACCAAGTACGCGGTAACGGTTGAAGGCGTCGAACAGTGCGTCTGGCGAACCGGTGCAGTTGCGCACAGCGTCCACGTATCCGGCATAACCGTCGAAGATCGCTTGCATGGCCGCTGCGCCCGGTGCGACGGTGCCCGTGTCGATCCAGCGAACTGCCGGGTCGTCGGCGGCAGACATCTGCGCCAGTACGGCGTCGGCATCACCAGCGTTGATGGCGGCAGACAGCTTGCCAATCCCGGAGTCCTTGCCGAATCGAAAATTGTCAGTGAACCAGATGACGCTGTTGGACAGCGCGGTCGGTACCAGCGGCGTGACCGGCCGGATCAGTTCGGTCGGTATGCCGGTGAGTGCAGCGAGTGCCGCGCGATAGTCGGCGTCAAGCGACGGGTCTGCGCTCAGTTCCGCAAAGACCGCGCCCGATTCGACAGCGGCAAGTTGGTCCTTGTCGCCAAGCAGGATGATGCGCGCCGACAGCGGCACGGCTTCGAACAGCTTGGTCGCCAGCGCCAGGTCAAGCATCGAGGCTTCGTCAACGATCAGTACGTCAATCGGCAGCAGGTTGCCAGCGTGGTGGCGGAACTCACCGGCGGCCGGCGTGACGCCCAGCAACCGGTGAATGGTGAACGATTCGGTGGGCAGGCGTGCCTGCAGTTCAGGCGGCAAATGTCCGGCGCGCAGGCGCAAGGCTTCTAGCATGCGCGCAGCGGCTTTGCCGGTGGGAGCGGCGAGGGCGACGCGGCAGTCGGGTTGCTGTTCGAGCAGGCAGGCCAGCAGGTTGACGACGGTGGTCGTTTTGCCGGTGCCGGGGCCGCCGCTGAGGATGGTCAGCGGGCTGAGCAGGCACAGCGCCGCACCCAGCTTTTGCCAGTCAGCCCGACCGCTGGCATTGGCCGGAAACAGCAACGCGAGCCGCGCTTGCAACGCCGTGTCGAGCGCCGGCAACGCTGCGCGCGGCTGCATCAGTCGGCGGGCGAGGCGCGCTTCGTAGTCAAAATAACGATGCAGGTAAAGCCTGTCGCCGGCGTCGAGAATCAGCGGTTGCGCGCCGGGTTGGTCGGGCGTACCGGCAATGCCGGAGTTCTCCAGACAAGCGCGCAAGCGGGCGACAGTCCACGACGGATTGGCCGCAGCGATGTCAGCGAGCGCAATGCAGACGTGACCGCCGGAGCTGGCCAGGCTGAGGTGGCGGGCAATCTGGCCCAGCATCGTGTTGCTGCTGGAATCAGTTGGACTGGCCCATCGCAGGCAATGGCTGGCAAAGCCGCGGGCCAGCAGTTCTGCGGGGTCGGGTAACTTCATGGGGCACTCCGTTGGGTCGGCAGATGGAACAGCGCGTCGAGCGCTTCGATGACACTGGCGGGCGGTTTGTGGAACAGCACGCCGGACGGGCTTCCGTCAGGGTTGGTCCAGTCGGGCCGGATACCGCGCAAGAACAGGTACAGCACGCCGCCGAAGTGGGTGTCGTAAGCATAGCCAGGTACGCGCTGGCCGAGGTAGCGATGCAGCGCCAGCGTGTACAGCAGGTATTGCAGGTGATAACCGTGCTCGGCCATCGCCATGGCGATGCCGGCATGGTCATAGTCTTGTGGCAAATAGCCGAGGTGGTTGGATTTCCAATCGAGCAGGTAATAGCGTCCATCGGCCTCGAAGACGAGGTCGATGAATCCTTTCAGATAGCCTTCCATGCGGCGGAAGGCCAGCGGGGCAACCTCGTAACCGGCGTCGGCCAGCAAGGCATTGAGCGTGTCGGCATGCAGGCGCGGAGCCGGAACATGGAATTCAAGTTCGGGTAACCACTGGCCCTGTTTCAGCCGTGACAGTTGTACGCCAGTCGTCAGTTCGCAGCCGGTGATGCGGTCAAGCAGCTTGCGCACCATGCGCATTTGCAGCGGCAGTTGCTAGTCGGCAGTGGCACCGCGCAGGCGCTGCGGATGCGTGGTCAATCCGTGGCGGATCGTGTGATCCCAACTGTCGGGATTGGCGAAGTCGATGTTTTCGAGTACTGCATGCAAGGTGTCGCCGGCGCTGGCGCCACGTGGAAAAAGCAGCAGGTCGTCATCCGGGACATCCTCCGGAATCGTGCTGAGAACAGCACTGTGCCAGTTGCTGCGCAGGTCATGGTCGGTACCGGCGTTTTCCTTTGCCGTGGCATGTTGCAACCCTGAAAAACTGGTCATGCGCCAGCCGTCGCGTAAAGGCGGTGGCAACGCTTGTACCTGCAGTGCGTCGGCAGCAGGACGAACAAACTGCACCGGAATACCGGGCGTCGATGGCAGCGTGGCGATACCGATTTGGGGTGCGTTGTTCTTAGCCAGTGTGCTCCATGCGCCGATGATGTCGGTTGTATTCATCTTGTGCTCGCTCCAGCCATCCGGCGTGGTACCTGCTCCGGCCGCCAGCCAGTTGAGCATCGAGCGGCTGCTGGCGGTGGTGCTGGACTTGATGCGGTAGCAGCCGACGACGAGATAGCAGCGCTGCGCAGCACGGGTCAGCGCAACGTAGGCCAGGCGCAAAAATTCGGCCGACTTGTCCTGTTTGATGGCCGCCTTGATGGCTTCGAGGTCGCCCGGGTTAGGGCGCAGGTCGATCACCGGCAGCCCGGCGGCGTCATGGTATTCGCGTCCTTCTGGTTGATTGCGTCCGCCGCCACCGAGACTGGCTGGCCACAGGAACGGGCAGAACACCACCGGATATTCGAGACCTTTCGAGCGGTGGATGGTCACGATCTGCACCAGATCCTGGTCAGACTCAAGGCGCAACTGGGTCGCGTCGTCGGTGCTACTGCTGCGTCGTTGATCAGCTAGCCAGCGCAACAACGCATCCGGCGACGGATGCGTGATGCTGGCCTGATGCAGGTGTTCGCCGAGATGCAGCAGGTTGGTCATGCGCCGTTCGCCATCGGCCCGGATCAACATGCGCTGGCTGACCTGCTCGGCGACGAGCAGGCGGCGAAACAGCACCCCGATACCTCGTTCGCGCCACAGGTCGCGGTAGACGTTGAACGCATCGATCCGGCCTTGCAATGCCGTTTCATCGGCAGCGATGGCGGCAATCGCCGTCGCGTCCAGGCCGAGCAGTTCGGTCGACAGTGCAGCCAGCAGCAGACCAGTGCGGTTCGGGGCGAGCACGGCATGCAGCAGGCGCTCGATTTCTTCGGCATCGATACTGTCAAAGATGCTCGCTTGCGAGAGTTCGACGCTGCCAATGCCGAGTGCTGCCAGCGCATGCCGGATCGCGCTACCCTGCGCGTGGCTTTTGACCAGCACGGCGATGTCGCCAGCTTGTAGCGGATTGCTGCCAAGGGTGATCTGTCCGGCTTGTGCCGCGGTAAGCAGGCGCGCGATTTCGGCTGCCGTGGCTTGCTCGACAGCGCGTTTCGCCATCGCCGTAGTCGGTGGCATGCCATCGGCATCGGTCGGCAAGGTCCAGAGCTGCAGTGCAGCGGTGGCGTCGGCGCTGCTCTGGTCAACAAACACCGCGCGTGGTTTCTTGCCGCAGCGGACCGGTTGGTATTCCAGTCCCGGCAACTGGAAGGCCGCCGGATTGGCTGAGAACAGCGCATTTTGCGCGGCGACCAGGCCCGCACTGGAGCGCTGGTTCTCTGCCAGCGTGTAGCGCGCTGTGGCCTTGTCGCGGGCACGCAGGTAGGTCTGCAAATCGGCATTACGAAAACTGTAGATCGCCTGCTTGGGGTCGCCGACGAAGAACAATGGGTGCTGACCGTTGCCATAGATCTTGTCGAAGATCGCAAATTGCAGCGGGTCGGTATCCTGAAATTCATCGATCAGTGCGGCCGGGAATCGAGCCAGCAAGGCACCTGCCAGCCATGGGGTAGCCGGGCTGTGGAGCGCGCTGTGGACGTTGACGAGGATGTCGTCGAACGACTGCGCCCGCGCCTCGCGCTTCAGGCTGGCCAGTGCTTCGGCACCTTCGGCAAATAGCATGCGCAGCAGGTGCAGTCGCGCCAGCGTGAGGTCAAGGTGGGCTTGTGCAATCAGGTCCAGTAGCGTTTGTGCCAACCCGAAGAACAGATGCTGTGGCATGACCTTGCCGACCTTTGTCCCAGAGGCCAGTTTGTCCGAGCCGAGCAGCGCAAATTTCGATTTGGCCAGCGAGGGTGCAGCCATGCACTGGTCGATACGAAAGTACATTTGCCAGTCCTTGCAGCTTTGCGCGATGGACTTGGTGCTGTAGACATTGGACTTGAGGGCGTCACTCTTCTCGAGCAAGCCCTTGATGTCGTCGGCATGGGCGACCCAACAAGTGGCTGCTTCGCGGTAGGCTTGCGTGATGGCTGTCTGGTGCGAGACGAATGGCGTGTCGATGTCGTCGGGCCAGAGCGTGCGCGACAGGCGCTTTGCACGCTGACGCTTGAGCAGTAGGGTAAATTTCTCCGGGGTATCGCGCTGTTCGAGCAGGTAGTTAGTCAGGTCGATCGGCAGGTTGCCGCTGCTGATATGACGTCGCCAGAAATCCTGGGCGACACGCAGCAGGAACACATCGTCACTTTGCTGCAGCTCAGTCGTCAGCGGCATACCAGCGGCAAACGGCGCGTCGGCCAGTGCACGCTGGCAAAAGCCATGAATGGTGAAGATCGCTGCTTCATCGAAATGCTGTAATGCCAGTCCAAGCAGACTGGTCATCGTCGCCGCATCGATGCCGCGTGCTTGCAGTGTGCTCACCAGCGAGGTCACGAACGGGTCTGATTCTGCGCTGGCATGGTCGAGGTAGTGCAGCGTGTCGACGATGCGGCCGCGGATGCGTTGACGCAGTTCGGCGGTGGCCGCTTTCGTGAACGTGACGACGAGGATCTGTTGCACCGGTAAGCGCCGCTCCAGAAGTAGCCGCAAATACAGGCCGCAGATATTCCATGTCTTGCCAGTACCGGCGGAGGCTTCGATCTGATTGATGCCGTCGAGGGGGCAGTCGAAGACGTTGAGTTCCATCGGTGTCGTAGTCACAGGCGGTCATCCTTGAGATAAGGGAGCAGGCTGCCAAAGACGGTATCGGCAGCCTCTTCAAAGGCATCGTCGATCGGGTCGGCAACGCCGCGCAGGGCGAGTCGATAAGCGACGTGGCCGTCTTCGCCGTACGCGTTAAACGAACTGCTGAACCATTTTTTGGCGGCAGCGCCGAGATCGTTTCCTTCCGCCACATACATCCACGCCGACTTCGGAAAAAAATGGAGCGGTGCGGACAATCCTTGGCGGTACAAGCGCAGCAAGCGACCGAGTATGGTCATGGCCTCGGTGCAAGGAGACAGCGTGTATTGGCCATTTCGTGAGATCCACGTCGTGGTGGCTGAGACGCCCTTCGGGACACTGGCATTGAGGGCGAGGTGGTCGATCCAGCCGGACAAGTAATCGACCGTTCGCACGTCATCGCAGCGCGAACGTACCAGTCCGCTGGCGCGCAAGTCGCCGAAGGCAGCGCTCAGTTGCCAGGCTTCGCCATCGAGATCAAACGACAAGGCGACATGATGTGGTGGCAGGTAAGGATCGATGCTGGCGCGGGCGATGTTGCCGCAAAATTGCTGCAGGCTATGCACCGCCATGTCGATGGCGGCGTCGCCCATCGGACCGGGCGGTAACTCGATCCCGGCATGCGCCATCGCGGCAATGTCGGGTAGCGGCATGTCCTGCGCAAACAGCGGCAGCAGACGCGTCGCCAGTTCAGACGCGCCGATAAAGTCGGGCACAAACGGCTCGTCATCCTGCAAAGTGTCGTCGTTCGTGTCGAGCTTCAACCCAAGCCGCTCCTGAAGCAAGTAGCGGCAAGGATTGGCAAAAAACCGCTTGAGCTGGACGAGCGAGACAGTGCGCCAGACCGGGTCTGGTGCCGGCAGCGGCGCTCTAAAAAAGGTTTCTGCGGTCGACATGCCGGGTGCGTTGTCATCGTCGACAACGTCGTCGTCGAGTGCTGCGGCGGTGCCGACTGCGCCTGCTGTTTTCTGCCGCAGTGCATGCTGGGTCAACGCGTGTTTGAGTGCGCTGCAATAGTCGTCGTTGGCGCTGCGTAATCGTGCGTCACTGCCAGCAATGAAATAGTTTGCCGAGAAAGGTTGCAGCGGATGGGCGACGCACAGGCGTGCATGGGCGCTCGCCAGAGCCGCGCTGCTTTCATCGGTGGCAATGGAGGCAGCGAGGTAATCAAGCAGGTCATCGACCAGCACCGATGGCGGCAGGCTGGCATTGTCGCGCACACCACGACCGGTGTAGCTGAGGTAAAGCCGGTCGCGTGCGCACAGGATCAGGTCGAGGAACAGGTTGCGATCATCGGCACTACGCACGCGGTCGCCAGCGCGTGGAACCAGTGCCATCAGGTCAATTTCGGCAGGCCGGGCAGCGGCCGGGAAAGCGCCGTCATTGAGCCCGATCGCGCACAACACCCGGTACGGCAGGTGGCGCAGGCCAGCCATACCGGCAAAGGTCACCGTGCCGGTGGGAATGCCGCCGCGGGTCGACTCGTCGAGCAGGGCGGTGAGGGCACTGCGGACCACCGCTTCCGGAATCACTTCCGTAAAGTTGGCCTGATGCAGTTGATCGTTGAGTGTTCGTAATTCGGAGTGGACGTCGGCGAGGTCGTCGAGCTGGTCGTTGTCAGGGGTCAGAAAGGACTCCACGACGGTGGCGAGGAAAGGCTGCCAGTCGCTGGCATGGCGCGGCTGACCGAGGTCTAATTGCAGCTTGCGCATGGCCTCCACCACGAGCCAGAATCGGCCGAGGATGGTTGCTGCGCCGCCTTCGATATTGGCGGCTGGTACGCGTCCGGCGAACGGTTGCGCGACGCTGGTAGGCAACGCATAGCCGAGGAAAAGCCGGTGCATCCCGGCGTCGAACGAACACGGTGCACTGGCCGGGTCGGCTTCGTCGAGACCCCAGCGAATACCTGCAAGGCCCAGCCACTCGTGGATCTCTTCAAGTTCAGCGACATCGATACCGAAGCGCCTGCCGATGACCGGTTGCTGCAGCAGTGCATGGACGTCGCTGGCGGTGACGCGGGCACCGCTGAGTGCCAGCAGACCGAGCAGTGCACGCGCAACCGGATTGCCTGTACTGCCTGCGCGTCCGGTAATTGTGTACGGAATCCGGCGCTCGAAAGGGACGCTGCCAAAGACGGTGTCGATCAGCGCAGCAGCATCTTCGAGGTTCGGCGTGACGACCAGAATGTCGCAGGGTCGTGGCGGATTAGGTCCGGCAAAGAGCGCCAACAACTGGTCCTGCAATACTTCCAGTTCGCGGGTCAGTGAATGGCAACGGTGGCATTCGATGCTGCGGTCGGCAGCATCCATCGTGATGCTGGCCGGTGCCAGCTCATCCTGTTCGAGGATGGCATTCTGCAGTCTTGCCAGCAGGCCGGTGCCGCTTGCTGTGACGAAATTATCGCTGTTGATTGTGGCGTCTGGTGCGGCCTCATGCAGCAAAGCGATCTGGGCACGAACTGTTTTTCCCCACGCCGCCAGCAGGCGGTTGCCACCGTTGCCCTCGTCTTGACGCAATGCGCGGCTGGGCGAAAGGACATACAGATGCAGTGTTGCCACGCGACCGAGTTCGCGCAGCGCAGCGAGGTAGACCGGTGCAATGGCGGACAGGCAGACGAGGTGGATGGTGGGCATTGGCAGCGTGGTGTCGCGCTGATTGATCGCTTCGTGCAATGCCTGCAACAGCGTTGGCGTCAGGTGCTGCCGGATCGCGCCGAGGTCAAGCAGGATGCGCTGCCAGAGCG
Organism: Actimicrobium sp. CCI2.3; assembly: GCF_035019065.1. NCBI lineage: Bacteria > Pseudomonadati > Pseudomonadota > Betaproteobacteria > Burkholderiales > Oxalobacteraceae > Actimicrobium > Actimicrobium sp. CCI2.3. The sequence goes on along the minus strand of NZ_JASJWR010000019.1, from coordinate 5,397 downwards.
CCGCTTGCCAGTCATGGTCCTGCTGCTGCGCGGTATCGGCTCCAGGCAGCAATACCGGTTCGTGCCGTGACCATTGTGCGATCCAGTCGGGACGATAAGTGCAGGCCTGGTCGAGCAGTCCTGCAGTGCGGGTCGCAAGGTCGAATCGCATGACCGGATCGGCCACTGACAGCCAGCTTGCCAAGCGCGGATGCGCATCGGTGAAGCTGCGGTCATTGAAGATCGCGGTGATGCGCCAGGCCAGTACGGCCGAAGTCAGTTGTGCGCTTTGCCGGCCCGGTTGTGTCGGACAAAGCAGGCCGATCTGTTCCCAGATCCAGCGTGACAAGTAAGAAAAGCGCACGTTTGCGCAGATCCCGGAGCGCTCGGTGATGGCCAGCGTGACACTGCGCTGCAGAGCGGCGCTGGGTATGATGATCTGTTCGGTCTGAAACACCGCTGCAGGCGTGGTGGCGAGTGCTGCGAGCAAGGTGCCAAGCAGCGGTTCGAGTCGGTTCGAATAGGTGATCTGCAACATGGAACCCTTGTGGTGACGTCGACGGGAAGTTGCTTTAAAGAAGCGTTGAGCCTAAGTCGGAATGATCTTTAATGCAATTGCTGGTTGGTCGTTTTAGGTGATTGCATTCATTCGCCAGTCCGCAGGCTGGCGATGCGGAGGCTGTTCACGAGGGGATATTGCGGGGTCGGTAGCTCATGGGGTGAGCGAGCGGATGGTAGGCTATCAACCGAGCGAGTCTGTCAGCAGGCTGCAGCACTGACGATCCCGCAGCCGCTTGATGAAACACTTAATTCTTTAAATACGCTAATTCCGCCAGACCACTGCCACCATCTGCATACGCGGCCTTGAAACTCGCACGGGTCTGCCAGCGACGCCATAGCGCATCCAGATGTTCGAATCGCTCATCGAGCGGCGTTGCATTGGCCGGGAACTTCGAAAACGCTATTGCGGTGCATAACGTGATGTCGGCAAAGGTCGGGGCTGCACCACCCAGCATCCATTCGCGGCCGTCCGACAAATGACGATCGACCAGAGATGCATGCGACAGCGCTTCTTTGCGGCAGTGTTCGCCCCATTGCGGATTGCTGGTTAATTCGATTTTCGGCCCGAGCCCCTGATGCATCACATGGAACATCGTCACGATGCGATAAAGAATATGCGTCCAGATACGGTTTTCCCACATCGTGTCTTGGCCCTGCTCCAGCGCAGACTCACCCATGATCTTGCGACCCGGATACTGCTGATCCAGGTAGCGAACCACACCTGCCGTCTCTGATAAGTACGAGCCATCGGCCAATGCCAAGGTCGGTGTTTCGCCCCATGGATTCATCTTCAGATGCGGCCACTTGCGTTGCTCGCCACCGGGCGCCATGTCGTAAATGATTTCGTCAAACTGGTCGGCGATGCCTTTTTCGTGGATGAACAATCGCAGTCGCTGCGGATTGGGAAATGCAGAAGGTGATGTGTACAGCTTCAATTTTTCGGTCATGGATTGCTTTCATTGGTGAACTGGATGGAGTACCTAAAGCAGCGCGAGTTAAAAAATTAGTGCGGTTATCATGCCACGCGCTGCATGCATTATGTCGTCGAACATCGCAGGTCCTGCGTTGGGCGCAGTGGCCCCGCACTTGCTCCAGCAGAGCAATAAGCAACAGCGTCGCGGTTTCTGTGGTTGTTCAAGGACGAAGGCAATTCATCCCGACTTGCCAATGCCCTGTTAGGGCAGAGACTTGCCGTTTTTGAACGCGTCGCCAATGTCAGCCAAACCGCGTGCAGCGCTGACGAATTCCGACGGCATCATGACGATGGTCGTCGTGTTTTGCTCTGCACCGACCTCGGTAATCATCTGCATTCGCCGTAACTCCAACGCGGCAGGATTCTTCATCACCACTTCGGCGGCTTCGTTGAGCTTGTACGCTGCTTCGAGTTCAGCATCAGCCTTGATAATGCGCGCTTTCTTTTCACGAACTGCCTCCGCCTCCTGGGCCATCGCACGCTGCATCGACGGCGGCAATTCGACATTTCGCATCTGTACCCGGGATACCATGACACCTCAAGGTTCTGTCGCTTGATCAATCGTATCTTTCATCAGGACACCCAGCTTTTCCTGATCTTTTAATACCTCGTCGAGTGAGTGCTGGCCGATGATGTTTCTCAGGGTCGTCAAGGCGACCTGAATTACCGAGTCTCGTGCATTGACGACTGCGATGACGGATTGTTCGGCACGGACAATGGTGTACCAGATCACGACGGTGACCTGCACCGGGACATTGTCCGCCGTTATGGTTTCCTGTTTATCCACAGAGGCAGTAACCGTCCGCATATCGACACCTGTCTGCTTGTCGATTACAGGAATCAGCCAGAACAATCCGGCCTTGCGCGTGGCAATATATCGGCCAAGCCTGAAAACGATCGCCTGCTCGTACTGCCGCACGATTCGCAACCCGCTTGCGGCGGCAAAGAGTCCAACCACTAAGACGATGATGACTAAGTTCATGATAGGTTGAGTTCCAGTGTCGACTGGACTGGTTGGTTAAACGGATTTTATTATCTACCGCTTTGCAGCGCATTGCTTTTCAGTAGCAAGTCATTCGATGCCGTGATTGTTGCCAGCTTTAACGGGCTCCTGGGTAAGCCTATTAGAGCTTGATTGTCGCGATGACGAGATTTATCTCAAGGTCTGTTTCTGACCTGTTGACGGCTTTCAACCCAAAGCAGTCGTTGCAAGATGCGAATAGGGTTTGGCTGTCCTAAGCCATAGCCCACAATGAGGTCGACCAACCGGGAATTTCAGTGAGATGCCTCGTTGATCAATGACGTAAGTATGTGATCTTTCCAGCAACCATCAATGTTCAGGTAGGAACGAGCTTGTCCCTCTTGCTCGAAACCCAGCCGTCGTAGAAGGTGATGACTACGTTTGTTTTCTGGACGGTAATTCGCCATCACCCTGTGTAGCGTGAGCTCGCCAAATACGTAGCCAATTGCGCATTGCAGTGCTTCGTGCATGAGTCCTTTGCCCTGGAATGCCTGGCAAATCGAGAAGCCGAGGTGACAAGCTTGAAACGGACCACGCACGATATTCGTGAATCCACACTCCCCAATAATTCTTTCCGAGTCAGGCACCCTCAGCAACAGATGCAGAGCGGTCTGCTCCAGCATGTTCTTGTTTATGGAAGCAATGCGTTCATGTATTGCTTCGATGGCGTAATAGCTCTCTTCTCTCTTTGGTTCCCAAGGCTGAAAGTTCAGCCTATTCCTCTGGCAATAGTCGAGCATCTCCTTGGCATCATCTCGTCCAGGGGAACTCAAAATCAAGTGGCTGGTTTTTAAGGGAATCATAGCGGCGTGCATAATTGTAGATGTTTTACATTCAGTGGCTGTCCGCTGTTGGTTGAGAGTCGACTTCCGACCCAGACCCGCCTGTCGAACATAAAAAGATCGGACGTTCAAGATTTTAAGTCACTGGCCAAAACTACATTTTACGAAAGTCGATCAATGATAAGTGAGCTTCCGCTCGGGATTACCGGGGTACGAGCGAAAAGACATGCGCCGACACCGATTTGTCACGAATGTGCAAACGGTTACGCGCCACACTTTCACGAAGAGCACCGGACTTCACTGCAACGCCTTCACTAGCGGTATTGCCGATGGCGACTACGATTTCGACGCGATTCATTCCTAGTTCGTGAAATGCGTGAGCGGAAAGTGCATGGACGCAGCGGGACGCGACCCCCTGACGTTGCATTGATTGGCGCACCCAGTAACCGAGGTTGCAGACCCTGTGCTGCCGTCTGATTTCATTCAGGCCGGCACCGCCAAGGAATCTGCCAGAATCTTGGCAAAACATCCCGTACTCAAATGCAGTGCCTGCGTCTCGTGCGGTGCGGCAGGCAGCAAACCAATCGAGAGCATGTTGGACGGTGTAATCGCTTGAGCACCATGGCATTCAACGGCCTACTGATTCGACGGATTCAAAAACCGCAGAGGTGAACGCCTCAGCGTCTGCGTCGGAAAATGACCTTAAAATTAGGCCGTGAAATGCAATTGTGGGCGATTCCATAAGTCTGGGTTATGGGCTAGGTTATCGGCGATCGCAATAAATTGAGCCAATTTTTCAAAAATTATCGTTAGTGATTAGCCCAGCTTCCCGGCAATAAGATATCGCAGTACTACCGTTGAAACCGGTGTTCAGGCGGGTGAGTCGACGTTAAAAATGATGCGTTAATCCGAAGTGATCGTCAACAATTCATGTTTCAATGACCTCTGTTGGCCGAAAGCGGTCTTTGCTGTTTAACGACGGATCTATCCCCGAACACATCCCCTTTATCATATGCGATCAGTTTGTACTCGTAGCTGCCGGGCGGTGGCACTGGCTCCGTATCAGCCGTTAATAGGAGGTGGTCATGAAAACCATCGATTGGTCCGAGCTTTTGCAAGACGTGAAAGCTGGCGAGGGTTATGTGATTTTGCACAAAGGTGAGCCGATTGCAGAGCTTCTGCCGCCTCAATCAGATAATCGCCAGACTCGTTCGAAACGCGCAGCTAAAAAGCTGCTGCAACAAATGGCCAATCGGATACCAGTCGACGTTGATATCAAAGCTCTAATTGACGATGGTCGCGATTGATGCGGTTGGTGCTCGACAACTCTGTTGTGATGCGCTGGTTGCTCAATGAACGAACTACCGATTTCCTGGATTACGCACGCATCGAGCTGCAGCTGCATGCCAATGGCGGCACTGCTGTAGTTTTTGGGCGCTCGAAGCTGCAAATGTCACAGCGAAGGCACGAAAACGAAATCTGATTACCGAGGCCGATACCCGTGAGTTTCTGGCACTGCGATCCGAGCTCGACATTGAGACGGACCCCACAACAGATGAGAGAGCATTGCATGACACGTTAAGTATCGCCATTCAGCGCGACCTGTCTGCGTACGATGCGGCGTATTTTGAACTCGCCCTACGAGTAGGACTGCCACTTGCGACGCTTGACTAGGAGCTTTGGACTGCGTTTTTCCAAGCTGGCGGCAAGCACCTACTGATTAATTAACGATGCCTATCACTTGGCAGGGTCTCATTGTCTCTGGCATGAAACCGGGCCTGCATGCGGATCCACATGGCGATAACCTCAGGCGTCTGTCAGCAGCTTCCCGCTCACGTTCGCTTACAGCGGATCCTTCAATTGCCGGATTGCATGCTTCGAAAAGACTTCGTGGAGTACCGGCCCAAACAAGAATAAGAGCAGCACGTCGTCGATGTCGTTGGCTTCCCAGGCGATCTTGCACGCCACCGGCAGGAGCCGGTCCGGGTCGCGCTCCTTCTGGAATACTGTAGTGGTCAAGTTATTTCGGACACCCCAATGGAAGTATTTCTGCCATTTTCCGTTCAAAGACGGAGGGCGAC
>NZ_JASJWR010000018.1:0-93053 GCF_035019065.1 Actimicrobium sp. CCI2.3 | reverse complement strand
CGCGATTCTATGCGGTCCCTGCTCAAATGATTCGCTCTTCAACCTGAAAAAGGCTTGCTTTTGAACAGAGTATCTACTCTTTGATAATCTTGCCTCGTCGCGTACCGCCGACCCGTAGGGTGCAATAACCAAAGGGCATTGCACCGACTGCCACCACGGAGTCGATTAAAAGGCAGCGGCACCGTGCGGCTTGGGCCGACGGAGTTCAGAAATCACGTTGGTATCGATCAAAAACACGTTTTCTCTACAGCGTAGAATTGCGACGGCGGTTTGTCCGACCGCGTGTCGGCAATACTAGATCGACCCGCCCTACTTCTGAGAGCAACAACTCTTTCAATGTCGCATGCGCAACCGGATTTAGCCGCTGCCACTGTGCAATCGGCACAAGTATCGCCGCGTCGGCACCACGCCGTGTTACCAGTTGCGGCCCCTCCTGAATACACGTATCAAGTAGTTCGCTAAAACGTGCTTTTGCATCGTGGACTGTCCATGTGTGCATGATGTGCCTCTGGTCACGAAATAAAAATTCAGTTTATCAAGCAGGACGTCGAGCCTCAAGCAATGCGGAGGGCATCCGCTTCAACCAAAAATATATCGCCACAAAACACAGCGGGGCCGCCATCTTTTACCAACACGACGACAAAAAATGCCGGCCCCGACGCAGCGTAAAGAGTGCGATAACCGCATGGCATCAAATCGCAGGCATCACAGTGACGCTAATGAAGATTGATCGTGCAAAAAAAGGCGCCGGATGCCTTGGCGAACAGGTCGCTTCGTTTGACGGTTGGTGCAATAACCAAAGGGCATTGCACCGACTGCCACCACGGAGTCGATTAAAAGGCAGTTCGCGATCGAGCGTAAAAGTACGCAGGCGGTGGTCGGAAAGGGGCTAGTCGGGAATCAGCAGAAACGCGGTTTCGGGCAACTCGTCGGCATCGAAGACGAGTTACCAGCGGATTACCAGCAAAAGGCTGCTCGCTGAACACGTCGACCAGCTGGAAACGATGCGTCATCGACATGAGCCGCCTTTTTGAATACGGCAGATCGGGCGATCTGCCGTTGAACAAACTTACTCCACCTGCGTCTGATGCTCGCCATCCTGCCGCTCGCGCACGACACCGATGCGCGAGACGGTCTCGCCGGCTTCGGTCAGCTGCGCCATGGCCGCGTCGGCATCTTCCTTGGCGACAATGACGACCATGCCGATACCGCAGTTGAAGACGCGGTGCATCTCGGCGTCCGCCACGTTGCCGTGCATCTGCAACCAGTTGAACAGCGGCGGCATGACCCAGGATTTTTTCTGCAGCACGACTGTCAAGTGACTCTGCAACACGCGCGGCACGTTTTCAACCAATCCGCCACCAGTGATGTGGACCATGCCCTTGATCTCCATCGACGCCATCAGTGCCAGCAGCGGCTTGACGTAAATGCGGGTGGGGGCCATCAGCGTATCGGCCAGTGTGCGGCCATGGAAGTCGGCATCGAGGTCGGGCTTGGCCATCGCGATGATCTTGCGCACCAGCGAATAGCCGTTTGAATGCGCGCCGCTCGATGCCAGTCCCAGTACCACATCGCCGGACTTGATCTTGCTGCCGTCGATGATTTTTGATTTTTCAACCGCGCCGACCGCGAAGCCGGCCAGGTCGTATTCGCCATCCGGATACATGCTTGGCATTTCTGCGGTCTCGCCACCGATGAGGGCGCAACCGGCTTGCTCGCAACCAAAGGCAATACCCTTGATGACATCGGTCGCAGTCGCGACATCGAGCTTGCCGCAGGCAAAATAGTCGAGGAAGAACAGCGGCTCGGCACCTTGCACCAGAATGTCGTTGACGCTCATCGCGACCAGATCGATGCCGACCGTGTCATGGCGATTCAGATGAAATGCCAGCTTGAGCTTGGTGCCGACGCCGTCGGTACCGGAGACCAGCACCGGCTCCTTGAATTTCTTGCTGACTTCAAACATCGCACCGAAACCACCGATGCCGGCCAGTACGCCTTCACGGGCGGTGCGTTTTGCGAAGGGCTTGATGGCTTCGACCAGCGCATCGCCGGCATCCATGTCAACACCCGCATCGCGGTAGGAAAGTGAAACGTTTGCAGGGGTACTCATGATGTGATTGGCAGCGGAGGCGTTAAAATAGGCGGTTGAAACAAAGGCCATTGCGAACGATGGCCTTTGCAGAAGCACCCATTTTATCAAACAGCGCCCGCGAGCTCCCAGTTCATGACAATTTCTTTCTACCAGGCTAGCTAGACCCCGATGGCAGTCCTTCCTGACCCGACCTCTTACTGTCCGCCAATGCGCCAGATGCTGCTCGATTTGCCCGGCGAAAAACCGCAGAACCTCGACAATTTCGAGCCTGGCCGCAATACCGAGCTGCTGGCCCTGCTAAGCCAGCATGCGTATGGCGACAAGCTGCCGCTCAGTGCGCGCTTCGTGTATTGCTGGGGTGAAGCCGGCGCCGGCAAAAGTCACTTGCTGCACGCGCTCAACACCACGGCCAGCACGCGTCTGATCGGCCCGACTTCACCGCCGGCCGACTTTATCCATGCGCCCGATATCGGCTTGTATTTGCTCGATGATTGCGATCGCCTGTCCGACGACTTGCAGATCGCCGCCTTCGGCCTGTTCAACCAGATCCGCGAATACGGTGGCGCGCTCATTTCCAGTGGCGCGTTGCCACCTGCCCGACTCGACTTGCGCGAAGACTTGCGCACCCGGCTGGGCTGGGGCCTGATTTATGAAGTCCATGGCTTGACCGATGATGAAAAAATTGCTGCCCTGACGCTGGCCGCCCGCACCCGTGGTTTTACGCTCGCAACCGGCGTGTTACCCTACCTCATCACCCACTTCCGGCGCGACATGCGCTCCCTGTCCGCAATGCTCGACGAACTGGATCAATACTCTCTCGAGACCAAGCGACCAGTCACCCTGCCGCTGCTGCGCGAACTCCTGCAACGTGAACTACGCGAACAAGAAAGCACCCTGTCACCATGAGCAATCTGGCCATTTTCGACCTCGACCATACGCTCTTGCCGCTCGACTCCGATTACGAGTGGGGCCAGTTCATTTGTCGCATCGGTGCCGTCAATGCGGAAGCCTTTGCCAAACGCAATGCGACCTTCTTTGCGCAATATCAGGACGGGTCATTGGACCCGATTGAATATCTCGAATTCGCTTTCGGCACGCTGTCTGCGTTTCCACGCAAACAGCTCGATGCGTGGCACCAGCAATTCATGGACGAAGTGATCGTGCCGGCGATCCGCCCCGCTGCGCTGGCACTGGTCCGACAACATCAGGATGCCGGTGACGAAATCCTGATCATCACGGCCACCAACCGCTTCATCACGGCACCGATCGCCCAGGCGTTCGGCGTGGCCAACCTGATCGCTGCGGAAGCCGAACACGATGCCGACGGCGGATTCACCGGCAAGTCGCGCGGCACGCCACCGTTCGGACCCGGCAAGGTCACCAACCTCGGCATCTGGCTGGCGGCAACGCAACGCCGGCTCGACGACTTCGCTACCAGCTACTTCTACAGCGATTCGCAAAACGATATTCCGCTGTTGTCGCTGGTGACCAATCCGGTGGCGACCAATCCCAATGCCCTGCTGGCCGCGCATGCCCATGCGCAGGGCTGGCCCACCCTCGACCTGTTCAGTGTTCCCGCTCAATGATCACAAAATTCTTCCGCCGCATTCTCGGCAGCAAATCCAAACCGGTTGATCACACCGTCCCGGTCATGTTGAGTCAGAAAGAACATGGCATTGATCCGAAGCTGGTGTCATCAAATGCGATCCGTGTCACGCAAGGTTTGCAGCAGGCCGGCTTCAAGGCGTTTCTGGTCGGCGGCGCGGTACGCGACCTGCTGCTCGGGATCAAGCCGAAAGACTTTGACATCGCCACCAATGCGACGCCGGATCAAGTCCGAAAATTGTTTCGCCGGGCCTTCATCATTGGCCGCCGCTTCCAGATCGTGCACGTGATGTTTGGCCAGGATTTGCTGGAAGTGACGACCTTTCGCGGGTCTTCGATGGAAGCCGCGCCGAAGGACGAGCACGGCCGCGTCCTGCGTGACAATACCTTCGGCGAACAACATGAAGATGCGATCCGGCGCGACTTCACCATCAATGCGATGTACTACGATCCCGAGACACAAACCGTGCTCGATTACCACGGCGGCATGGCCGATATCCGCAACAAGACCTTGCGCATCATCGGCGTACCGGAAGAGCGCTATCGCGAAGATCCGGTACGTCTGCTGCGCGTGGTGCGCTTCGCGGCCAGGCTCGACTTCACCATCGATGCCGCCACTGCGGCACCGATCAAGACGATGGCACCGCTGATCAACAACGTGCCGGCGGCACGGGTGTTCGACGAAATGCTCAAGCTGCTGATGAGCGGCCATGCGCTGGCGTGCCTGCACCAATTGCGCAAGGAAGGCTTGCATCACGGCTTGCTGCCGCTGCTCGACGTCGTGCTGGAACAACCGCTGGGCGAAAAATTCGTCCGGCTGGCGCTGGCCAGTACCGACCTGCGCATCAAGCAAGGCAAACCGGTGTCGCCGGGCTTTCTGTTTGCGTCCTTGCTGTGGCATCAGGTGCTCGAAAAATGGACGGCCTATCAGGCCGCCGGTGAAGCCTCGATCCCGGCGCTGCATCTGGCCGCCGATGATGTCCTCGACAACCAGACCGAAAAGCTCTCGCTGCAACGCAAGATCGCCTCCGACATGCGCGATATCTGGGCCATGCAACCGCGCTTCGAGCGCCGTACGGGCAGGGCACCTTACAAGCTGCTGGAAAATCTGCGTCTGCGTGCCGGCTATGACTTCCTGCTGTTGCGTTGCGCCTCCGGTGAAATCGAATCCGAACTGGGCGAATGGTGGACCGATTTCATGGAAGGTGACGTCGTCGTTCGGGAACAGCTGCAAGTACCAAAACCGCGCAGCAACGAGTCGACCGGCGCACCCAAACGTGCCAAGCGCCGTGGCGGACGTGGCCGCGCCAAGCCGGAAGACGGTGCCAGCGGAAGCAGCGAGTGACCATTGCGTATGTTGGCCTGGGCGCCAACCTGGGCGACGCACGCGACACGGTGGAGCGTGCGCTGCTGGCAATCGATGCGCTGCCTGAAACCAGACTGAGCGCGCAATCGAGCCTGTTTCGCAGTGCGCCGGTCGACGCGACCGGTGACGATTTCGTCAATGCCGTCGCCCAACTCGACACGCGCCTGAGCGCACCGGACTTGCTGGCGCACTTGCAGCAGATCGAATTGGCGTTCGGGCGGGAGCGGCCTTTTCCGAATGCGCCGCGCACGCTCGATCTCGACGTGCTGTTGTTTGGCAGCGAACAGCATCAAACGACGACGCTGACCGTGCCGCATCCGCGCCTGACGCAACGGGCGTTTACGCTGATCCCGCTCTTGCAGCTTGATGCGCTGATCGATATTCCCGGCTACGGACCGGCGCATACGTTCGTCGCTGACGTCGCCGGGCAAGTCATACAAAAAATGGTGCAGCGGTCGTGCATGGACAAACCCGTGCGGCTGCTGTCCGATGGTGATGTGATGGGTGGACTTTCTTCTTGAGATCATGAATTTCGATAAATACAATTACATCGTTGTGGAAGGTCCGATCGGCGTCGGCAAATCCTCCTTGGCCCAAAAACTCGGCGAAAATTTCGGTGCGCAACTGCTGCTTGAGCGCCCCGAAGAGAACCCTTTCCTGGAACGCTTTTACGGCGATGCCGAACGCTACGCGCTGCCGACGCAGATGTTCTTCCTGTTCCAGCGCATGAACCAGTTACGTGATCTGGCGCAAACGGATTTTTTCAATGCGTCGCTGGTGTCCGATTTTCTGATCGACAAAGATCCGCTGTTTGCCCGCCTGACGCTGGGCGATGACGAACTCAACCTGTACCAGCAAATGTATGACCACCTGCACCCGCAAGCACCGGTGCCGGATCTTGTGATCTATCTGCAAGCCGAACCGGCCACGCTGATCGAACGCGTGCGCAAGCGCGGCGTCACGGTCGAAGCCGGCATCTCGGAAAACTATCTGACGCGCGTGTGCGAAAGCTACAGCCGTTTTTTCTATCACTATGATGCAGCGCCGCTGTTGATCGTCAATGCCGATCACTTCAATCCGATCGAGCGCGACGAAGACTTCAACCTGCTGGTGATGCACATCCGGAACATGCGCGGCAAGCGCGAGTTCTTCAACCTCGGGGAATGACGATGGCAGGATATCTGCAAGAAAACCAGAGCGCCGGCCGCAACAAGCCGGTCACCATTCATACGCTGGCAGCGCTGCGTCAGGCCGGCGAAAAAATCACCATGCTGACGTGCTATGACGCCAGTTTTTCAGCCCTGATGGATCGCTGCGGCATCGAGATCATGCTGGTCGGCGACTCGCTTGGCATGGTCACCCAGGGTCACGATTCAACCTTGCCGGTCACTGTGGCCGACATGGTCTATCACACCGCCTGTGTCGCGCGCGGCAACCATACTGCGCTACTGATGGCCGACCTGCCCTTCGGCAGCTACGCCACACCCGAAAGCGCCTATGCCAATGCGGTCCTGCTGATGCAGGCCGGTGCCCAGATCGTCAAGCTCGAAGGCGGCAGCTGGCTGGTCGAGACCGTGCGTTTTCTGACCGAGCGCGGCGTACCGGTCTGTGCGCATCTGGGTCTGACACCGCAATCGGTGCATCAGCTTGGCGGTTACAAGGTGCAAGGCAAGTCCATTGCCAGTGCCGACTTGCTCAAGTCCGATGCGCTGGCATTGCAAGCGGCCGGGGCGGCCATCGTCCTGTTTGAAGCGATTCCAGCCGCGCTCGGCAAAGAAACAACAGCACTACTGGAGGTGCCGACCATCGGCATCGGTGCCGGACCCGATTGTTCTGGTCAGGTACTGGTCATGCATGACATGCTGGGAGCGTTTCCGGGTCGTAAGGCGCGCTTCGTGAAAAACTTCATGGAGGGACAAAGCAGCATCGACGCCGCCGTCAGCGCCTACATCAAGGCCGTCAAGGAGGGCTCTTTCCCGGCTGCCGAACACTGCTTCTGAGAGACTTTTCGAATCGTCGTCCACCGCTCAGCGAAAGCGTACCAGCCATGTCAGCTCAGTCAGCGCAGTCAGCCCAACCGACTCCCGTCTCTCAGGCCAGCAGCAAGTTCATCGACCTGCAGCAAGTGTTCACGTGGTTGCTCGCTGACGGCATCGTCAACAAGGCCGATGTCAAGGCGCGCTACACCGCCGCCCAGGGCATCCTGCGCAACGCCACGCTGACCATGCATCCGCTGACTGCGGTAGCGCAATCGAAGCTGACCTCGGCGCTGCCACCGCACCGCTTGCTGACGCTGGACCTGCTTACCGAGTGGATGGCCGGCAAGGTCAACCTGCCGTTCTATCGCATTGATCCGCTAAAAATCGACTTCACCAAAGTCGCCGATGTGATGTCGGCCGGCTACGCGGCACGCTTTCATATCCTGCCGATTGAACTAACCGCGACCGAACTGATCGTCGCCACGGCGGAACCGTTTTCAACCGACTGGCTGGCCGAAATCGCCAAGATCACCCGGCGCAGCGTGCGCCTGGTGATCGCCAGCCCGCTCGACATTGCGCAATACACCGCGCAATTTTTCACGCTCGCCAAATCGATCAAGGGTGCCCACAAGCTCAACGGCCAGGACATCGCCACGCGTCACAATTTCGAGCAACTGGTCGAACTCGGACAAGGCAACCGGCAGGTCGATGCCAACGACCAGCACATCATCAACATCGTCGACTGGCTGTGGCAATACGCGTTTGAACAGCGTGCGTCGGACATCCATCTCGAACCCAAGCGCGACTTCAGCGCGATCCGTTTTCGCATCGATGGCGTACTGCATCAGGTCTATCAGGTACCCGCGGCGGTGATGATTGCGATGACCGCACGCATCAAGCTGCTGGGTCGCATGGACGTCATCGAAAAACGTCGCCCGCTCGATGGCCGCATCAAGACCCGCACACCGCAAGGCCAGGAAATCGAACTGCGGCTATCGACCCTGCCGACCGTCTTTGGTGAAAAACTGGTGATGCGGATTTTCGATCCGGAGGTGGTCGTCAAGACCTTGCCGGAGCTGGGCTTCCCGCCCGACGATGCGCTACGCTGGGATACGCTGACCAAGCGCGCACATGGCATCATTCTCGTCACCGGCCCGACCGGTTCGGGCAAGACTACGACGCTCTACACGACGCTCAAGGCGCTGGCGACGTCCGAGGTCAATGTCTGCACCGTCGAAGACCCGATCGAAATGGTCGAGCCCTCGTTTAACCAGATGCAGATCCAGCATGGCATCGACCTGACTTTCGCCGATGGCGTGCGCGCGCTGATGCGGCAAGATCCCGACATCATCATGGTCGGTGAAATCCGCGACCTCGAAACTGCCGAGATGGCCATCCAGGCCGCGCTCACCGGGCATCTGGTGCTATCAACGCTGCACACCAACGACGCGCCATCGGCAGTGATGCGCTTGCTCGAACTGGGCGTGCCGTACTACCTGCTCGAAAGCACGCTGATCGGCATCATGGCGCAGCGCCTGGTGCGCACCTTGTGCAGTGACTGCAAGACCCCCGATGGCCACTTGCAGGATGAAGTCTGGGCCAGCCTGACCGAAGGTTTCACGATCCCGAAACCCGCCGCGATCTATCGCCCGGTGGGCTGCACCGAATGCCGTCACACGGGCTTTCGCGGTCGCACCGGACTCTACGAATTGCTGATGGTGTCGCAACCATTTTCAAAACTGATCAAGGCAGAAAGCGACATCCATGCGCTGCGCCAGCAAAGCATCCGCGATGGCATGCAACCGCTGCGAGTTGCCGGTGCGATGAAAATCATCGACGGCACCACGACCGCCGATGAAGTGCTGAAGGTAACGTCGTCATTGACCTGAACGCTGCGCACACAGCAGGAGCACCGTTACAACCGCTCACAAAGCAAGACGAAACCGGGTCAACGATGATCTCCGGGTGGCGTTATTGACTGCACTGCAAGCCATCCCGGCTGCTGACTCTGCCAAGGAAATACCATGAACAAATTAGTCGCTGCCCTCATCGCCGGTCTGTTTGCCACTTCCGTTTTTGCACAAGCTCCTGCCCCGGTCGCTGCACCTGCCACACCGGCAGTCGTCAAGGCTGAAGCAAAAGCCTCCAGCGCAAACACCAAATCGGTTACCGCCGAAGCCAAGACCGATGTCAAAGCAGACGCCTCCGTTGACAAGGCCGTCACCAAGGCCGAAGCCAAGAAAGCCAAGGCCCATGCGAAATCTGCCAAAGCTAAAGCCGAAGCAAAACATGATGTCGCCAGTGCCGCTCCAGCAGACAAGACCAAGGCAGAAGCCAAGGCCGATATGACCACTGCGAAGGCCGATGTCAAGGCAGAAAAAACCGGCATCAAGGCTGACGAAAAAGCCGACAAGGTCAAAGTCGAAGCTGGTGCAGACAAGACGAAAGCCAAGTCAGAAACCGCCACGGTCAAAGCCGAAGGCAAGGCTGACGTGAAAGCAGCAACCGTCAAATAATCAGTCGGCACCACAACAAATAAGGCAGGTACTACCTGTCTTGTTTGTTGGCCGAAACTGAAAAATCCGTTTCTTCGATGTCGTTACAACCGCTCACAAAGCAAGACAAAACCGCGTCAACGACGAGCACTGACTGCCGTCATTGACTGCACTGCAAGCCATCCCGGCTACTGACTCTACCAAGGAAATATCATGAACAAATTAATCGCTGCCCTCATCGCCGGTCTGTTCGCTACCTCAGTTTTTGCACAAGCTCCTGCCCCGGTCGCCGCTCCTGCCACACCAGCCGTCGTCAAGGCTGAAGCCAACGCCAGCAAGGCCGACACCAAAGCCGTTACCGCAGAAGCCAAGACCGATGTCAAAGCAAATGCCTCCGTCGACAAGGCCGTGACCAAGGCCGAAGCCAAGAAAGCCAAGGCCCATGCGAAATCTGCCAAAGCTAAAGCCGAAGCAAAACATGATGTCGCCAGCGCAGCTCCGGCCGACAAGACCAAGGCAGAAGCCAAGGCCGATATGACCACCGCAAAGTCCGATGTCAAAGCAGAAAAAACCAGCATCAACGCTGACGAAAAAGCCAACAACGTCAAAGTCGAAGCCAGCGCAGACAAGATGAAAGCCAAGGCAGAAACCGCCGCAGTGAAAGCCGAAGGCAAGGCTGACGTGAAAGCAGCAACGGTTAAATAATCAGCCGGTCGCACAATAAAAAATGCCGTTCAGTTTAAAACTGAACGGCATTTTTCATGCGTGCTTCAATGTGGTCAAGCCGCGTATCGAGTAACCGGAATACTTCTGCAATCAGTGCTTCGCGGTAGTGCGTGGCGCGTTCATGAGATGAGCTTATGGGAGCTCGGGTATGAAAAATTTACTCGGCCGGAAACAGTGGCAACACATATTCGGCCAACTCGGCCAGTGCTTCATGGGCCGGCCTGCGCAGCGGCTTCAGGTTGAGCGCAACGTGGCTGACACCTTGCTGCTGCTGCTCGTGAAACAATTCAATGAGCGCATTACGGCCAGCCCGAACACCGTTGCCCATGATGCGCAGCGGCTCATGCGGGTCTTCGGACAGGTCGAACATGGTGCCGTAGCCATACGGCTTGATCCATTGATCCTGATGACTGGCACGCCACAGTTCGATCAACTGCGGCAGGCGTTTGAAATCACTGAGATGCCAGATCCATCCGTCACTGTGCGTGGCGATCCACTCCATGTCTTGCCGGGCACGCCCGACGACAATCATCGGCAAGCGCTTTCCGACCGGTTTGGGGATCAGGTCAATGGCACCATCGAGCGTCCCGTAATGCGTTGTTTTCGCGCCAGGAAAGTCTTGTTCGGTGACCACTTTGATGAGACTGAAGGCCTCGCGATAGCGTTCGCTCCGGTTTTCGTAGTTGGCATTGAAAGCCGGATACTCGATCGCACGGTCGCCGGTGGACAGGCCAAGCAGGAAGCGACCGCCCAGCAACTGGTCGACTGACACGGCTTGTTTGGCGACGATGAGTGGCTCCCTCAGTGTCGCTATGATCCCGGCCGTGCCAAGTGCAATCCGGCGTGTGTGCGCGGCCAGGAAGCCCAGGTAGACCATCGGATCGAGCATCTGCCCGGTGTCGCCGAAGCTGGGATCGTAGAACGGAACATCGCGCAGCCACAAGGCAGAAAATCCCGCCTCGTCCGCCATCCGCGCCAGCCGTTGATGATTTTCCAATGTCGGAAAGGGCGAGTCAGGATAGCCTTCCAGAGGCATGATGAAGCCAAATGTCAGTCGACCTGGCCTGAATACCCGCTGGTATCCAGGATGACTGACGAGCTCTGCGGGTATCGGTCCTATCGATGGTTGAAGCATCAGGAAAACTCCTTATGAGCGAGCAGGCGAAGCGGACGGGACCTTGTTCGCAGGACCGGATGACGCCGTCGTCGGTGCCAATTTTGAGACCAGCGCTGCGGCCAGCGCAGCCAGCACCGCGATGGCAGCCGATACAAAGCCGACACTGCCTGTCCCCCAGGCTGCAATACTGAGTCCGCCGAGTACTGCACCGAGCGCGATCCCGCCGTTGGCAGCAGAGACATTGATCGTGCCTGCCAGTGCCTGCGCCTTCGAAGCCGCTTTCATGACGCGGATCTGGCAAATAGGATAAAGGGCCGTATTGGCGATGCCCCATGTACCCAGAGCAATAGCAAACCAGATACTGTTCCCGGCCAGCGCCATTGATGCAGCCATACCGACGGCCAGCAGCACGCTGAAAATGGCAGTGGTGGCGAGCGGCTTTTTATCGACCCACAGACCACCGAGCCAGTTACCAAACAACCCTACGGCACCAAAACCCATCAGCCACCAGCCAACCTGTGCCGAAGCGATGCCAGCGGACTTTTCCAGCATCTCGGCCAGATACGTGTAGCCGGTGAACATGGCGGTAAAGACCAGTATTGACAGCCCGACGTTGGCCAGAAAAAATGGACTTTTGAGAATCTTTGCCTGATCAGCCATGCTCGCAGGTTGTGAGGAGCGCACCGTCGGCATGCTCAGGAACATCAGGACAGCGATTACCAGCGACAACCCCGCCAGCAAGGCAAAGGCTCCGCGCCAACCGATGGCATCCGACGCCAGCGTACCTAGCGGAATGCCGAACAGCATCGCCGCAGAGATGCCCAGATAAACCCTGGACACCGCACTGCCAGCTTTGCCTGGACCGGCGATTTGCGATGCCGTTTCGCTCGCCGTGCCCCAGAACACGGGCAGTGCAAGCGCCGGCAGCAGACGCGCGATGGCCAGCACCCAGACATTCGGTGCGACAGCCGCCAAGGCATTGGAGAACGCAAACAACACGAGGATCGCAATGAACAAGCGCTTGCGCTCGATGTTGGCCAGCGCGGCAGTCAGGAACGGCCCGCACACCATCACCACAATGGCGAACAAGGTAACGAACTGGCCCGCCGTGGTGACAGAGATGCCAAGGTCACGTGCGAGAGCAGGCAGCAGTCCGATGATCAGGAACTCGGTGGTAACGATAACGAATGCCGCCACGGCGAGGATGGCAATTGATGCCGTACTTCCTGTTGTGGAAGCAGGAGCCAACTGAGGCTCGGAATTCGGGATTTTGACATTAGACATTGCAGTTCACTCTAAAAAAGACAGAGTTCATCATATATAGGAATTAAATTCTTGTTGCGGATATAAATTCTTTGATACTGTAGAAATAATTTCCACTTAAAACTTGACCATGACACCCGCAGAACGTCTGAAAGGCCTTGAAACATTCGTTGCCGTCGTAGAAGCAGGCAGCTTCACGGCTGCCGCCGATCGTCTCAATTTGACTAAGTCGGCAGTGGGAAAGGCAATTGCCCGGCTCGAGTCCCGATTGAAGAAACCGCTATTCGAACGGACCACACGCAAACTGGAGATGACCGACGCCGGCGAGGAGTTCTACAAGGTCTGCGCACGGGTGCTTGATGAGGTGGAGGCGGCGGAACGGATACTGTCCGGTGAAGAAAGTATTCCTTCCGGACGACTGAGAGTGGATTTACCGGCGACCTTCGGTCGAATACAAGCGTCTGCATCCGTCTTGACCTTTGCCGAAAAATACCCGCAAGTCATCCCCCACGTATCGTTTACCGACCGGTTTGTCGACGTCGTAGAAGATGGCCTGGACGTCGTGGTGAGAATCGGCGGGGATGACACGTGGCCGGCAACTGTCGGCTACAAGTGCCTGGGATATGAAGAACTGATTTTTTGCGCCTCGCCAGGCTACCTCTCGGCGCACGGACAGCCCCGCGACGTCAATGATCTGCTGAATCACGACATCATTCTTTATGGGAAAGCAGATGGGAGTTCCAGCCCCTTGTTAATCAAAGAGGAGCAAAAGCCATTGGCGCGACAACAGGTCAGCGGCCGGATTGTGCTTGCCCAGGCCGAGGCGCAAGTCGCCGCCGTAGAAAGAGGTTTGGGGATTGCCCAACTCGCTACCTGGCTCGTCGGGCAACAAATCCAGGACGGACGCCTGGTCAAGATATTGCCCCAGCTTGCGACGCAGGGACTGCCGCTACATATTGTCTGGCAGCGCAGTCGCGAACACGCGCCCAAAGTGCAGGCGCTGATCTCGCATTTCGAAGCATCGCTTAACATCCGGCCCATTACTGCCACTGAGGGTGTTTCGAACCCTGTGTGACCGGCGGTTAAATTAACGGCTTCGCATGCGTTCGCTGGTACGAAAAATCTATTTCTTCATTGCCGGCGCATGCATGGCTTTCAGGTCGACCAGTCCATCCTTGTTCTTCGGCATCGCATCGAACATTTTTTCGTGATGCTTCATGAATTCCTCTTTGGAAATCATGCCATCGCCGTTGGTATCCATTTCCATCATCATCGCCATATGCTTGCCGTCTTTTTCCTTGTGCATCATCGGCTTGGCGCCATCTTCAGACATCGGTGCTGATGGCGCTGCCGTGTGGCTGGCAGCGAACGTAGCGGAGGAAATACACAGCAGTGCGCCGGCAATCAGTGAAGTCGTCAAGTTTTTCATCGCGGATCCTTTATCTGGGAAATTTAAAAATGAAGCTAAATACGAGTAACCATCCTAACCCACGATAGCGAAAGACGTACGTGCGTCAGCACCCATGACCGTGTCCAAGCTGACTCACAATTTAATCGCACGCAAGGCATCATTCACCGTGGGATAACGCAGGCGCACGCCAAGTTCCTGCTTCAGTCGCCGGTTGCTCAACTGGCGCGACTCCGACATGAATGACAGCAGCATCGGCGAGACCAGTTCGCGTAATTCGACACGCGGCAGGCGCGGCGGTCGCGGCAGGCCGAAGGCATCGGCAACGGTATCGAAATACTCGCCCATCTTCATCGCCGAATCATCGACCGTGTGCACGACCCGGTTTGGCTGCAAGCGGAACAACGCGGTCACGATGATCCGCGCCAGATCATCGGCATGGATGTGGTTGGTGTAGACGTCATCCGCAGCAATCAGTGCCGGCGTGCCTTTGCGCAAACGCTCCAGCGGCAAGCGGTCGGCACCATAAATTCCGGGCACGCGCAGGATGCCGAGCCGGCCATGTGCACGCCGGGCCCAGGTGCGCAAAACCTGCTCGGCATCGACCCGTCGCTTCGCGCGCGCGTTGACCGGATTGACCGGCCGGGTTTCATCAATGAGCGTGCCCGCGCAATCTCCATACACGCCGCTGGTGCTGACATAAACGACAGTGGCTGCGTCAGGTAAAATGGCGCACAAGTTGCGTGTGCGCCGGTCGGTCGTGCCTTCGCTTTGTGGTGGTGCCAAGTGGACCACGTAGGGTGCCAGTCGCGCCAGACGCGCAAGACTGGGTCGCTCGTCGAGGTTGGCGACGATCGGTACGGCACCGGCGGCACGCAGTTCGGCAACGCGGCCAGGCTGACTGGTCACGGCGACAATCCGGAAGCGTTCGCGTAGCAGTGGCAACAAGCGCATCCCGACATCGCCACATCCGATGATCAGCAAACGCGGCAGGCCAATTTTTTTTGTAGTCAGACTTTTATTCATGTTCAGGATTGTATGACTTTCCAGATTACCGTCGCTCCTAGCGGGCACCAGTTCAGCTGTGCTGCCGATGAAACCGTCCTGGCAGCGGCAATCCGCGCCGGCGTCGGCCTGCCATATGGCTGCAAAAATGGCGCCTGCGGCAGCTGCAAAGGTAAAGTCCTCAGTGGTGCCGTCACCCATGGAACGCATCAGGCCAGAGCCCTGTCGGTGGACGAAGAAGAAGCCGGTGGCGCGCTGTTTTGCTGCGCCATGCCCCACGGCGATCTGCACATCGAAGTGCGCGAAGTGGCCGGCATCGGCGATTTTCCGATCAAGAAATTACCATCCCGCGTTGCAAAACTCGAACGCCTGACCGACGACGTCATGCTGCTGGCCCTGCAATTGCCGGCCAGCGAACGGTTGCAATATCGTGCCGGTCAGTACATCGAATTCCTGCTCAAGGATGGCAAACGCCGCAGCTACAGCATGGCCAACGCACCGCATCTCGACGAACAGATCACGCTGCATGTCCGCCATACACCCGGTGGCCTGTTCACCGACCATGTGTTCAACACGATGAAAGAGCGCGACATCCTGCGCTTTGAAGGCCCGCACGGCACCTTCTTTTTGCGTGATGAATCCGCCAAGCCGATGGTACTGGTTGCCTCCGGCACCGGCTTTGCGCCGATCAAGGCCATCATCGAACAAGCCATCGAAAAAAACAGCGGCCGGTCGATGACCTTGTACTGGGGCGGTCGTCGCCCGCACGATTTGTACATGAACGCCCTGTGTGAAGAATGGGCCCGCAACGTGCCCGGTTTCACTTACGTACCGGTGGTATCGAATGCCATGCCCGAAGACCACTGGCAGGGCCGGACCGACTTTGTCCATCGCGCCGTAATGGACGACTTTCCCGATCTGAGCGCGTATCAGGTGTATGCCTGTGGCGTCCCGGTCATGGTCGATGCCGCGCAACGCGAGTTCGTGGAGCACTGCCATTTGCCCGCAGAAGAGTTCTTTGCCGATGCCTTCACCAGCGAAGCCGATATCGCCGCCAATCCAACGGTTCCCGGATGAGTTGAAAAACGCTTTGACGCCCCGTGCCAAACGCCCTACCATCGGGTCATGAACCTCACCAGACAACACGCGCGACGCCCATCCCGACTGCCTCAGTCCGGGAAGCCGCACGGGTGATCGTTCACTGATCCCGATGCCACAGGCTGATCCTGTGGCTTTTTTTTCGCCTGATTTTTCTTTGCCCTTACCTTTTTGCGGAGTCGCTGAAAATGGAATTCAACCAATACGAAACCAATGCGCTGATGTTCATTACGAACCGTCCCCATATTGTCTTTACCGAAGGCAGCGGGATGTGGCTCACCGACAGTACCGGCAAGCGCTATCTCGATTACCTGCAGGGCTGGGCGGTCAACTGCCTTGGACATGCACCGCAATGCATCAGCGATGCGCTGCTCGCGCAATCGAAAAAGGTAATCAACCCGTCACCGGCCTTCTTCAACGAGCCATCGATTGCACTGGCTGCACGGCTGACCGCAAACTCGTGTTTTGACCGGGTCTTTTTTGCCAGTAGCGGTGCCGAAGCCAATGAAGGAGCGATCAAGCTGGCGCGCAAATACGGCAAGAAATTCAAGAATGCCGCGGGCGAAAATCGCTACGAAATCATTACCTTCGACCACAGCTTCCATGGCCGTACCCTGGCCACGATGTCGGCCAGTGGCAAGCCGGGCTGGGACACGATGTACGCGCCGCAGGTACCGGGCTTTCCGAAAGCCGACCTCAATGACATCACCAGCGTCGAACGCCTGATCACCGACACCACCATTGGCGTGATGCTCGAACCGGTCCAGGGCGAAGGCGGCGTCATTCCGGCCACACGCGAATTCATGCAGGCCTTGCGGGCCCTGACCAAAGAGCGCGGCATTCTGCTGATGGTCGATGAAGTCCAGAGCGGCATGGGCCGCACCGGCGAATTGTTCGGCTATCAGTTGTCGGGCATCGAGCCGGACATCATGACGCTGGGCAAAGGCATTGGTGGCGGCGTGCCATTGGCCGCCCTGCTGTGCCGCGAAGAAATCGCCTGCTTTGAACCGGGCGACCAGGGCGGCACCTACAACGGCAATCCGCTGATGGCGGCCGTCGGCGTGGCCGTGATCGATGCGCTACTGGCACCAGATTTCCTGCCAACGGTGCGTGAACGCGGTGCCTATTTGCAGCAAGGCTTGCTGGCCCTGTGCGCCGAACACGGCTTGCAGGGCGAACGTGGCGAAGGCTTGCTGCGTGCGCTGATGCTGGGCAAGGATATCGGTCCGCAACTGGTCGAAGCGGCACGTAACCTCGAACCGCTCGGTCTGCTGCTGAACTCGCCACGCCCCGACCTGTTGCGCTTCATGCCGGCACTCAACGTCACGCATGCCGAGATCGACCAGATGCTGGCGATGCTTTCAAAAGTGATGCGCGACCTCGGTCACTAAGCATGTACGTGCCGCAGCACTTCCGCGAGGACGATCCGGCGCTGCTGCTTGAAGTGATGCAGCGCTATCCGTTCGCCACGCTGGTCTCGAACGTGGACGGCAAACTGTTTGCCACCCACGTGCCGGTGCTGGCGCGGCAGGTCGATGGCGCAGTACGGATCGATGGTCACGTCGCGCGCGCCAATCCGCACTGGCAGGCGCTGCAGGCCGACCCCGCTGCGCTGGTGATTTTTCAGGGACCGCACACGTATATTTCACCGACGCGGTATGTCGGCAAGAATCGCGTGCCGACCTGGAATTACATTGCGGTCCATGCCAGCGGCACCGCACTCATCGAACACGACGTCGACGCCAAGCTGGCCTTGCTGGCCAGCCTGGTGGAGCAGAACGAACCGGGCTACCACGCCCAGTTCGACCAGCTCGATACCGGCTTGCGCGAGGGTCTGCTCAAGGCGATCGTTGGCTTCACGATTCGGGTCGACCAGCTCGAAGGCAAGTTCAAGCTGGGCCAGCACCGGTTAGCCGAAGACCAGCCCGACATGCAAGCCTGGCACGAAGCCGGTGGTGAAAACGAACGCGCCATCGCGCAGTGGATGCAGCGTCTCGGCCACTGGGCATGACGCGCTAGCGGCCTGCTACCTTGCTGCCATCGTGCACCCGGTCATCCGGATGCACGATCACCTGTTCGCCAGCCTGCAGTCCGGACAGCACTTGCGCCTGCAAGCCATTGCGCTGGCCGATGTCGATGACTCGCCGGACGGCTTTGCCTTTATCAACGACAAACACTGCCCAGCGTTCACCGTCCCGAAACAGGGCACTGGCAGGAATCTGCAGCACGTCGGCCGACTCCCACACGATGAAGCTGGCTTCGACCCGATAGCCGTCGCCCAACCGCTGCCATTGCGATGGTGCCGAATCGAATCCGACGATCACCCAGACGCGCTGCTCTTCAACGCCCAGCGCCGAGACCTTGGTAAAGCCGACCGGTTCGATCCGGCGCACGCGGCCAGCCAGCTCGCCGTCGCCGCCCCAATGCTCGAACACCACACGCATGCCGGGATGCAGTCGCACCGCATCAGCCGACAGCACATCGACCTCGACCTCCAGCGCGCGCGGGTCGCCAATCTCGATGACCGGCTGGCCGGCGGCTACCGTGCCTTCGCTCTTGCGTGCAATTTTCAGCACGCGACCGTCCACCGGCGCGCGCAGCACCACCGGCTCGGCGCTACCACTGCTGGCGGCGTACTTCAGTGCAGTGCGGGCGATCTCCAGCTCATGCCGCGCCGTGGCGACCGCAAAGTTGGCCGATTGCAGCTCGGCAGCACTGCGCGTGGCATCGCTGGTGGCGCGCTCTTCGGCAGCTTGCGAGGTATAGCCGGCTAATCGCAAGGTACGCGCCCGCGCGAGTTCGTTGCTGGCCAGGCTGGCGCTGCTGGCTGCGGCACTGGCGCGCTGTTCGGCCGCACCGACCGTGCTGCGCGCCGCCGCGATGCGCGCTTCGGCTTCGGCACGGCGGCGTTCATCGATGACTTCGGCCCGCACCGGCTCGAGCTCGACCAGCGTAGCGCCACGCGCGATGGGATCGCCAATCTCCAGCGCGATGCGTCGTGCATAGCCGTTCACCGGTGCGGCCACGACATACCGGTCGACCACCCGCGTGCGGCCTTCCTGCTCGATGCGCACGCGCAGCGGCGCACGCTGCACCGTACCAAGATCGACCTCGATGGCACGCGGGCGAAAGCCGAAGAACAACCCGGCGGCGAGCAGCAGCACCAGCAAGACCAGCATAATGCGGCGGCGCGCCGAAGCCGAAACCGGTGGCAGCGGTGGCCGCAGTGGCAGTGGCAGCGCCATCACCGCCCCTCCTTCAGCACGCCGATCAGGTCCAGCTGGTCGAGCCGCCGGCGCACCGCCAGCCCGGACAGGCATGCCGCCACCAGCACCACCGTCGCCGCAAACGCATACGTCTGGGGCATCAGTACGACCGGCACACGAAACAGGTCGTTCTGCATCGAATGTGCGATGTAATGACACATGCCGATGCCCAGCCACAAGCCCAGCGGAATCGCCAGCAGCACCAGTAAGCCGAGTTCGCCGAGCAGGATGGTGGCGATCTCGCCTCGGGTAAAACCCAGCACGCGCAGGCTGGCGAGTTCGCGGCCGCGCTCGGTCAGCGCGATGCGGGCGCTGTTGTCGATCACGCCGAACGCGATGATGACCGCAAAGACGGTCGCGACATAGGTGAAGAACAGCATGGTGGTCTGCATCACGCGGTTGAAGTTGCGGATTTCCTGCGCCCGTTCGGTGACACCAGCGATGCGCGGCATCGTCTTGAAGCGCTCGTAGAGCACCGGCAGGCGGGCGCTGTCGATGGCCAGCCAGGCACCGGAAATGGTCGGGCCTTCGTGCAGGAAGCGGTTCAAGGCCACCAGGTTCATCGTCACCGAGACCCCCATGTACTCGCGTATCAATCCCGAGACGACCAGCTCGCGCACTTGCTGGTGTCCTTCCAGCACGGCCACCTCGAGCCGGTCGCCAACCCGCACGCCGAGCATCCCGGCCAAAAAATCCGTCAGCAGCACGCCGTCGTCAGGCAACGCCACCGGTCGCAGGTCGGCATCGAGCAGGCGCTGCAGGTCACCATCCGGCGCAATGCCGCGAATAACGCTGCGGTAGCTGGAGCGGCCGTGCCGCAGCAATACCGGCAAGGTCCGGAATACCTCGACATGCGTGATGCCCGGCAGTTCGAGCAAATCAAAGCGTGCCCGGTAAGCGGTCGGTTCCGTGAACACCAGTGACAGGTCTTCGCGCTGGGCCATACCGAACTGCACATGCAGCAGATGGCCGACGGTGTCGCGCTGGAACAGCCCGGTCAGGATGATTCCGCAGGCCATTGCAATGCCCAGCAGCGTCAGCCCGGACTTGACTGCGCGTCGCTGCAACTGGCGCAGGATCATCCGGGCCGGTTGCGACAGCCAGCGTTGCAGACCGAACTGTTCGGGCCAGCTGACCCGGTAGCGGGGCGGTGTCTCGGCTCGCATCGCCTGTGCCGGTCGCATCTTCGCAGCGCGCCAGACTGCCAGCACCGCACCGGCACCCGCTGCCAGCATGCTGGTCAGCGCCGCCTGCACGACCACGACGGGAGGCAGCCGGAACAGCAGGTACGGAAAGTGATAAAACGCTCCGTAAATCCCGGACAAGCCCTGCCCAAGCCAGGTGCCCAGCGCACTGCCTGCGACAATGCCCAGCCCGACAATCGCGGCTACCAGTTTCAGGTAATGCCCAAGCACGGTCAGATTGGTGTAGCCGAAGGCTTTCAGGGTTGCGATCTGCTGGCGCTGCATCACCACCAGCCGGCCGATGACAACATGCAGCAAGAAGGCAGCGATGCCCATGAACAGCGCCGGAAACAGGCTGGCCAGCGTACCCAGTTGCGTCAGCTCCTGATTCAGGAAACGATGCGAGCGCTGGTCCTTGCGCGCGATCGCACCGAGCCCGCCATAGGGTTTGAGCAGCTGATCGACCTGATCGATGACCGTCTGCGCGCTGGCCCGTGCATGCAGGGTCAGAACCACATCATTGAACGCGCCCTGCAAGTCGAGCGCCTGCCCCAGTGCGCGCCGGTGCATCCACAGCACGCCGAAACGCTGGTCATCCGGGAAAGCCGAACCGGGCCGCAACTGCTGTATGAATTCCGGAGACAACGCGGTGCCGACAAGGGTCAGTGTCTGGTGCCGGCCATTGAGGATCGCGCCGAAGCGCTCGCCCGGTTGCAGCCGGTGAGCCAGTGCAAACGGCTTGCTGCGGCAGACGACCGGAGCGCAAGTGCAGCGCATTCAGGCCGGTGCTACCGCGCTCGGATACCGACACCACCTGCGCGGTCACCGGCTCGGCAAAACCGGGCAGATCGAGTCGCACCATCGCCATCACACGGGTCTCGACCTGATCAACGCCGGGGATCTCATGCAGGCGCAGGCGCAATGATTCGGGCGCACGCTTGAGGCTGGCGAAGACCTCGGCAAAGCGGTAGTCGCGGTAGTAGCGCTGCTGCGTGGAGCGCAATGCATCGAGCGTCGACAGGAACATGATGAAAGTCCCGACACCGCACATGACCACCAGCGCAATGGCCAGCGCCTGGCTTTTCATTTGCCACAGGTCGCGCCAGAGCTTGCGATCGAGCGCGCTCACCAGTGCAGCTCCGAGGCGGCTTTTTTGTGCGCGTTGCAGTCGATCCGCAGTACCCGTCCGTCACCAAAAACCACGACCCGGTCTGCCATTGCCGCAATCACCGCATTGTGGGTGATTACTACCGTGCTCGTGCCAAGATCACGATTGACCTGGGCCAGCGCCTCGAGCACCAGCACGCCGGTCTGCGCATCAAGCGCACCAGTCGGTTCGTCGCACAGCAGCACTTGCGGGCGCTTCGCCACGGCCCGTGCAATGGCCACGCGCTGCTGTTCGCCACCCGACAGTTGCGCCGGGAAATGGTCCAGCCGCTGGCCCAGCCCGACCAGGTCGAGCGCCTGTTCGGGCGTCATCGGATCGGTGGCGATCTCGGTGACCAGCGCGACATTTTCGCGCGCAGTCAGGCTAGGGATCAGGTTATAGAACTGGAAGACAAAGCCGACGTGATGACGTCGGTACTGCGTCATCACGGCGTCGTCGGCCAGCTGCAACGTCGCGCCAGCGTAGCGCACGGTGCCACTGCTGGGCACGTCAAGCCCGCCCAGGATATTGAGCAATGTCGACTTGCCGCTGCCGGATGCGCCCAGCAGGACGACGAATTCGCCGGCCGGCAAATCGAGGTCGACGCCGCGCAGCGCGTGCACTTGCACGTCGCCCATTTGATAGACCTTGGTCAGGCCACGGGCTTCGAAGATCAGCGCTGCCGGGCATGCAGCGGCAGCGGCAATGGTCGGTGAAGAGGTCATCGTCAACGGTCTCTGGTCTGACTGGACTTTCCTGACTATGCCCGCTACGGCTCGGCTGCGTGACCCGATACCGCCAGTACTGTGCGCTGGATCAACTGACCTTCAGCGCGGCAAGCACAATAATTGCTTGGAAGAATTGAAGGTTAAAAAAACAAACAGGGAAACTGCCATGAACAACACACTTGCCATCGATACCTTCCTGCCCTACATGCGCGACGTGATCCGCTGCGAACAGTCGTTGCACGAACTCAATCTGATGTGGCGCATGATCGAATCGTCCGCCAAGATGAACTGTCCGGTCGAAGCGCGCACCATCCTGCCAACGATGGCGTCGACCCGGGCCGGGTTCAACCAGCTGGAGCAGGAGCTGGTGCAAAGCCTGGTACGCGAAAAAGTCGCCAACGTGCTGGCCGAGATCGGCACCAAGGCGCATTACGTGATCGACATCGTGGTGCGCAATCTGTACGAACGCACCGCCGATGTCGGCTTCCTGGCAACCGATCACGAATTGTGTGCATTCGTCGCCGGCCTGGACGGCGACCAGCAAAGCATTACTGCACGACTGCGCGCCTATCGCAGCAAGTACACCGTGTATGACGAAATCCTGCTGCTCGACCCGCAGGGCAACGTGCTGGCCCAGATCGATCCGCAGTCGCCACTGACGCATTGCAACGACGCGCTGATTGCCCGCACGCTGGCCAGTGACAGCTGGGTGGAAAGCTTCGGCGCATCGGACTTGCGACCGGGCAAACGCAAGGCGCTGATCTATTCGCGCCGCATGCACCATCCCGACACCGGTGCCATCGTCGGCCTGCTCTGCCTGTGCTTTCATTTCGAGCAGGAGATGGCCGGCATCTTTCACTCCCATCGCGATCCGGCCGGGCGCGCCATCCTGCTGCTGCTCGATGGCGAGAACCGGGTCATCGAAAGTGGCGATCCGTTATGGATTGCGCTGGGTGCCATCGTGCCGGTCAATCGCGATGGCGACACCACGCTGCGCCTGTTTGGCGGCCGCGCCTACCTGGTGCGCACGCTCGTCACCGAAGGCTACCAGAGCTATCCGGGACCACGCGGCTGGCAGGGTCAAGTGATGATGCCGGTCGATGTCGCTTTCAACAGCAATGACCACGCCACCCGCAGCGCTCTCGATCCGGCGCTGGCTGATGGCTTGCTGTCGCAGGCCCATACCTTTTGCCCGCCGCTGTTCCAGATCATCAGTGCGGCCAGCACGATCCGGCGCGTGGTCTGGAATGGCCAGGTCATGACCGCGGGCGAGAACGACGAGGCGCGCAAGCTCAAGTCGGTACTCGAACAAATCAGTGAAACCGGCGCGCGCAGCGATGCGCTGTTTGCCACCTCGATCGGCGAACTCTACGACACGGTGCTGGCCTCCAAATTGCGCCATGCCGAATTCACCGCGCACCTGCTGGTCGACCTGCTGGACCGCAATCTGTACGAGCGCTCGGATGACTGCCGCTGGTGGGCGCTGACACCGGAACTGCGCAGCGCGCTGGCCGGAGACAATGCCGACACCACCGCGCTCAACACGCTGCTCAATTACATCAACACCCTCTACACGGTCTACACCCGGCTGGTGGTCTACGACGCCAATGGCGTCATCGTTGCCGCGAGCAATGAAGACCTCGGCGCGCCGTCGGTCTGCGGCAACTGCATCGATGCCGCGACCCTGGCTGCAGTATGTGCGTTGCGCTCGGAACAGGCATTCCATGTCACGCCGTTCGATCCTGCACCGTTGTACGGCGACGTGCCGACCTACGTCTATCACGCCGCCATCCGCGATCCGCACAATGCGGCCCGCATCGTCGGCGGCATCGGCATCGTGTTTGATGCGGGACCGGAATTTTCAGCGATGCTGCACGGTGCGCTCGACAGCGATGCATCAATGAGTGCGCTGTTTATTGACCGGCAAGGCCGCATCATTGCCAGCACCGACCCGACGCGTCCGGTCGGCAGCCTGCTCGATCTCGACCCGGCACTGCGGCAACTGCCCAATGGCAGCAGCAGCTCGCGCATCGTGATCCATGACGGTCACTACGCCGTACTCGGCGTGACGGTATCGAACGGCTATCGCGAATTCAAGGTGTCTGATGGCTATTGCGAAGATGT
Organism: Actimicrobium sp. CCI2.3; assembly: GCF_035019065.1. NCBI lineage: Bacteria > Pseudomonadati > Pseudomonadota > Betaproteobacteria > Burkholderiales > Oxalobacteraceae > Actimicrobium > Actimicrobium sp. CCI2.3. The sequence goes on along the minus strand of NZ_JASJWR010000018.1, from coordinate 68,447 downwards.
CCTGGCGATCGTCTACGCGCAGCTCGGCGCAGTCAGTGCACGCAACCACGCCGGTCATCGCGCCACGCTGCGCATTGACAGCGATCCGACCCGCACCGGCGGCCAGGAATTCGCCACCTTCTTTGTCGACGATGCCTTGCTGGCGCTGGCCGCCGGCAACGTGCTCGAAGCGTTGCCGGCCAGCGCGGTCAAGCCGGTCTCGCTGGGCGGTCGTACCGACCGGGTCGGCGTGGTGATCTTGCAGCGCGATGGTGAAATCGACCGCTATGTCTGGGTCTTTGATCTGTCGTACCTGTTCAGTGGCGTACCGTCCACACAGAACAGCGCCAATCAGGTTGTCATTGTCGAGCTCGGGGGCCAGGTCATCGGCCTGCTGGTCGGTGAACTGCACGCGGTCGCGCAATTCGATGCGGCGCAGATCACCACCGCACCATTTGTCACGCAGCACAGCGGCCGGATGGTGTGCAACCTGATCAAGGCCAATGCAGGTCGCTTGCTGATCCAGGTGCTCGATATCGATTTTCTGTTTGGCTTGTTGCTGCCGGAGCAGCCCACCATGGAAACACTGGCTGCATGAAAAAGCCCGCCGGCGCACTGCGCTGGCGGGCTTGATGCAACACGCGGAGCGCGATTATTTCTTCGGAATATACAAGTCCGTAATCGTCCCCAGCGCCATTTCGGCAGCGAACATCGGTGTCTCCGACAAGGTCGGATGCGCGTGGATGGTCAGCGCGATATCTTCGAGATCAGCGCCCATTTCCATCGCCAGCACCAGCTCGGCCAGCAATTCGCCGGCATTGACGCCGACAATACCGGCACCAATCAAGCGCTTGGTCGACGGATCCCACAACAGCTTGGTCGACCCTTCGTCACGGCCCACCGCCAGCGCACGACCACTGGCCGCCCACGGGAAATTGACTTTTTCAAACGGGATGTTTTGCGCCTTGGCTTCATTTTCGGTGACGCCCATCCACGCGATTTCGGGGTCGGTGTACGCCACCGACGGAATGGTCATCGCATCGAACTGGACCTTGTGACCACCGATGACTTCGGCGGCAACCTTGGCTTCGTTGGTGGCCTTGTGGGCCAGCATCGGATCGCCGCAAATGTCGCCGATCGCAAAGATGTTGGCGACGTTGGTGCGCTGCTGCTTGTCGACCGGGATGAAGCCGCGCTCGTTGACCACCACGCCGGCCTTGTCGGCACCGACTTCACGGCCATTCGGACGGCGACCAACTGCCATCAGGACCATGTCGAACAGTTGCGGTTCTTTCGGTGCGTTGTCGCCTTCAAAAGTGGCCAGCAAGCCGTCGACACGCGCTTCGAGCTTGGTGACTTTGGTTTTCAGGTAGATCGCGTCGTAGCGTTTCTCGATGCGCTTGTGCAGCGGACGCACCATGTCGCGGTCGGCCGCCGGAATCAGGCCGTCGGCAAATTCGACGACGGTGATCTTGCTGCCCAGCGCGTCATACACGCAGGCCATTTCGAGGCCGATGATGCCGCCGCCGATGACCAGCATCTTCTTCGGAATCTGACGCAGTTCGAGCGCGCCGGTCGAGTCGATGACGCGTGGATCATCGTACGGAAAGCCCGGGATTTTCGAGACCGCCGAACCGGCCGCGATGATCGCATTCTTGAACGCGATGACCTTGCTGCCGTCTTTGGTTTCGACGGTGACGGTATTGGCCGAACTGAATACGCCCTTGCCTTCGACGACCTGTACCTTGCGCGCCTTGGACAAGCTGGTCAATCCGCCGGTGAGCTTCTTGATGATGCCGTCTTTCCAGCTGCGCAACGCGTCGAGGTCGATTTCCGGCGACGACATCTTGATACCGAAGTGCGACATCTCTTCGGCTTCGGTGATGACTTTTGCCGCATGCAGCAGGGCTTTCGACGGGATGCAACCGACGTTCAGACAGACTCCGCCCAAGGTCGCGTAACGTTCGATCAGCACGACTTTCTGGCCGAGGTCGGCGGCACGGAACGCGGCGGTGTAGCCGCCGGGACCGGCGCCGAGAACCAGCGTGTCGCATTCGATGTCGGCCTTGCCGTCGAAGCCAGCGGCGACAGGTGCAGCAACAGCGGGTGCAGCAGCAGGTGCAGCAGCAGGCGTTGCCGATGCAGTTGCCGCTGCGGGCGCTGCCGCAGGTGCAGGTGCGGCCGCCTCCGCCGATTCCAGCATCAGCATCAGTGATCCCATCGCGACCTTGTCGCCGACCTTGATCTTCAGTTCCTTGATGACGCCGGCATGGCTCGATGGAATCTCCATGCTGGCCTTGTCGGATTCGACCGTGATCAGCGACTGGTCGACCTTGACGGTATCGCCCACCTTGACCAGCAGTTCGATGATTTCCACTTCCTTGAAGTCGCCGATGTCGGGGACTTTCACTTCAATCAGACTCATTCATGTCTCCAGGTTCGTCACCCGCGCAGGCGCGGGCTGGGTTGCATTCGTGGCGTGCCGCTTTACAGCAACGTGACGCGCAAATCGACCAGTGCCTCGGACAGATACACCGAGAAGCGCGCACCCATCGCACCATCGACGACGCGATGGTCGTACGACAGCGACATGCCCATCATCAGGCGCGGCTGGAATTGCTTGCCATCCCAGACCGGCTTGATCGAGGCTTTCGACAAACCGAGGATGGCCACTTCCGGTGCGTTGATGATCGGCGTGAACATCGTCCCGCCAATCCCGCCCAGAGACGAAATCGTGAACGTCGCGCCTTGCATGTCGCCGCCCTTGAGCTTGCCGTCACGCGCTTGCGCCGACAGCTCGCCCATTTCAGTAGCGATTTGTGCGATGCCTTTTTTGTCGACATCCTTGATCACCGGGACCATCAGGCCGTTCGGTGTGTCGGCGGCAAAACCGATGTTGTAGTACTGCTTGAGGATCAGGTTTTCACCGGTCGCATCGAGCGATGAATTGAAAGCCGGGAATTTTTTCAGCGCAGCGACGCTGGCCTTGATGACAAACGCCAGCATCGTCAGCTTGACGCCGGACTTGGCCAGCGCCGTATTGGACGATTTACGGAAGTCTTCGAGGTCAGTGACGTCAGCTTCATCGAATTGCGTGACATGCGGAATCATCACCCAGTTGCGATGCAGGTTAGGGCCGCTGAGCTTCTTGATGCGTGACAGCGGTTGCACTTCGATCGCGCCGAACTTGGTGAAGTCCAGCGATGGCCATGGCAACAGGTCCATGCCGGCACCGGAACCATTGCGTGGCACCGACGAGGCAGCGACCGCGCCACCACCGGCCAGTGCGGCCTTGACGAAGCTCTGCACGTCTTCGTGCAGGATGCGGCCTTTCGGACCGGTCCCGCCGACCTTGACCAGATCGACGCCGAGTTCGCGGGCGAATTTACGGATCGATGGCGAGGCGTGGGCTGGCTTGCCGCTGGCTGCTGGTGCCGCTGCTGGTGCCGCTGCTGGTGCCGGTGCTGGTGCTGGTGCTGGTGCCGGTGCTGGTGCCGGTGCAGGAGCTGCCTCGATTTTCGCTTCAGTTTTTTCCGGTGCCGGCGCTGGCGCTGGTGCCTCGACGGCAGCAGGCTTTGCTTCTGCCGCTGCTGGCTCGGCCGCTGCGTCGGACGCTTCAAGGGTCAGCAACGGCGAACCCATCGCAACCTTGTCGCCGACCTTGACCTTGATTTCCTTGATCACGCCAGCACCGCTGGACGGGATTTCCATGCTGGCCTTGTCCGACTCGACCGTGATCAGTGACTGGTCGACCTTGATCGTGTCGCCCACTTTGACCAGCAGTTCGATGATTTCGACTTCCTTGAAATCGCCGATATCCGGGACTTTGATTTCACTCACACTCATGACGTTGCTCCGTATTTTTTATCAGCAGCGACCGCGCATGGTCATGCGCGGTCGCTGCGGTAAGGATGGGGTTCGATGAATTACTGGGTAACCGGATTCGGTTTTTCCGGATTGATCCCGTATTTCACAATCGCCTGCTCGACGATGGCCTGTTCGATGGCACCTTCATCGGCCAGCGATTTGAGTGCGGCAACGGTCACGTAATAGCGATTGACCTCGAAAAATTCACGCAGCTTGGCACGCGAATCCGAACGACCGAAACCATCGGTACCCAGCACCTTGTAGCTGCGACCCTTCGGAACGAACGCCCGCACCTGTTCGGCAAACGTGCGCATGTAATCGGTGGCGACAACAACCGGTCCCCTGGTCTCTTGCAAGCATTGCGTGATATGCGCAGCGCGCTCCGGCTCGGTCGGATGCAGCATGTTCCAGCGCTCGACATCCTGGCCATCGCGGGCCAGCAAGGTCAGCGATGGCGCCGACCAGACATCGGCACCAATGCCCCAGTCATCCTGCAGCAAATCGACTGCCGCAATGACTTCGCGCAGGATGGTGCCGGAGCCCATCAGTTGCACGCGCAGCTTGGTGTCGGCCTTGCCTTCCTGAAGCAGATACAAGCCTTTCAGGATGCCGGCTTCCTGACCTTCCTTGATACCCGGATGGCTGTAATTTTCATTCATCAGGGTGATGTAATAGAACACATCTTCCTGCTGTTCGATCATGCGCTTGAGACCGTCGTGCAGGATGACGGCGACTTCATGCGCGAAGGTCGGGTCATACGGCAGGCAGTTCGGGATCGTCGAGGCCAGTACATGGCTGTGACCATCTTCGTGCTGCAAGCCTTCGCCATTCAACGTGGTCCGTCCGGCGGTACCGCCCATCAGGAAACCGCGTGAACGCATGTCGCCAGCAGCCCAGGCCAGGTCACCGACGCGCTGCAGACCGAACATCGAATAGAAGGTATAGAACGGCACCATGATGCGGTTGTTGGTCGAATACGAGGTGGCCGCAGCAATCCACGAACTCATTGCACCAGCTTCGTTGATACCCTCTTGCAGGATCTGGCCAGCCTTGTCTTCGCGGTAGTAGCTGACCTGATCCTTGTCGACCGGCTCATACAACTGACCTTGCTGGTTGAAGATGCCGATCTGGCGGAACAAGCCTTCCATGCCGAACGTGCGCGCCTCATCGACCAGAATCGGTACCACGCGCGGACCCAGCGCTGCGTCGCGCAGCAGGATCGAGATCACCCGAACATACGCTTGTGTGGTCGAAATTTCGCGCCCTTCGGCAGTCGGATCGAGCACCGCCTTGAACACCGACAGCTCCGGCACTTTCAGGGTCTCGTCGGCATGCATGCGACGTTGTGGCAGATAGCCGCCGAGGGCCTGGCGGCGCTCGTGCAGATACTTCATTTCCGGCGCATCGTCGGACGGTTTGAAGAACGGCACGTCGGCCAGTTCGTCATCCGCAATCGGGATCGCGAAGCGGTCGCGCATTTCGCGGATGGATTCATCGTCGAGCTTCTTGGTCTGGTGCGCGGTGTTGCGCGCCTCGCCGGATTTGCCCATGCCGAAACCCTTGACGGTCTTGACCAGCAAGACGGTCGGCTGACCCTTGGCTTCCTGGGCGATCTTGAACGCCGCGTAAATCTTGTGCGGATCGTGACCGCCACGGGTCAGGCGCCAGATATCGTCGTCGGTCATGTTGGCGACCATCTCGAGTAATTTCGGATGCTTGCCAAAGAAATTCTTGCGCACGTACGCGCCGTCCTTGGCCTTGTAATTCTGGTACTCGCCGTCGACGGTTTCCATCATCACGCGCTGCAGGATGCCTTCCTTGTCCTTGGCCAGCAGTTCATCCCAGCCCGGACCCCAGATGACCTTGACGACATTCCAGCCTGCACCACGGAAATCGGCTTCGAGTTCCTGGATGATCTTGCCGTTACCGCGCACCGGACCATCGAGGCGCTGCAGGTTGCAGTTGACCACCATGACGAGGTTGTCGAGCATCTCGCGGCCGGCCATGCCGATCGCGCCCATCGATTCCGGCTCGTCCATTTCGCCATCGCCGCAAAAGACCCAGACCTTGCGGTTGTCGGTCTTGGCGATTTCGCGCGCATGCAGGTACTTGAGGAAGCGCGCCTGATAAATCGCCATCAGCGGGCCAAGGCCCATCGAGACGGTCGGGAACTGCCAGAACTCCGGCATCAGTTTCGGATGCGGATACGACGACAAACCCTTGCCATCGACTTCGCGACGGAAGTTCAGCATCTGTTCTTCGGTCAAGCGGCCTTCGAGGAACGCACGGGCATAAATGCCGGGCGAGGAGTGACCCTGAATGTAGAGCAGGTCGCCGCCGTGCTCTTCGGTCGGTGCGTGCCAGAAGTGGTTGAAGCCGATGCCGAGCATGTTGGCCAGCGAAGCAAAACTGGAAATGTGGCCGCCGAGGTCGCCATCGGCACGGTTGGTCTTGACCACCATCGCCATCGCATTCCAGCGCATCCACGAGCGCAGGCGCTCTTCAAATTCGAGATTGCCGGGACAGTGGGCACCGAGATCGTTCGGGATCGTGTTGACGTAAGCGGTATTGCTGGAAAACGGGATATGAGCACCGCGGCGGCGGGCCAGGTCGACCATGCGCTCCATCAGGTAGTGCGCGCGTTCGGGGCCTTCGTTTTCAATCACGGCTTCGAGGGCATCGAGCCACTCTTGCGTTTCGATGACATCGGGATCGGTGGCGGCTTGCGCCAGGACTTGATCGAGCTGAGCTGACATGCATTGTCTCCTGGTTTTTTTACCTGCATCGAACGGGCGTCGACGCCAAGCATTCTGCAACAAATCGGGTAGTGCGCGCATTTGTTCCGGCAGATTTTATCAGCACTTTTTGGCTTTTTCAAATAGTGGATGCATTTCTCATAATGCGAAATAATGCTGCGAAGCGTCATTTTTATGAGGCAAGTTTCCTTCGTCAACTGACGCCTTCAGCACAGCAACCGCCTGCCCGCCCAAAGCGACCGGGCTTTATAATCGCGGTTTTATTTCAGCCGGAAACCATCACCATGCCAGCCCAACTGATCAGCGGAACCCAGCTCTCCCAACAATTGCGCGCCGATGTCGCCCGCCGCGCTGCCGCGCTGACCGCTGCCGGGACACCGCCCGGACTGGCAGTGATTCTGGTCGGCGAAGATCCGGCCAGTCAAGTCTATGTACGCAACAAGGTCAAGGCATGCGCTGATACGGGCATCGTATCGACGCTGGAAAGGTATGCCGCCACGCTGTCCGAAGCCGATCTGCTGGTCCGCATCGCGGCACTCAATGCCGATCCGTCGGTCCACGGCATCCTCGTCCAGATGCCGCTACCCAGGCATATTGATCCCGCCAAAGTCATTGACGCGATTTCGACCCGCAAGGACGTCGATGGTTTCTCGGTCCAGAGTGCCGGTGAACTGATGGCAGGTTTGCCGGGCTTTCGTCCGTGCACGCCGTTCGGCTGCATGAAAATGATCGAGAGCACCGGCGTACCGATCAAGGGCAAGCATGCGGTGGTGATCGGCCGCAGCAATACGGTCGGCAAACCGATGGCACTGCTGCTCTTGCAAGCCAATGCAACTGTCACCATCTGTCATAGCAGTACTCCGGACCTGGCCTATCACACGCGTCAGGCCGACATCGTCGTGGCAGCCGTTGGCAAGCGCAATACGCTGACGGCAGACATGGTCAAGCCCGGTGCCATCGTCATCGACGTCGGCATGAACCGCGACGATGACGGCAAGCTGTGCGGCGATGTGGACTTCGCCGGAGTACAAGATATTGCCGGCTGGATTACGCCCGTACCGGGCGGTGTCGGTCCGATGACGATCACGATGTTGCTCGTCAATACCCTTGAATCTGCTGAAGGAAAATAAACCGATGACCACCTCCATTGCTGCTAACGCGGTTGCAAACTCAGTTGCCAACCCCTTGCTGGACTTTTCCGACCTGCCACGTTTCGATCTGATCACGCCGACCGATGTGACACCGGCGATCGATCAGCTGATTGCCGAATGCAGCGCCGTGATTACGCAACTGGAAGCACCGATGGAGACGGTCAGCTGGGACAATTTTGTCGAACCGCTCGATCTGGCGACCGAGAAACTCGCCCGTGCCTGGGGCATCGTCGGCCATCTCAATGGCGTGATGGACACGCCAGCGCTGCGCGCCGTGTACAACGAAAACCAGCCCAAGGTCACCGAATTCTGGACCGCACTCGGACAAAACCTGGCGCTGTTCGACAAGTACAAGGCCTTGCGCAACGACGCCGGTTTTGCCAGCCTGTCGCCAACCCGCCAGAAAATCATCGACAACGCGATCCGCGATTTCCGCCTGAGCGGGGCGGAACTGTCCGACGACCTGAAGCCGCGTTTTGCCGCGATTCAGGAAAAGCACGCCGACATCTCGACCCGCTTCTCCGAGAACGTACTCGATGCGACCAATGATTACGCGCTGTTCGTCGAGACCGAGGCCGAACTGGCCGGCTTGCCGGAGGACGTGAAAGAAGCTGCCCGTGCTGCGGCCGACAAGGACGGCAAGGCCGGCTACAAGTTCACGCTGCATTTCCCGTCGTTCTTCCCTATCCTGCAATATGCCGACAACCGTGCGCTGCGCGAGCAGGTCTATCGCGCCAACGTCACGAAAGCCTCCGAACTCGGCGTGAAACCGGAGTGGGACAACACCCAGAACATCATCGATTTGCTGGCACTGCGCAAGGAAGAAGCCAGCCTGCTTGGTTACGCCAGCTATGCCGAAGTCTCGCTGGCGGCCAAGATGGCGGACACGCCGCAGCAAGTCAGTGACTTCCTGCGCGACCTGGGCCAGCGTGCCCGTCCGTTTGCCGAACAGGACCTGAAAGAACTGCGCAGCTTCGCCGCGACCGAACTCGGCCTGACCGAGATGGCATCGTGGGACGTCGCCTACGCCTCCGAAAAATTGCGCGAGCAGCGTTACGCGTTCTCCGAGCAGGAAGTAAAGCAATATTTCCCGCAGACCAAAGTCACCGAGGGCTTGTTCCGCCTGGTGCAAAATCTGTACTCGGTCGAGATCAAGGCCGATAGCGCGCCGGTCTGGCATCCGGATGTGAAGTTCTTCCGCATCGAGCGCGACGGCAAGCTGATCGGCCAGTTCTATCTCGACTTCTACGCCCGCAGCGGCAAGCGTGGCGGTGCGTGGATGGACGATGCACGTGGTCGTCGCCTGCATGGCACGCAAGTACAGACACCGGTGGCGTACCTGACCTGTAACTTCACCGAGCCAACAACCATCGATGGCAAAGTCAAGCCAGCCTTGTTCACGCATGATGAAGTCATCACGCTGTTTCATGAGTTCGGCCATGGCTTGCATCACATGCTCACGCAAGTCGATGAAATCGGCGTCTCCGGCATTTCTGGCGTGGAATGGGATGCGGTCGAATTGCCATCGCAATTCATGGAAAATTTTTGCTGGGAATGGGATGTCCTGCAGCACATGACAGCGCGGGTCGATACCGGTGCCGCACTGCCGCGCGCGCTGTTTGACAAGATGACGGCCGCCAAGAACTTCCAGTCGGGCATGCAAACCTTGCGTCAGGTGGAGTTCTCGCTGTTCGACATGTTGTTGCACGACGACTTCGATGCTTCCGCCAACAATGCCGTCGCCGATCTGATTGCCAAGGTTCGGCAGCAAGTCGCTGTCCTCATTCCGCCCGATTTCAACCGCTTTCAGAACTCGTTCAGCCATATATTTGCCGGCGGGTATGCTGCCGGTTACTATAGCTATAAGTGGGCCGAGGTCCTGTCCGCCGATGCCTATGGTGCCTTTGAAGAGGCCCGTTCGGCAGACGGCGACAAGGGCTACAGCGAAGCCGGCAAGCGATTCCTGCGCGAGGTACTGGCAGTCGGCGGTTCCCGCCCTGCGCTGGATTCGTTCAAGGCGTTCCGTGGTCGCGAACCCAACATTGACGCCTTGTTGCGACACAGCGGCATGGCTCCGAGTGCGAGCTGAATGAGGGAGACACCATGAAGCATCTGCAGGCAATCCTGAGCGGCGTACTGATGGTGGCGAGCGTGCTCGCCAGTGGCGGCGGGATGGCGCAGCAAATGTACAAGTGGACCGGTGCCGACGGCAAGCTCAACTACACCGACACGCCGCCGCCGGCGACGGCGCGCCGCTCCGAATCCTCGGAAGTTGCCACCGCCACCAGCGACAGCGACAGCAATACCGCCCTGCCCTATGCGTTAGTGCGAGCGGCCCGGGATCACCCTGTCGTGCTGTACACAACCAAGACCTGTGTCCCCTGCGACCTTGGCCGTGCCTACCTGTCCAAACGTGGCATTCCGTACACCGAAAAAACCGTCAACAGCGCAGCCGACATCGTCCACCTGAAACAGGCTGGCGGCGATGGCACGATGCCGATGCTGCTGGTCGGACGCTCCAAGCAGACCGGCTTTGAAAGCGGTGCCTGGGGCAATATGCTGACGGCGGCGGCTTATCCGGAAACCAGTCGCTTGCCGACGGGCTATCGCAATCCGCCAGCGGGCGCGGCAGCACCCGTCACCGACAAGGTGCAGACCGAGCCAGCCGAACTGCCCGGTACGCCAGCAAGTCGTTCTTCTTCTGCGCCACTGCCGAGCGGGAAGACAGATTCCGGATTCCGTTTCTAATACCCTTGCCATGACCAGAGTCGACTTCTACAGCAATATCCCTGACAAGATTCATTACGTCTGCCGGCTGGTGCGCAAGGCGCGCCATGCCAATTGCAAGATCGTGCTGATGGGCGAACCACCGCAACTGGCCGCACTCGATGCGGCACTGTGGACATTTTCCGACCATGATTTTGTTGCGCACGTGATGGCCGACGATGCACTGGCGATCCATACGCCAGTCATTCTCGCCGCCACCGATGCGGATGCCGATGCACTGCCGCACCATCAAATCCTGATCAACCTGACCAGCCAGCCACCGCCAACCTTTGCCCGCTTCGAGCGGCTGTTTGAAATCGTCGCCACCGATGCAGCCGAGATTGCCAGCGGTCGCGATCGTTACCGTTTTTACCAGCAGCGTGGCTATGCGCTGACGCATTTTGTTGCCGACAAATGAGGCCCAGCGATGATCAATCACGACGCCGATAGCGGCATTCCTTTGCTGACCGAAGTCATGCCCATCGATGACGAGGCGACGCGTGCCGACGATCAGGCAACGTTGTATGAGCCACCCCTGTTGCTGATGAAAGCCAGCATTCCGGAACGCACTCTCCCCAGCGCGCTGGCCGACCTGCAGGAAACCACGTGGACCGAGGAAGACTTTGCCAGCATGCAAGCGGAGATGAGCGACCGCATCACGCGCCAGGTACTCAGGCGACTCGATGTCATGCTTGAAGACCGTATCCGCGATAGCCTGGCCGACGTGCTGCAACTGGCTGTCAGTGGACTGGCGCAGGAAATCCGTCAGGAACTGAAGCAGACACTTGAAGAAGCGATCAGCCGCGCCGTCGCGCAGGAAATGCCGAATTTCCAAACAAAAAATAATCCGCTTTAAATTTTGTTTTATCGACACTCACCCAGATAATTCTTTCATAAATAAATATTTAGGCCACGTAATTGCGGGCCTGAACAGACCATAATTTTCTACAATTGAGTCATCGTAAATTGGAGATGGCCATGAAAGTTATTGTATTGGGATCAGGGATTATCGGCACCGCCTCAGCGTGGTTTTTGAACAAGTCAGGTCACGATGTGACGGTGATCGATCGCCAGCCAGGTGCCGCGCAAGAAACCAGCTTTGCCAATGGCTGCCAGATCTCGGTATCGCATGCCGAACCCTGGGCTAATCCGGCCGCCCCGATGAAAATACTCAAGTGGCTGGGCAAGGAAGATGCTCCTCTGTTGTATCGCTTCCGGCCTGAATGGCTGCAATGGCGCTGGGCCATGAACTTCCTGCGCGAATGCACGCCGGCCCGCACTGCGGACAACATTCGCCAGATCGTGGCGATTTGCGAATATAGCCGCCAGACACTACAAGCAGTGCGTGCAGAAACCGGCGTTGATTACGATCATTTGACGCGCGGCATTTTGCATTTTTATACGGACAAAAAAGACTTCGAAGAATCGCTGCCTGCCGCCAAACTGATGTGCGAGCTTGGCTGCCAGCGTGACTCGATCAGCGCAGAAGAAGTGGTCCGCATCGAACCCGCTCTGGCGAGCCTGCGCGACAAGATTGTCGGCGGCGATTTCACGGCGAGCGATGAATCGGGCGACATCTACAAGTTCACCACCGGACTGGCAAAAAAAGCCGAGGAAGCCGGTGTCAAGTTCCAGTTCAACACGCAGATCACGCGACTCATCACTGAAGGCCGTGGTGCCTCCGCCAAAGTCACCGGCGTGGAAATCATCAATGAAGCCGGTCGCCATGAAGTGCTGCACGCGGATATTTTTGTGATGGCGATGGGCAGTTTTTCGGTACCTATCTTGAAGCCACTGGGCATTGACCTGATGATCTATCCGGGCAAAGGCTATTCGGCGACGTACAAGATCATCAATCCGGACTTGGCACCGTCGGTCTCGCTGACCGATGACGGTTACAAGCTGGTCGTCTCGCGCCTCGGTGACCGTCTACGCGTGGCAGGCACCTGCGAACTCAATGGCTACACGCGTGAACTCAATACGGCCCGCTGCGAAGCCATCACGCGCCGCACCAAAGAATTGTTTCCGGGTGCCTGCGACTATGACAACCCAACTTACTGGACCGGTTTGCGGCCACTGACGCCATCGAATGTGCCGTACATCGGCAAAACGAAATTCAGTAATCTGTACCTCAACACCGGCCACGGTACGTTGGGCTGGACCATGGGTTGCGGCTCCGGCCGCGCGATTGCCGACATCATTTGCGGCCGTCAGCCGGAAGTCGATTTTGCCTTCACCGGCATGCCGCGTCGGCCTGCCAAAACCGGCGTAAAAGGATCGCCCGTACAAGCCTGATCGCTACGAGCACCCCCAACGAACGAGACCAGGCGGTCTCGTTTTTTTTGGTCGTCACCCTCATTCGCTGCCAACGGAACGGTTAGCCTTGCGCGCAACGCGCTGGTATCCGGCGACCATCGATGACCTTGTTCAGCGCGAGTGAGCAGGTCAATGATTCCTCCTATGACTGAGCTAAGTTTGTCCGGCAATACTGGCGTCAACATCAATAGTCCTTGTACGGAGAACACGCCATGTCCATGCCGACCACCACTTCCATCACGTCCTCCAGTTCCTCTGTCTCATCCACCTTACCCTCGCTTAACAAAGTCCCGGAAGTGACGCTCGCGTTTTGGATCATCAAGATTCTCTCCACGACGGTCGGCGAAACGGGTGCCGATTATCTGGCAGTCGATGCGGGACTCGGCCATGGCGTCACGCGCGCAGCGATGGCTGCACTGCTGGCGATTGCGCTATTGATGCAATGTCGTACCCGACGCCATGTCCCTTGGATTTACTGGCTGACCGTAGTTCTGGTCAGCATCGTCGGCACCCAGATTACCGATTTTCTTACCGATAGTCTGGGCGTGCGCCTGACGATCAGCACGTCTGTATTTGCCGTGATGCTTGCGGCGATTTTTACGGTCTGGTTCCGGGTCGAGCGCAGCTTGTCGATGCACGACATCGTGACACGCCGCAGGGAATTGTTTTACTGGTCAGCCATACTTTGCACGTTTGCCCTGGGGACGGCCGCAGGTGATTTGACCACCGAAGCGGTGGGCCTTGGTTTCGCTTGGGGCACCGTGTCGTTCGGCATCCTTATTGCGATCACCTATGCCGCATGGCGCTTTGGTGGCAATGCGGTTCTCACCTTCTGGATTGGCTACATCCTGACTCGCCCGTTCGGTGCCGCACTCGGCGACCTGCTGACGCAGGCCGGGACCGATGGCGGGCTTGGCATGGGTGCGTTGTGGACCAGCGCCTTGTTCCTGAGCGTCATCGTGATGCTGGTCGCGCTCGCGCAGTTCGGCGCTGGCAGCAACCGGAACGTACGCGCTGCCGAATAACATCGGCCCCCTTCCCGTCAACCGTTGCCCCACTTACAGGAACCTCCATGAATGCATCACTAAAAAAATCCTTGGCCAAAGTGCCGGAAGTCACGCTCGTTTTCTGGGTCATCAAGATTGCAGCCACCACACTGGGGGAAACCGGCGGCGATGCCGTGTCGATGTCAATGAATCTGGGCTACCTCGTTGGGTCGATCATTTTCATGGCCGTGTTTTTGATTGCGGTATTTGCCCAGATCAAGTCCAGGACCTTTCAGCCATTGCTGTACTGGACCACCATCATCGCCACCACTACCGTCGGCACGACGCTCGCGGATTTTGCTGACCGTTCCCTTGGTATCGGCTACGCGGGGGGCTCGGCATTGTTGACGGCCTTGTTGCTCGGCTCGCTGCTGCTTTGGCATCGGACACTCGGCTCGGTCTCAGTCAGCACCGTCAGTTCACCGAGAGCCGAAATGTTTTATTGGGTGACCATCATGTTTTCTCAAACATTAGGAACGGCACTGGGCGATTGGACTGCCGGCACCGCCGGACTGGCGTATGCCGGTGCGGCCATGATATTTGGCGCGTTGCTGGCGCTGGTCGTGGCCCTCTACTACTGGACCACGGTGTCGCGCACTCTGCTATTTTGGGCCGCCTTCATTTTGACGCGTCCCCTCGGGGCCGTGGTCGGCGACTTTCTGGACAAGCCGCTCAATGCTGGCGGCCTGGCACTGAGTCGTTATTCCGCCTCGGCGGCCCTGTTTGCTTTTATCCTGATCAGCATTCTGCTTTTCAAGCAAAATGCGGCTAGAACAGCGCACTGATTGATCGTTATTTGCGGGAGTTGACATGCGCGTATTGCTGGTCGAAGACGACATCATGATTGGCGAAGCCATCCAGGGCGCGCTGAAAGACGCGTCGTACGCGGCTGACTGGGTCAAGAATGGTCAAACCGCCCTCACGACGCTGGCTTGCCAGCACTATGATCTGGTGTTGCTCGACCTTGGACTTCCCGGCAAGGATGGTCTGGAAGTACTGACCAGCATTCGCGCCAGCGGCAATCCGGTTCCACTTCTCATCATCACCGCCCGCGATGGCCTCGATAATCGCGTGCGTGGTCTGGACGGCGGGGCCGATGATTACCTGCTCAAACCCTTTGAGATCGCCGAACTGCTGGCTCGCATGCGAGCCGTACTCAGACGCCAGGGAGGCAGCGCAACACCGGTTCTCGGCAATGGCATCGTGTCGCTCGATCCGGCAACCCGGGAGGTCGCTGTCAACGACGGTGAGTCGGTACAACTGTCCAACCGTGAGTTCGGCTTGCTGCATGCCTTGCTGACACGCCCCGGCGCAATTCTTTCCCGGCGCGATCTGGAAGACCGACTTTACGGCTGGGGCGAAGAGGTTGAGAGCAACGCCGTCGAATTCCTGATCCATGCGTTGCGGCGCAAGCTAGGTAGCGACGTCATCAAAAATGTCAGAGGAGTCGGATGGATGGTTTCAAAAAACGCTTGAACGAATCGGTTCAGTTCAAGCTGTCCTTTACGCTGTCGCTTGTGATTCTGGTCATTGCGATACTGGCGGGATCATTTTCCTTCGTATCGGCATTTGACGAAGCGCACGAGTTGCAAGACGACATGCTGCGACAGGTTGCCGCCCTTTTCGACCGGCAGCATCTGCCGCTATCCCATCTCGGGGACGATGGCCGCGCCAGGGACAGCGACGAGGAATCGCGTGTCGTCGTTCAATATCTTTACGATGGCAGCAAGGCGGCCGCCACGGGAAACATTGGCGCACCGCTGCTGCTGCCGCCAACCCTCCCCGACGGCTTGCATACGCTTGACGTCAGCGGCGAGCCATTCCGTGTGCTGGTCAAAACGACGTCCGATAACGAACGGATCGCCGTTGCGCAGGAAGCCGGTGTACGCAATGACATTGCGCGCGCCAGTGCCTTGCGTACCCTGATGCCGCTGCTGATACTGGTGCCCATCCTGCTCCTGATCGTGGCTGACCTGGTGCGCAAGCTGTTTCTGCCGATCGCTTCGTTGTCGGCAGAAATTGACGGGCGATCCGAACAGGAATTACATCCCGTCGAAGACAGGTATCTTCCCGCCGAAGTACGTCCATTCGTGGTGGCGATCAACCGTCTGCTCGTTCGCGTCGAGCAATCGATGGAGACACAGCGCCGGTTTGTCGCGGATGCCGCGCATGAACTGCGTTCGCCATTGACTGCGTTGTCGCTGCAAGCCGAACGACTGGCCCAGGCCGAGATGTCCGACCTGGCGCATGAACGTCTCATTACATTGCGCCGGGGCATAGAGCGCGGCCGCAACCTGCTGGACCAACTCCTCACCCTGGCCAAGGCACAGACTGTCTCCACGGTACCCAAAGCGCCGATATCCGTGCAACATATCTTCCGCCGTGTGCTGGAAGATATCTTGCCACTGGCAGAAGCGAGGCAGATCGATATCGGTGTCGACGGCGAGCAAGACGCCGCACTCTGGGTCAGCGAAGCAGATCTGATTGCCGTGATCAAGAATTTAGTCGATAACGCTATTCGCTACACGCAAGATGGCGGCACGGTCGATCTCTCGGTCACCACGAAAGACGGCCAGGCTATTGTGCGTATCCAGGATTCCGGACCAGGTATTTCAGTGGCCGAGCAACAGCGGGTATTTGACCCGTTCTATCGCACACCGGGCAGTGATCAAGCCGGATCAGGTCTGGGACTTGCCATCGTCAAGGCAATCACGGACCGGATTGGCGCGAAGATTGCGCTAGCATTGACAGACGAAGCAAGCCATTCAGGCTTGCGTGTTCAGGTGTCCGTTTCGCTGGCCAGGCCGTCTCATCAAGGGTCTGCAAGGACGAGAAATGCACCGCCGTTACCTCAAGACACCGAGTCAGTTTGATCTGGTCGTGACCACCGAAAAATGAATCCACCCGCAAAAAAGGGAAACAGATGACGACAACAACCGGCTGGTTTTACTGGGCAATTCTGTCCGCCATTTTTGCGGCACTGACCGCCATTTTTGCCAAGATCGGAATTCAGGGCGTCGATTCCGACCTCGCCACCTTGATCCGAACGGCAATCATCATCGTGGTCCTGTCAGTCTTCGTCGCGGCGACAGGCAAGTGGTCCGATCCCTTCGCACTTTCACCGAAAACATGGTTGTTTCTCACCTTGTCCGGCCTGGCGACTGGCGCATCGTGGGTCTGTTATTTCAGAGCACTCAAACTTGGTGAAGCGTCGAAGGTCGCTCCAGTCGATAAGCTCAGTCTTGTCCTGGTCGCGGTATTTGCCTTTGCGTTTCTCGGCGAACGGCCATCGTTACGGGAGTGGTCCGGTATCGCGATGGTCGCTGGTGGGGTGCTCTTGCTGGCCTTCAAGCGCTAGGAGCCTGTCGGACTTAGGGAGAATCGGCTGCAGAGAGTTCATTTTTTTGCGCGCACTTGCACTTCCAGCGACTTTTCATCGAAGGCAATCCGTGTCACGAACTTGGAGCGCTTCATCGGAAAGCGCGACTGGAAATGCCGCACGTTACCCGAACCTGAAATCACCCTGCGCACAAATTGGTAATACGCGTCCATGTCGATGACATGCGCTACCAGGAAATAGTCGAAATCTCCCGAGATGAAATAGCATTGCATGACCTCGGCTTCCTTGCTCATTCTGGTCTCGAATTCCTGCATGCATTCGTCGGACTGATTCGTCAGTGAAATTTCAAGAAAAGCGAGCATGCCGTAGCCCAGCGCAAACGGATCGACCAGCGCCACATCGGCGTTGATAATGCCGGCCTCGCGCAAGTTGCGCAGACGGCGCAGGCAGGTCGGCTGCGAGATATGCGTCTTGTCGGCCAGCATGCGCGTGGGGGTCTGATTGTCCTTTTGCAGCAGGTTCAGGAGCTTGCGATCGACTTTGTCTAGTGCGTAAATTTTAGGCATATAAAAAATGAACAATTGGTTAAAAAATCGCAGAAAAACGCTTTGCGATCACGTTCATGTCATGTAACTTCTACATGTTCAGAAATCTGAATGACAGTGTTGCCGCTAGGCTGTTTTTTTTCAATCCTCAGGAGTATATAAATGCAGTTCAAACCAAAAATGATTCCCTTGGCCGCCGCGTTGGCATTTGCATTTGCAGGAACTGCTTCCGCCCAGGAACAGATCGTCAAGATCGGTCACGTCGGTCCGATCTCTGGCGCGATCGCCCATCTGGGCAAAGACAATGAAAACGGTGCCAGGATGGCCATCGACGAACTCAACGCCAAAGGCGTCGTCATCGGTGGAAAAAAAGTCAAGTTCGAGCTACTGACAGAAGACGATGCAGCCGATCCAAAACAAGGTACGGCCGTCGCACAGAAACTGGTCGATGCCAAAGTCAACGGCGTCATCGGTCACCTCAACTCAGGTACTACGATTCCTGCCTCGAAGATTTATTACGAAGCCGGCATTCCACAGATTTCTCCATCAGCAACCAATCCAAAATACACGCAGCAAGGCTTCAAGACCGCCTTCCGCGTGGTCGCCAATGACGGTCAGCTCGGCGGTACGCTGGGTCGCTACGCCGTGCAAGTCCTGAAGGCCAAGCGTGTTGCGGTCATCGATGACCGTACTGCCTATGGTCAAGGTGTTGCCGAGGAATTCATCAAGGGTGCCAAAGGTAAATCGTCCGGTGTCGAGATCGTCGCCACCCAGTACACCAACGACAAGGCAACCGACTTCAACGCCATCCTGACTTCGATCAAATCGAAAAAACCGGACGTCGTGTTCTTCGGCGGCATGGATGCCGTCGCTGGTCCGATGCTGCGTCAGATGAAACAACTGGGCATCGAAGCCAAGTTCATGGGCGGTGATGGTATCTGTACCGAAGCACTGGCCACCCTGGCCGGCGATGCGATGGCCGACAATCAGGTGGTCTGCGCTGAAGCAGGCGGTGTCGAAGATGCACAGAAAAAAGGCATGGAAGACTTCAAGGCGGCGTACAAGAAAAAATTCGGCGTCGATGTGCAGATCTACGCACCGTACGTCTATGACTCCGTCATGACGATGGTCGATGCGATGGTCAAGGCCGGCTCGTCAGATCCCGCCAAGTACGCACCCGTGCTGTCGAAAATCCAGCACAAAGGCGTGACCGGCAATATCGCGTTTGATAGCAAAGGCGACATCAAGGACGGCACACTGACCTTGTACACCTACCAGAGCGGCAAGCGTCTTCAACTGGCAGTAGTGAAGTAATTATCCGGTTGCTCCCCAAGGCGCCACGATCGCAAGATCGGGGCGTTTTTTTTTGCCACTCTGTTTCCAGTCGAGGATGTCATGTCTAAAAAAGTAGCAGTCATTACCGGATCATCGTCGGGCATCGGTGCCGCCACTGCGCGCCTGTTTGCCCGCAACGGCTACAACGTGGTCATCAATTTTTCGCGCAATCCGGAACCGGCCAACGTCGTTGCCGAACAATGCCGTGCGCTTGGTGCGGACGTTCTGGTCATGCAAGCGGATGTCGCGCAAGATACCGATTGCCGCGCACTCGCCGCAGCGGTGGACGCTAAGTGGCAACGTGCCGATGCGCTGGTCAACAATGCCGGCACGACGAAATTCGTCGCCGCAACCGATCTAGACGGGTTGTCGGCCCAGGACTTCCATGACATTTATGCAGTCAACGTGATCGGTGCCTACCAGATGATCCGTGCCTTCGCACCGCTGATGCAGCGTAATCCCGGAGCCGGCATCGTCAACGTGTCGTCGGTCGCATCGGTCATGGGCAGCGGCTCCTGCCTTGCCTACATGGCGTCGAAAGGTGCACTCAACGCCATGACATTTGGCATGGCACGCGCACTGGCACCTGCGATCCGGGTCAATGCGGTCGGACCGGGCCTGGTCGAAACACCCTGGCTGCAACAAGGCATGGGGATAGAGCGCTATGACGCGATGCGGACCAATTACGAAAAGGTCACCCCGCTGGCGTCGACGATCCAGCCGGACGACGTCGCCGACGCCTGCTTCTGGCTCTGCAATGGCGCAGCCCGCACTACCGGCGAGTTCATCCTGGTCGATAGCGGCTTCGCCAAGTTCCCGACATTGGGACGATAACCACTGCCGCCTGCAGACATTTCCCGGATCGCCTATCCTGCCATTTGAAAAAAACCGACTACGGCACTTTCCGATCAACTTGCTACAAGGATTCTCATGCCATCAATCACTTTTCATTTTGCACAACGCAGCGTCCTGACGCTCGCTCTGGCGGGCCTGGCGACCTGCACGTTACTGGCACCCGTTGCAGTGCTGGCGGCGGCACCCGCGCAAGTCAAGACCCAGGTTCCCGGCTACTACCGGATGGCCATTGGTGACTTTGAAGTCACTGCGCTCTACGACGGCTATATCGAACTCGACACGGCGCTGCTGAAAAATGCGACACCGAAAGAGATCAAGGCATTGCTGGCACGTTCGTTCGTCAACAAGAAAAGTATCCAGACAGCCGTCAATGCCTATCTCATCAACACCGGCAGCAACCTGATCCTGGTCGATACCGGGTCGGCCAAATGCTTTGGCCCGACGCTGGGTGCGCTGCCTGCCAACCTGAAAGCGGCGGGCTACGAGCCATCCCAGATCGACACCATCGTGGTGACTCATCTTCACCCGGACCATGCTTGCGGCCTGCTCGATGCTGATGGCAAGCCTGCCTATCCGAATGCGACATTGCGTCCGGCGCAGGCCGAGGCCGATTTCTGGCTGGATGCAGCGATTGCCGCCAAGGCACCGAAAGACGCGCAAGGCTTCTTCAAGATGGCGCGTGACTCGGTCCAACCGTACATCGACGCGGGAAAATTCAAGCCTTTCGCCAGTGGCGAAGTGCTCGTCGCCGGTATCACGCCTGTAGCGACACCGGGACACACGCCCGGCCACACCAGCTATCAGGTCACCTCGAAAGACCAGACCCTGATGATCCTGGGCGACCTGATCCACAGTTATGCAACGCAGTTCCCGCGTCCCGGCATCGCCATCGGTTTTGACAACGACAGCAGCAAAGCCGTCCCGATGCGCAAAAAAATCTTCGATGACGCGGTCAAGAAGCAGAGCTATGTCGCGGGTGCCCACTTGCCGTTTCCAGGTATTGGCCAGTTGCGCAGCGAAGGCGCCAGCTACGGCTGGGTACCGGTGCAGTACGCACCGTTTGGCATCGGTCGCTAACCTGCCGCTCCCATAAAAAAGCCGCCGGGTTCAATCAACCCGGCGGCTTTTTTAATTGCCCGACGCTTATTTCAGCGTCAATATCCATTTCACCAGCGTGCGCGCTTCGGCTTCACTGACCTGCGTATTGGCAGGCATCGGTATCGCACCCCAGTTACCACTGCCGCCTTTAAGTACTTTTTGCGTCAACTTGTCTTCCGCATCTTTTTGTCCGGCGTATTTGGCTGCGACGTCCTTGTATCCGGGACCCACCACCTTGTTGGCAACCGCATGACACGCCATGCAGTTTTTCGACTTCGCCAAATCGGCATTGGCCAACGCCACATTCGACACGAATGCACTCAAGGCCACACCCACCAGAAAGTAAAATTTCATCGCGATCTCCATGTAAGACTAGCGATCGATTCTACAGTGGATTATCGGAATGCCTTGACAGCTAAGTTGTGACAAATCCTCCGCCGACTGCACGCAACCCCCGCCCAACGCGGTTGACCGTTAGTTCCAGACACCCTATCCTACAAAAACTAAGAGGAGTCGTAATGCCAATCATCATCCTGATCGTCGTTCTGGGTCTGCTGCGCTATTTCGAGATCGGCCCGGTCGCCAATTTATCCTGGTGGTGGATTGCCGCTCTGTTCGGCGTTGCCTTCATCTGGTTTGAATTCATCGAACCCCTCTTCGGACTCGACAAGCGCAAAGCACACGACGAAATGGAACGCATCCGCACAGAGCGCGTCAAGAAAACCTTCGAGAAAAAACCACCGCGCTGGTAATCATTTCCCCATCGCATACCGGTAAAGCTTTTCCGGAAAGACGTCACATCTCCTTTCAAACGGGCTTGCCAGTGCATTTGGTGCAATGCCCTTCGGTTATTGCACCCTACGGTTTTTTGAGCGGTGTCTACTTTGCATTTGGTGCAATGCCCTTCGGTTATTGCACCCTACGGTTTTTTGAGCGGTGTCTACTTTGCGTAGGGTGCAATAACCGAAGGGCATTGCACCGAACAAGCTCCCAAGGTCACACCTCTCTTCGCAAAGAAAAACCTCAGTCCGTCACCGCACCCTTGCTGGCCGACGACGCCAATTTGGCAAACTTGGCCAATACGCCACGAGTGTAACGCGGTGCCGGTGCGGTCCACAAAGCACGCCGACGGGCAATTTCTTCGTCAGCGACATTCAATTGAATCAGCAACTGACGCGCATCAATGGTGACCGAATCCCCTTCCTGCACCAGCGCAATGGTGCCGCCCAGGAAAGCTTCCGGCGAGACGTGACCCACCACCATGCCCCAGGTACCACCTGAAAAACGACCATCCGTAATCAGGCCAACTGTTTCGCCCAATCCTTTGCCGATCAGTGCCGCAGTCGGTGCCAGCATTTCCGGCATGCCCGGACCACCCTTCGGGCCGAGGTAACGCATCACCAGCACATCGCCCGGTTTGATCTGGTCAGCGAGGATCGCATCCATCGCCGTGTATTCATCTTCAAACACGCGCGCCGGTCCGGTAATGACCGGGTTCTTCAGGCCGGTGATCTTGGCCACGCAACCTTCTGGTGACAGGTTGCCTTTCAGGATGGCCAGATGACCTTGTTTGTACAGCGCGGTTTCAAGGGTGTGGATCACGTGCTGGTCAGCCCGCGGCACATCGGGCAAGGCAGCCAGTTCTTCGGCCATCGTGCGTCCGGTAATCGTCATGCAGTCGCCGTGCAGCAAGCCGGCATTCAATAGCAGCTTCAAGACTTGCGGAATGCCGCCCGCCTTGTGCAGGTCGGTCGCGACATATTTGCCGGATGGCTTCAGGTCACAGATCACGGGCACGCGTAACCGCACGGCCTCGAAATCATCGAGGGTCCACTCGACTTCAGCCGCGTGGGCAATGGCCAGAAAATGCAGCACGGCATTGGTCGAACCACCGGTAGCCATGATCAGCGACACGGCGTTCTCGATCGACTTGCGCGTGATGATGTCGCGCGGCTTCAGGTCTTTTTTGATCGCTTCGATCAGCACGCGGGCGGACTCGGCGCACGAACCGGTTTTTTCATCATCGGGGTTAGCCATGGTCGACGAGTACATCAGCGACATGCCGAGCGCTTCAAACGATGACGACATCGTGTTGGCGGTGTACATGCCGCCGCACGAACCCGACGACGGGCAGGCATTGCGCTCGATGCCATCAAAATCTTCCTGCGACATGCGGCCAGCCGAAAACTCGCCGACCGCTTCAAACGCTGACACGATGGTCAGGTCCTTGCCCTTCCAGTTGCCCGGCTTGATCGTACCGCCGTAGACATAGATGCTCGGCACATTGGTCCGCGCCATCGCGATCATTCCGCCTGGCATGTTCTTGTCGCAACCGCCGATGACGAGGCAGCCATCGAGCCACTGGCCATTGACCGCTGTCTCGATGCAGTCGGCAATGACTTCGCGCGAAATCAGCGAATACTTCATGCCTTCGGTACCCATCGACATGCCATCCGAAATCGTCGGCGTGCCGAACACTTGAGGATTACCGCCGGCTTCCTTGATCGTCGAGATCGCGATGTCAGCCAGTTTCTGCAAGCCCGAATTGCACGGTGTAATGGTCGAGTGACCATTGGCGATACCGACCATCGGTTTGTCGAAGTCGGCCTTCTCGTAGCCCATGGCGTAATACATCGAACGGTTCGGGCTGCGCGAGACGCCCTGGGTGATATTTTTCGAGCGGCGATTGAATGCCATGGAAGTCTCCGGAGAGGAATAAAAGCGCTACAGTGCCTTGCGTGTCGCATGCTGTCAAATATATGATTCGCACGAGATTGAGACGATTGACGACTCAATGGAAGAAGACAACAATCCATGACCATCGAACTGCGCCAGCTACGCTATTTTGTGACGGTGGCCGAAGAACTGCACTTCGGCCGTGCCGCCGCGCGGCTGCACATGACGCAGCCACCGTTGTCGCAAACCATCCAGGCGCTCGAAGCCGGACTCGGTCATCGGCTGTTCGCCCGCACCAATCGCAGCGTTGCGCTGACGCCGGCTGGCAGCGCGCTGCTGACCGAAGCGCGGCGCTTGCTGGCGCAGGCGCATGCGTTGCCCGAACTGGTACGACTGGCCGCCTCGGGCGCGTCGGGACGGCTGGTACTGGCCTTTGTCTCGACGGCCGACTACAGCGTGCTGCCGCCGTTCCTGCGCGAATTTCGCGAACACACGCCGCACGTGCACATCGAATTGCGCGAAGCCACCACCGATATCCAGCTTGAGGACCTGGCCCACAACCGCATTGATGTCGGCCTGCTGATCGCGCCGCTGCCCGAAAAATCGTCGACCGACCTGGCTTACCTGCGCGTGCTGTCGGAGCCGCTGATCCTGGCGGCACCCAAGGGCATCAAGGCGCTCGCTGGCAGCGGCGCCGTATCGCTCAAGGCCGTGGCTGACCTGCCGCTGATTATTTTTCCGCGCCGTATCGCGCCCGCCTTCCACGATGCCATCCTGGCGACCTTCCGCGATGCGGGCTTGACGCCGCACATTGGTCAGGAAGCGATCCAGATGCAAACTATCGTCGGACTCGTTTCTGCGGGTATGGGCATTGCACTTGTGCCACAATCCGTGTCCAATCTGAAGCGCCCCGGCGTCGAGTACAAAACCTTGCGTGGCAAAACACCCCTGGTCGAAACCGGACTGGCGTGGCGGCGCGACAATCACTCGCCGGTCCTGCACGCCTTCCTCGATTTATTGCGAAAGAAAACCTGATGCGGAAATTTCCATGCTGATCCATCCGATGCCGGACCCGATTGCCATCCATCTTGGCCCGCTGGCCATCCGCTGGTACGGGCTGATGTACCTGGCCGCCTTTGCCCAATTCATTTTGCTCGGCCGGGTGCGGATCAAGCAGACCCACATCGCCGTCATGGGCTGGAAAAAAGAAGACCTTGATGACATGCTGTTTTACGGCGTGCTGGGCGTCGTCATTGGCGGACGTCTCGGCGAAGTCCTGTTTTACAACCCTGCCTTTTATTTCAGCAATCCACTCGATATCTTCATGGTCTGGAAAGGCGGCATGTCCTTCCATGGCGGCTTCCTCGGTGTGCTGCTGGCGATGGCGCTCTGGAGTCGTCGGCGAGGTCGCCACCTGATGGACGTGATGGATTTCATTGCACCGCTGGTACCGCTGGGTTACGCGTTTGGTCGGATCGGTAATTTCATCAATGCCGAACTGCCGGGCCGGATCGCCGATGCATCGCTGCCCTGGGCGATGATCTGGCCCAATGTCGATAACCTGCCGCGCCATCCTTCGCCGATCTATCAGGCGCTGGTCGATGGGTTGCTGCTGTTCATCGTACTGTGGCTGTATGCGCGCAAAGAGCGACCACGCATGGCGGTCAGCGGCCTGTTCGCACTGGGCTATGGTTGCGCCCGCTTTTTCACCGAATACTTCCGCATACCCGACTATGTGGTGCCGCTCGGACCGGTCACGCTTTCCGCCGGACAGATGTTGTCGGTGCCAATGATCGTGCTCGGCATCATCCTGATCGTCATCGCTTACCGCAGCAAGAAAGTCCCACATTGATGAGTAACCTGTACGCCCTGTTCGCTGCCAACTTTCCGGCTGACCGCAGCACCTGCTGTATCGAAACCCACGACGGCCTCGAGTACTCGTGGCATGACCTCGAACACGCCAGCGCACGCATGGCCAACCTGCTCGCCAGTCTGGTGTTGCCGGCCGGTGCGCGCATCGCCGTGCAAGTCGAGAAGTCGCCCGAAGCGCTGATCCTGTACCTCGCCACCTTGCGCGCCGGCTTCACCTTCGTGCCATTGAATACCGCTTACCGCGCCGCTGAAATGACGTATTTCCTCAACGATGCGAAACCGGCCTTGCTGGTCTGCGCGCCGTCGACCTTCGGCTGGCTGTCAAAACTGGCGTTTGCGGCCGGCACGCAGCAAGTCTTCACGCTGGATGACCAGCGCCAGGGCTCGCTGCTCGAACGCGCCGCGGCACAACCGGACACCTTCGAGACAGTCGCCGTAACCGACGACAATCTGGCCGCGCTGTTGTACACATCGGGTACCACCGGACGCAGCAAGGGTGCGATGCTCAGCCATCGCAATCTCGCAACCAACGCACAAGTGTTGCAGCAAGCCTGGCACTGGCAAGCAGACGATGTGCTGTTGCATGCGCTACCGCTATTCCACATCCACGGCTTGTTCGTCGCATGTCATGGTGCGCTGCTCAACGGCAGCAAAATGATTTTTTTGCCGCGCTTTGACAGCACCACCGTGATCCGGCATTTGCCACGTGCGACCGTCTTCATGGGCGTGCCGACCTTTTATGTCCGGCTGCTGGCCGATCCGGCATTCGAGCGCGACACCTGTGCATCAATACGCCTGTTCGTATCCGGCTCGGCCCCGCTGCTGCTCGACACCTTCGACAGTTTCATTGCCCGCACCGGCAAGACGATTCTCGAACGCTACGGCATGAGCGAAACAGCGATGATGACCTCGAATCCGTACGATGGCGCACGTGTCGGCGGCACAGTCGGTCTGCCCTTGCCCGGCATCACGATGCGGGTCGTCGATGAGCAACGGCAAGTGTGCGCAACCGGCGTCATTGGTGCCATCGAAGTGCGCGGACCCAACGTGTTCAAGGGCTACTGGCAAATGCCGGAAAAGACCGCGCTGGAATTTACCGATGACGGCTTTTTCATCACCGGCGACGTCGGCTGTTTCGACGCACAGGGTTACCTGAGCATCGTCGGCCGCAGCAAAGACCTGATCATTTCCGGCGGCTACAACATCTACCCGAAAGAGATCGAATCCTTCCTCGATGAACTCGATGGGGTCGAGGAATCGGCCGTGATTGGCGTACCGCACCCGGATTTCGGCGAAGCCGTGATGGCGATCATCGTCACCACCAAAGGTGCGACGCTGACCGAAGCCGGCGTCATCGCAGCGATGAAAGCCAGCATCGCCAACTTCAAGGTACCCAAGCAGGTGGTCTTCGTCGACGAATTACCGCGCAATGCGATGAGCAAGGTGCAGAAAAATTTGTTGCGGGAGCGGTATCCGTTGGTGGCGCAGTCCTAGCGCTGTAGCTTCGGGCATCAGTGCATTTGGTGTCGGTTATCGAACCATTGCATTGTCGTTTTGAAGTTGATGTTGATGTTGATGTTGAAGTTGCAGTTGACCTGTTCCGCATTGAAGCAGCTGCCAAAAGTCGGAGTCAGGCAGGGGATAAGAAGGACGCATGTCTGAGCGAAGCGAGTTTGCGGCCTTCCCCCTGACTGGCTCCGGCTTTTGGGAACCCGAAGGGCAGCCGCTTCGCGGTCGCCTTTTTCTTGGTTACTTCTTTTTGGCGAAGCAAAAAGAAGGGACCGCATGCCGGTCCGGCTGCCGGGCCGCCCCCGGCTAGGTCATGACGGAGCACATAAGGAATCAGCAACCGCAGTCAGAACATTCGGTGCAATAACCGCAGGGCATTGCACCGATCACCGCGAAGACTACACCAGCGCCTTGTAAAGCATGTACCCCGCCAGCGCAAACAGCATCACGGCAAAGATTTTTTTCAAAGTCTTCACCGGCAACGCGTGCGCCGCCTTCGCCCCGAGCGGCGCTGTCACCACGCTGGCAATCGAAATCACCAGCAGCGCGGGCAGGTAAATATACCCAATCGAACCCGACGGCAGGTCCGGTATCGACAAGCCAAAATAGATATTCGACACGGTCCCCGCCAACGCAATCGGAAAACCGAGCGCTGCGCTGGTGGCGACCGCATTGTGAATCTTGACCTGGCACCAGGTCATGAAGGGCACGGAGACAAAACCGCCACCGGCACCGACCAGTCCAGCCAGCACGCCGATGACCCCGCCAGCGCCGAAGGTTCCGAACTTGCCTGGCAAGCCGCGTGTTCCGGCCGGCTTTTTATCGAACAGCATCTGTATCCCCGACAAGGTAACGAATGCGGCAAAGAACAGCGCCAGCGTCGAAGAATTCATTTGCTGGCCGATCCACGGCCCGATCACCGAGCCGATCAGGATGCCCGGTGCCAGCAGCTTGACGATATCCCAGCGCACCGCGCCGCGCCGGTGATGCGCAACCACCGAAGACACCGAGGTGAACATGATGGTGGCCAGCGACGTCGCGATGGCCATGTGGATGATCAGCTCCTTCGGAAAATCCTTGTAAGTGAGCAGTGCGGTCATGAACGGCACCAGCAACATGCCGCCACCAATGCCAAGCAAGCCGGCAGCAAAACCCACGGCACTGCCAAGGACAAGAAAAGCAATGATCAGGTTGGGATCCATCAATGGTGCTCCTGCGGGTGAGTGAGTTTGACCTGCATCAATGTGCGATAAAAGCGTAGAGATCAGGCGGGAGCAATCAGGTGCTGGTTGATCCAGCGCCAGTCGGCCGGTTCGACGCGCGATATTGACAGCCGGTTACCGCGCTTGAGCACCTGCATGTCGACCAGCTCTTCGGCCGCCCGCAACGCCGATAACGGCACCAGCGGCACGGCGCGCAATGCGCGAATATCGACCATCATCCAGCGCGGATTTTCCGGCGTGGCTTTCGGATCGAAATAATGACTGCGCTGATCGAACTGGGTGAAGTCCGGGTAGGACGTGCTGGCGACTTCGGCCAGGCCGACAATGCCGGGCGCGGCGCAACTGGAGTGGTAGAACAGCACGCCATCACCCACCCGCATCGCGTCGCGCATGAAATTGCGCGACTGGTAATTGCGGATGCCGAACCACGGCATGGTCTGGTCGGGCGCGGCCAGCACATCGTCAATGCTGACTTCGGTCGGTTCGGATTTCATGAGCCAATAGGCCATCGGGCGTATCCCAGGAAAACGAACGAAATGGAAAAGGCGAAAAAAAACGGCTGCATTTTCATGCAACCGCTGCACTGTAAAATCCCCGCTGGTGCCGCTTTGCCGGCATCCCGAACCAACCGGTTCAAGGTGGCTACAGTCAGTTCAATTTCGGGCTCATCGGACTAGCGACATGCACACCCATCAAACAATATTCCGCGGCCGATGCACATAAATGGTTCTAGGAATATATGGCAATCGCGAACACTGCAGGGAGGTTAAAGTCTACTCTGATCGATCCTTCTGTCAAACCTTTTGGCCGTTATTTCGCGGTTTATTTCAGGGCTCTCCGAGAGGGAAGAGACCCCATTTCAGAAGAGGTTTTCTTGCGGCGTCAATGCCTGATCGAGCACCGTATGCATGTGCGCAATCTGCTGATGCACTTCGGCCATTGAGAGGTCGGACAGTGGTCCGGCAGGCGCTTTGGTCGATAGCAATTCGACTGCAATACCGAGCGCGGCCATCACTGCGATCCGATCGTTGCCCTTGATTTTTCCGCCATCACGAATCGCACACATGCGCTTGTCAAGATAATTGACCGCCGCTTGCAGCGCACCTTCTTCACCTTCCTTGCACACCAGTGTGAAGGTTTGTCCCATCATCAGGACTGGCAGCTGGATCATGGAGATTCCTCGACATCTTTGGCTTCAATTTCCGGTTCGGAAGGCAACCGGTCCATCAGGGCTGCGACGCGATCATGCGCTTCCTGCATGCGCCGCGTCAGTTCGGCGTTGTCGACGGCAACGCTGACGGCATATTTTTGCAAGGCGATATTTTCGCTACGCAAAGAAATAACCAGCTCGGCGAGCTGGTTGACTTTATCGGAGAGTTTGCTGAAATCTGAAATCATGGCGCACTATATTTTGCGGCGT
The DNA here is from genome assembly GCF_035019065.1 of Actimicrobium sp. CCI2.3. NCBI lineage: Bacteria > Pseudomonadati > Pseudomonadota > Betaproteobacteria > Burkholderiales > Oxalobacteraceae > Actimicrobium > Actimicrobium sp. CCI2.3. The sequence continues at coordinate 38,693 of NZ_JASJWR010000018.1, read as the reverse complement.
AACCGGCGTCAACCGATTAGAGCAGGCCGACACGGAATTAACTGACAAATTCATGGAACGACCCGTCGACCAGAATGAGCGCAGACCGAATTGTCTGGCCGGCATACACCGCCAGCGCCGCCTGCCGGTAACGCGCCAGTTGCGCTGCATAGTCAGCCCGTTCACTGGCGAGCAAGCGGCGCTTGTAGTCGAGTATCCATAACGCATCCGGCAATTGCACCAGCCGGTCAAAGCGCAGCAGCTCTCCATCATGCAGTAATTCGATTTCATTGTGGGCAAACACGATCTGCTGCGGATCAAAAAACCGGCTCAATGCTGGCGCACCAAGGATGGTGATTGCCTGCTCGCGCACGACGCCCGCGCAAGCCAGCGGACAGTCCAGCCAGCGCGCGATGATGGCAGCGTCAGGCACCGCGAACACGCCATCACGATGCTGCGTGAGCCGCTCCAGCAAACCATGCAACGCAATGCCTTCGTCGATTTCGGGCGTACTCACCGCCACCGCCTCGATGGCCGCCGGCGGCCTCACCGTCGGATTGAAAACCGGCCAGAGGAAATCGGGTTCGACACGGTCTTCCTGACCACACTCTTGTGCCTCGAACTGCATTTCGGTGGCCTCCAGCAAACGGTCATACCAGCTACCCTCGACCGTGCCATCGGCCCGCGCATTGCGCTTGCCCGCCACGCCGCTGATGATCAGACATTGCCGGGCGCGCGTCATTGCGACGTACAGCAGGTTCCAGTCTTCCTGCGTGCGAAACCGGTCTTCATCGGCGAACAACGCATCGCGTGCAGCACCGCGTTCGGCGGCCCGGCCGAACGCCGAGAAATGGGTAGGTGCAGCGGCGTCCTGCGGCCATTCGCACAGGATGCCGACGTCGTCGCGCGCCGGTTCGCTGTGATTGGCATCGAGCAGGACGACGATGTCGGCCTCCAGTCCTTTTGCGCTGTGGATGGTGAGGATGCGCACGGCATCGAGCGCGGCATCGATATCGGCTTCGTCGGGGGCATCGTTGTGCGCAGCATTTTGTAATGCCCGCAAGGCATCAATGAATTTCGGCAAGCTGGGATAGCGACCAGCATCGAGGTTCAGCGCCAGCGCCGTGAAGGCTTCGAGATTGCCGATCACCTGCCCGCGCAGCAGCGCCGGCACGGACGCCGCATAGCGTGCCACCAGCTGACCCTCATGCAGGAGTCGGTCGAGCAAGTCGTGCACCGGCAGGCCGGGTGCGATCGTCAGCCAGTGCTGCAGTTGCCGGGTGGCGTCGGGCAATACCGCGTCGAGCGCGAGCAGGCGCTGCCACCAGCTACCGCCATCGTGCTGCGCCAGCCGGATCAGGTCCGTGTCATCGGCACCGATGATCGGAGATTTCAGCACGTGGGCCAGTGCGCGGTTATCGCCAGGCGTGATCAGAAAGGTCAGCAAGGCGATCAGGTCGGCGATTTCCAGCGATTCCAGCAACCCGCCGCGCTTGTCGGAGGCAAACGGAATCCCGGCTTCGCGCAACGCCGTTTCGTAGGCACCGAGATGGGCGCGCTTCTTGACCAGCAACATCACATCCGACCAGCGCGGCATGCTGCCGTTGCCCGCAGCCAGCTCCAGCCGTGCACGCCGTATCGCCACGGCCACTGCGCGGCCTTCATCGAGACGGCGCGCATCGTCCTCTTCTTCCAGCGCTGTGACCAGCGGGTCGCGCAGCACCAATCCGTCGGGCTTGACCACCGTGCTGGCAGGCGGCACCACCAATGGCAAACGCCAGATCACTGCGGGCCGCTCTGACAGGGTCGTCTGCGCCGAAAAGATCGGATTCGGACCGAAGCTGCCATTGAGCAGGTCGATGATGGCGGGCGCATTGCGCCGGGTCTGGTTGGTTTGCAGGATCGCCGCACCCTGCGCGGCCAGCATCGCACGCGCCGCCAGAAATACACGGGGTTCGGCACGACGAAAGCGATAAATCGATTGCTTCGGATCACCCACGATGAAGACACTGGGTGCCGAACTGTCGTCACCGTAGGCCGCCAGCCAGGCGCGCACAATGCTCCATTGCAGCGGATTGGTGTCCTGAAATTCATCGAGCAGAATGTGGCGGTAGCGCGAGTCAAGCCGGCTTTGCAAATAGGCGGCATGCTCCTCGTTGCCGAGCAAGCGGTAGGCCTGCCATTCGAGATCGGAAAAATCGAACACGCGCTGCTCGGCCTTGACCGCCTGATACACCTCCAGGTAGGCCGCCCCGACCGTGAACAGTGCGGCATTGAGTGCCAGCACCGTCGTCTCTGCGCTGCGCCGTTGCAATTGCAGCAGCGCGGCAGCAATCGCGCCGAATTCGGCCTCGAAACTGTCGGCGCTGTTCTCGCCGAGATTGGCCTCGTTGGCGGCGAGCAGCTTGCCGCGCCGGTGATCATTGGCGCGTACCTTGCCCTTGTCATCCATGAACTGCAGGAACAATTGCTGGAAACCGTCAAGACTGGCTCCCGCCGTCAACGCCGATTCGATCGCCACCGCCCGTTCCTGATTGCGTTTAGCACCCTGCCCCAGCAGCCATGCCATCCGCTGCATGCGATTGACCAGTGCCGCGTCCTGCCACAGACTCAGACGCGCATCGCGCACGCCATCGTCGCCGCACAACTCGGCCAGCGCATCGAGTGGCAATCCGGTTTGCGCGGCAGCCCACCATTCGGCACGCTTGCCAACGAAGGCATCGAGCAGCTTTTTCGCACTCCAGTCACCGACCAGTTCATATAATTTTTGTAGCGCCTGCCGGACCTCGGATTGACCTTCTTCGTTGAGCACTTGCATGAAACGGCTGTACGCATCCAGCATCAACGCACCGGTCGCGGCCGTCAGGCTGTAACCGTGCGGGACACCGGAGGCCAACGGAGCCAGCCGGATCAGCTTGGCAAACCAGCTGTGAAAGGTGTCGATCGACAGGGCTTGCGGACTGGCCAGGACTTTTTCGTAGAGGCCACGTGCGACCGGCATCAGTGCGCTCAACTCGGACGGGTCGATGCCGCGCTCGCGCAGCAGCGTGCGCACCGTGTCGTCCGGTGCCAGTGCCAGTTCGCGCAAGAGCTGGATCAGGCGGTCGCGCATTTCCTGCGCGGCCTTGCGGGTAAAGGTAATAGCCAGCATTTCCGATGGCGCGGTACCAGCCAGCAGCAAGCGCAACATGCGCGCCACCAACAGCCAGGTCTTGCCGCTGCCGGCGCAGGCTTCGACGACGACCGAATGGCGCGGATCGCAGGCCGCCGCGATGAAGGCTTCGGTCGAGGCCTCAGCATTGTTGATGGTGTAGGCGCGTGGCAGGGTCATGCCCAGGCTCCCTTGCGGCACAGGCCGCGCACGTCACAGTATTGGCAGACGGTGTCGATACCGTTGGCGGGCAAGGCGGCTCCGGTGGAGATGGCGTGCATTTGTTCGATGATGCGATGCTCCAGAGTGGTTTGCCACAGGGCGTAATTGGGGGCGGCCACGTCACCGGTTTTGCTGCCGGTCAGTTCCAGCGCGACATAGTGACCGGCGCTCATGCGGGCGTCCGCCAACAGTCCGTAAAACGGCAGCTGATGATCTTCGGTCTGCTTGAAGCGATCACGTAAAGCCTGCACGGCTTTAGTCTTGTAGTCGAGCACTGCGCGGGTGCCATCGGTATGTTCGTCGATCCGGTCGACCCGGCCATGCAGCCGGATGGCACCACCGGGCCAGGACAGCTCGCGCTCCATCTGCTGCTCGCCGATGACGAATTGCCAGCCCTCTTCCTCGCGTTCACCAGCCCACTGCAAATACGCCGGCATGACTTTTTGCCAGCGCACGTAATAACCGAGCGCCGCCGCGTTACGCGCCAGTTCTTGCTGAAAAACCTGCTCCGACACATGAGCCAGCAACGCCGCGCGTTGCGGCAGCGGTGTCTGTCCGGCACGAACGGTGGCGTGATACCGGGCCAGAATCTGATGCAGCCAGTCGCCGTAATCGCGTTTTTCAGGCAGGTCGGACAGTTCGTCAATCGCATTGAGCCCCAGCATCCGCGTCGCGAAGAACTGGTACGGACACGCAATCAGACTGTTGTAACCGCTGGCCGACAGTTTGGCCGGCAGCAAAGCCGCCGCCGCGGGGGCCGGCATCGTCGCCAGCGCGGGTTGCAGTTGCTGCAGGGCGATGTCGCTCTGGTGCAGCGGCAGCGCCGGCAAACCGGCGCGCAGCAAGGTCAGTTGCAGGCGTTCTATCCACGGACTGACTGCATTGGGCTCGCCATCCGCGCTGGCTTGCCACGACAGCACAATCGTGCTGCCGCTGGAGAGCAATTCAGTCAGGTCACGCAATTGCTGGCGCTGACGAATTTCACGCGTGGCCAGGCCCAATTCACGCCGCACTGCATTGGCAAAAAACAGCGTCTCGGGCGGTTGCGACGGCAAGTGCGCGGCATCGACACCCACCACCAGCACCGCATCGAAGCTGCGCAAGCGCGCGCCGTTGAGCGGCAACATGATCACGCGCTGGTCCGATTCGGACACCTCGAATGCCGCTGCTTCGCATTGCAGACTGAAAAAAGCACGCCACTCGGCGAACGAAAACGGCTGGCTGAGCGCACCGCATTCCAGCGCAATCCGGTCAAGCAGCGCCAGCAATTGCTCACCGGCGCTTTCGGCTGACAACGCAGCCAACATGCCGAGGACATCGAGCACCTCACGGGTGAGGCGCAGCCAGTCGCCCAGACTGCGGTTGCGCTGGAAGCGACCGGCTTGCTCGCGCAAGCGCAGCAGCAACTGGTGTTCGACGGGCAGTGCCTGCAATGCCAGTGCGACGGCATCCCAACCACCGGTGACATTGGCACGGCGCAGTGCCAGTTCGATCGTCATCACACTTGATGGCGCGACGGCAATGAACGGCGACTTGAGCAAGTCGAGCAAGGCACCGGTTTCGGCCCGTGAAGTGACGACATCGAATAACGCCATCAGCGCCGAGGCGGCGCGGGTGGTCGATAATTTCCAGCCGGTTTCATCCGCAACGAAGACTTCGGCGCGCTCAAGCAAGGCCCGCAAGCGGCGCGCCACCACCCGGTCCTGCGCAATGATGGCAATACGCGGATGACCAGCGGCAATCCAGTCGAGCACCGTTCGCGCACCACTGACCGCCTCGTCTTCAAGACTACTCGCCGGAAATAGCGCAACGCGTTGCGGCCCGGCAGTTACCTGACTGACCGCAGCACCGTCGGCCAGCTCCGGCCACGCCGCGACAAATACCGGTGCCAGCGCCTCGACATGCCAGTCCAGGCAAATCGGCAGGACGGGATGCCGCTCGGCATAAGCAGACAGGAACGCCTGTTCAAACGGATCGGCCTCGACCGGCGAAATCCAGACCAGCGACTGCGATCCGCGTGCAGCCAGTTGCAGTAACTGGTCTAGCCGGCTGGCGTTGGCATCGCGCAAATCAAGCTGGGTTTTCCAGATGGTCCAGACCAGCTGGCTCTCATCGGAGAGCAGCTCGCGGGCCGCCGGCGACAACTGGTCGAGCGCGGCTTGCCAACGCTGCTCGGACTCCATCGGGTACTGGCGCATTGCCGGCAGCAGGCTCAAGGTCAGTTCGTCCGATAACGCCAGCAGGGTTTGCGCGAGCGGCAGCAGGTCCGTATTGCGGCGTGCCGTGAACAGTTTTTTCAGCCAGGCATGCTGGCGCAGCTCGGCATAGAGCGCCATCAACCGCTCGCTATCGCCAGCCACGCTGTCCGGCGGCACCTGCAATGCCAGCCAGGACGACAACGTCGTAATGACCGGCGGCACAAAGGCGGTACCAACCGCGGCAGCCAGCGCCAGCTTCAAGCGACGCGCCTGTTCGAAGGTCGGCACCAGTACGCGACAGGAAGAAAAATCGGCGAGCGCATCGGTGGCCTGCTGTGCGCGCAGGAATGCCAGCAGACGGACTGCCGCATCAGTCCAGAAATGCGCTGACGGCGCGAGCAGGCAAGGGGTTAACAACATGAGAGCCGTATCGGAAAAAGGATCAGGCATGGTGCCACGATCATGACGGATCACCACGCATTTTATGCAGGGGTCCACGCGGAAGCAGGCAGCGAACCCGCAGCCGGAAAAAATCGGTTATAGTTTGAGCCATATTTAGTCGCAGGACTTTTCTCTGACCTGCAAGTTCCCTTGATTTTCACCCTGTTACCTCCATCTCTGTCCTGTAGTTACGGCAGCGTCGTGGTACGCACGGAGACGTCGAGGAACAATGGCGATGAAGTTGCGACGTTGATTCACCCTTTGGTTCAACACTGAATCACTAAAACCCTCATCCGAGGAAATCATGAGCGAAAACATCAAACATATTACCGATGCGTCCTTTGACATCGACGTACTGAAATCCGACAAGCCTGTCCTGGTTGACTTCTGGGCAGAGTGGTGCGGTCCCTGCAAATCGATCGCTCCGATCCTGGAAGAAATTGCCAAGGAATACGACGGCAAGCTGTTGATAGCAAAAATGGATGTCGACAGCAATCAGGCCGTACCGGCCAAATTTGGCATTCGCGGCATTCCGACCCTGATCCTGTTCAAGAACGGCGTCCCGGCTGCGCAAAAAGTCGGTGCCATGGCCAAGGGCCAGCTGACTTCATTCATCGACAGCAACATTTAATACCGAGAGCGACGAGGCGCCTGCGTCGTCGCACACCCCACTAATTTTTCGCCACGCAGTCCACTCCCCCACCTCACTATTCCCGTCACGGGATACTCAACTTTATTAATGACCATGCACTTATCTGAACTCAAGGCGCTTCACGTCTCCGCCCTGCTCGAAATGGCCATCGGCCTCGATATCGACAACGCCGCCCGCTTGCGCAAACAGGAATTGATGTTTGCAATTCTCAAGAAGCGCGCAAAAACCGGCGAACAAATTTTCGGCGATGGCGCCCTGGAAGTGCTGCCTGACGGCTTCGGCTTCCTGCGCTCGCCCGATGCCAGTTACATGGCCTCGACCGACGACATTTATATCTCGCCTTCGCAAATCCGCCGCTTCAATCTGCATACCGGCGACTCGATCGAAGGCGAAGTGCGCACCCCGAAGGATGGCGAACGCTACTTCGCGCTGGTGAAAGTCGACAAGGTCAACGGCGAATCGCCGGAAGCCTCGAAACACCGCATCCTGTTTGAAAACCTGACCCCATTGCATCCGAACGAGCCGCTGCGGCTTGAGCGCGAAATGAACGGCCAGGAAAACATCACCGGCCGCATCATCGACCTGATCGCTCCGATCGGCAAAGGCCAGCGTGGCTTGCTGGTGGCATCACCAAAATCCGGCAAATCAGTCATCCTGCAGCACATGGCGCACGCGATCACCGCGAACCATCCTGACTGCACGCTGATCGTGTTGCTGATCGACGAACGGCCGGAAGAAGTCACCGAGATGCAGCGTTCGGTGCGCGGCGAAGTCGTTGCCTCGACCTTCGACGAACCAGCTACCCGCCACGTGCAGGTTGCCGAGATGGTGCTTGAAAAAGCCAAGCGCCTCGTCGAAATGAAAAAAGACGTCGTCATCCTGCTCGACTCGATCACCCGACTGGCACGCGCCTACAACACCGTGATCCCTGCCTCCGGCAAAGTGCTCACCGGTGGTGTCGATGCCAATGCGTTGCAGCGTCCGAAGCGTTTCTTCGGTGCCGCCCGCAATATCGAAGAGGGCGGCTCGCTGACCATCATTGCGACCGCCCTGATCGAAACTGGCAGCCGCATGGATGACGTGATTTTTGAAGAATTCAAAGGTACGGGCAACATGGAAGTCCATCTCGAGCGCCGTCTGGCCGAGAAGCGCGTCTATCCTGCCATCAACCTCAACAAATCCGGCACCCGCCGCGAAGAATTGCTGATCAAGCCAGACCAGCTGCAAAAAATCTGGGTCTTGCGCAAGCTGCTCTACAGCATGGATGAAATCGAAGCGATGGAATTCATCCTCGACAAGATGAAGGCGACCAAGAACAACGCCGAATTCTTTGACATGATGCGACGCGGGAATTCCTGACGCGCCAACGCGGGTTGGTTGTCGTGGCCTGAACCATTTTGTCGCGCCACGACACCACAGCACGGATTTATCCTGTACACTCCGCGATCCATTTAACGGCAAGTGATCATCAATCGGGTCAAGAAGCAGAACGACCGACGAAGTGGCGATTGGCTACCAAAATTCAACTACCGAGGCTCCAAATGAAAGCAGGCATTCACCCGAATTATCGCGAAGTACTGATCCACGATCTGTCATGCGATTTCAAATTCCTTACCCGTTCGACCGTTCAGACCCGTGAAATGGCTGAGTTCGAAGGCAAGCAATACCCATTGGTAAAGATCGAAGTCTCGTCGGAATCGCATCCTTTCTACACCGGCAAACACAAGATCGTCGACACGGCAGGCCGCGTTGACAAGTTCCGCAAGAAATTTGGTGCTGTTGGTTCGCGCACCCAGATCGCTCAGGACTAATCTCCCCTGGCTCGACAAAAAGGCAGCTTCGGCTGCCTTTTTTGTTTAATGATCAATATGAAGTGCCCTTTTGTTGCACAATAACGCCGACCAGACTTTAGGCTCCATGCCGACCGCCATACCTTGATGAAGCCAGTCCGCCTCCCTGCCTCCGCCACCCAAGCGCTTCCGCGCATGGCGCTGTTTGCCCTGTGTATCCTCTACATCCTGCCCGGCCTGATCGGACGTGATCCGTGGAAAACCGACGACGCGGCCGGTTTCGGCATCATGTGGACGATGGCGCATGGCGGCATTGCTGACTGGCTGTGGCCCAATATTGTCGGGCTCGCCATGCCCGAAAAAGGTCCGCTGGCATTCTGGTTAGGCGCGATCTGCATCAAGTTGTTCGGCTGGCTGGTCGGTGACGCTCTGGCCGCTCGCCTTGCCACCGTCGGATTCTTTCTGCTCGGTTCGGTATCGGTCTGGCAAACAACCTATCTGCTAGGCCGTCGGCCCGAAACCCAGCCATTGCAACTGGCCTTCGGTGGCCAGCCCGAGCCGCGCGATTACGGCCGCACCCTGGCTGATGGCGCGCTGCTGATTTATCTCGGCTGTCTGGGTCTGCTGCTGCACAGCCATGAAACCAGTGCCGAAGCACTCTATGTGGCCCTGACAGGAACCACCCTGTACGCCGTCGCACGGTTGTTCAACCGCCCGTCATTGCGCACTGCCGTAGTGGCCGGACTGGTGTTCGGCTTGCTGGCACTGACGCGCGGATGGGTCATGCCGGCCGGACTGTTCATCGGTTTCACGCTGCTGGCCGGCTGGCGCCAGCCGGCGCTGTTGCGCTGGTTGCTGATACTGACCTTGCCTCTGGCGCTGGTGATCGCCGCCAGCTGGCCGATACTGGCCAATCTGCTGCAACCTTACGATGGTTCACCTGTGTCGGCCTGGATGTCGTGGAACCTGAGCCAATTGGCACTGCCCTCGGCAGCCGGAGTGAAATACTTTTTCCGCTACAGCATCTGGTTTGCCTGGCCAGCCTGGCCATTTGCCGCCTGGGCTGTGTATGCCTGGCGCAAGCAGCGCGGTGCGTTGCACATCACGCTACCGCTGACAACCTTTCTTGTCGTCACGCTGCTGGTGCTACTCAATACGCATCATGTCGAAGGCAACTTGTTGCCGCTGCTGCCGCCACTGGCGATCCTGGCCGCCTTCGGCTTGCCGACCATGAAGCGCGGTGCCATCAATGCCGTCGACTGGTTCGCCGTGATGACGCTCTCGACGTCAGCGGCGTTCATCTGGATTGGCTGGATCGCCAAACAGACCGGCTGGCCAGCGCAACTGGCACGCAATGCCTTCAAGCTGGCTCCCGGCTTCAAGCCGGAATTCAACTGGCTGGCTTTTGTCGTCGCCGTGCTGGCCACCGCTGGCTGGATCGTGGTCGTGCACTGGCGCATTTCGCGCCGGCCATCGGTACTCTGGCGCGCGGTGGTCCTGTCGACTGCCGGAGTCATCCTGTGCTGGCTGCTGCTGATGACGTTGTGGTTGCCCTGGCTGGATTACGGCAAGAGTTACGCGAGCGTCGCGCAGCAGATCGCCTCACAACTGCCGCGCGCAAATGCCTGTGTCGATACCAATGTCGGTCCGACCCAGCGTGCGACGTTCGCTTACTTCGGACAGGTCAACTTTGCATCGTTCAACGGTGCCGACTGCGACTTTTTGCTACTCCAGGACAATAACCGGCCGCTCGCCAAAGACGTCATGATCGAACCATTCGGCGATGGCGTGCGCTGGAAGTTGCTGTGGGCAGGCCGTCGTCCGTCGGATCGCGACGAACGTTACCGGCTCTACCAGCGGGTCGGCAGTTAGACTGGACGCAATGCGGGTCGCCCGAACATGTGGCGGCATGCGCAGAATCATCAGCCCTACGACGCAGATGGTGTATCCTGAGCACTCCAGAACTACACCGAACCCACGGCTCCCAGCCCAATGCAAGATCACTCTACTGGCGCGAAACCCATCGACGCCAAACCCCATCGTTCGCTGTTCGAACGACTCACCGCCCTCATTTCGCCCGAACCGGAAAACCGCGCAGAGCTCCTTGAAATACTTCAGGACGCGCATGAACGCAGCCTCATTGACGCCGACGCCCTGTCGATGATCGAAGGCGTGTTCCAGGTATCGGACCTGTCAGCCCGCGACATCATGATTCCGCGTTCGCAAATGGACATGGTCGACATCGCCAAGCCGATCGAAGAATGGCTGCCGATGGTGCTGGAAACCGCCCACTCGCGCTTTCCGGCGGTCGAAGGCGAACGCGACAAGGTGGTCGGTATCTTGCTGGCCAAGGATCTGCTGCGCTACTACGCCGAAGAATCCTTCGATGTGCGCCACATGCTGCGCCCCGCCATCTTCATCCCCGAATCAAAACGTCTCAATGTGCTGCTGCGCGACTTCCGCGCCAACCGCAATCACATGGCGGTGGTGGTCGATGAATACGGTGGCGTAGCCGGTCTGATCACGATCGAAGACGTGCTCGAACAGATCGTCGGTGACATCGAGGACGAATACGATTTCGATGAAGAAGACGACAACGTGCTCGCCATCAAAGACGGCCAGTTCGGTGCCAAGTGGCGCGTCAAGGCACTGACCGAAATCGGCCAGTTCAATACCGAACTCGGCGTGAATTTTTCGGATGAAGACGTCGATACCATCGGCGGACTGGTCGCCAACCACCTGGCCCGTGTGCCGCACAAGGGTGACGCGTTCGATATCGATGGCTTGCGCTTTGAAGTCCTGCGCGCCGACGCGCGCCAGGTGCATGTGCTGCTAGTCGAAAAGCTCGGCATCATCGCCACGGATGCCACTGAATAAACCGGGCCGCTGGCCGCAGCGGTTTGGACCCTTGCTGGCCTTTGCGGCTGGCTCCGGTAATGTGCTGGCCTTCGCTCCCTACGGCCTGTGGCCGCTGCAAATCCTTTCGCTTTGCGTACTGTGCTGGCTGCTGCTGGGCAGCGAACGGGTACGTCACAGCGCGTTGCTGGGCTGGATGTATGGTTTCGGCTGGCTGCTTTTTGGCACGTGCTGGCTCTACATCAGTCTGCATGACTATGGCGCTCTGCCAGCGGTCATCACCGTCATCGCCGTCGCCGGACTAGCCTTGTTCCTCGCTGGCCTGATGGCGGCAGCGACCGGCATGGCGGCGGCGATGCGGGTGCGCTGGCGCTGCTCGCCCGCCGTCTTTCTGTTGCTGGTCGTGCCGGCACTGTTCATGCTGGCCGAATGGACCCGGGCCTGGATCTTCACTGGCTTTCCGTGGCTCTCGTCGGGCTATGCCCACAATGCCGGACCACTGGCTGGTTATGCGCCGCTGGTGGGCGTCTACGGCATCGGCCTGATCGCCGCCGTCATCACCGGCGCGCTGGTCCTGCTGCCACAACATCGGCGACTCGGCTGGCTGGCGGCGCTGCTGTTCATTGTCGGCGCGTTGCTGCAGCAAGTCAGCTGGACTACACCGCAAGGCCAGCCGATCTCGGTGCGGCTGCTGCAAGCCAACGTCCCGCAAGAAATGAAATTCAATCCGGAACGCGTACCCGACACGCTGATCCAGTATCACGCCATGATCACTGCCGCGCCCGCCGACCTGATCGTCACACCCGAGACCGCTCTGCCGCTGTTGCTGGGCCAATTGCCCGAGGACTACCTGCCGCGCCTGGCCGGATTTGCGCAATCGACTGGCAGCCAGTTACTGGTCGGTGTGCCGGTGAATGACTCGCCGCTGCATTACACCAACAGCGTGATCGGGATCGGTGGCAAGCAACCGTACCGTTACGACAAACACCATCTGGTGCCGTTCGGTGAATTCATTCCTTTCGGCTTTCGCTGGTTCACTGACCTGATGCACATTCCGCTGGGCGACTTCAGCCGCGGCGATGTGCAGCAAACACCGCTGGCCGTGCAAGACCAATGGGTGTTGCCGAACATCTGCTATGAAGACTTGTTCGGCGAGGAAATTGCCGCCCAGCTCAACGGTCGTGCGGCACACACTACGGTGCTGCTCAATGTCTCAAACATCGCCTGGTTCGGCAACTCGATTGCCCTGCCGCAGCACTTGCAGATCTCGCAAATGCGCGCGCGGGAAACCGGCCGGCCGATGCTGCGTGCGACCAATACCGGTGCGACGGCGGTCATCGATCAGCGCGGTCGCGTCGTGAGCCAGCTCACACCGCTGAGCACCGGCGTGCTTGGCGCATCGGTACAAGGCTATACCGGCAAGACGCCTTACATCTTGATGGGTAACTGGCTGGCACTGGCAATCGCAGGCATCATGTTGCTGGCAGCGTGCTTGCTGCGCAAAAGCCAGCCAACATGACGGATTGCGGGGCCGCAGCCCCGCTGCAATGCTAGAATCGTGCTCTTTGCGCCGGTCCCTCCGGATCGCGCGCAACAATTTTTTCTCCCGCTGCAATCCGAACCAAGATACGAACCAAGAGTCGACACAAGATGCTCACATTCCAACAAGTCATCCTCAAACTGCAAGAATACTGGGCCGCCCAGGGTTGCGCGCTGCTGCAACCGTACGACATGGAAGTCGGTGCCGGCACCTCGCATACCGCCACCTTCCTGCGCGCGATCGGTCCCGAGCCGTGGCGCGCCGCCTATGTCCAGCCGTCGCGCCGCCCCAAGGATGGCCGCTATGGCGACAATCCGAACCGGATGCAGCACTATTACCAGTATCAGGTGGTGCTCAAGCCGGCACCGGAAAACATCCTTGACCTGTACCTCGGCTCGCTCGAGGCACTCGGGCTGGACCTCAAGCAAAATGACGTGCGCTTCGTCGAAGACGACTGGGAAAACCCGACACTCGGTGCCTGGGGTCTGGGCTGGGAAGTCTGGCTCAATGGCATGGAAGTGACACAGTTCACGTACTTCCAGCAAGTCGGCGGCCTCGACTGCAAGCCGGTACTGGGCGAAATCACCTACGGTATCGAGCGACTGGCGATGTATCTGCAAGGCGTTGAAAATGTCTATGACCTGGTCTGGACCGAAGCCACCACCAACGGCGTGACGCGCAAGCTGACCTATGGCGATGTCTTCCATCAAAACGAGGTCGAGCAATCCACCTACAATTTTGAATATGCCAATACCGATTTCCTGTTTGCGCAATTCACCAGTTTTGAAGCCGAAGCCAAGCGCCTGATGGAGGTTCCGCTGACCTTGCCGGCCTACGAAATGATCCTCAAGGCAGCCCACAGTTTTAACATGCTCGATGCGCGCGGTGCGATTTCAGTGACCGAGCGGGCGGCTTATATCGGCCGTATCCGCACGCTGTCACGCGCGGTCGCGCATGCCTATCTGGCCTCGCGCGAGCAGCTTGGTTTTCCGATGTGCGACGTTGTCACTGGTACGCCGCTACCAGTCTGAATACTGCCTGAATGCAGCCTGGAATGTGTCCGAACGTTCGCCCCTCTAATTTCGGTCGCCACGTGCTGGCGGCCTGCTTCTGAAATGACTGCCCAATCATGAATCAAACGCTGCTGGTCGAACTGCTTACCGAAGAACTGCCGCCAAAAGCGCTCGCCAAACTCGGCGATGCCTTTGCCAACGGCGTCGTCGCCGGTCTCACTGCGCGCGACTTCCTCGATGCCGGCGCGATCGCCACCACCTTTGCATCACCACGCCGACTCGCCGTCACGATCACGCAAGTGCGTGCGCTCTCGCCCACCAAAACGATGCGCGACAAGGTGTTGCCAGTGTCCGTCGCACTCGACGCCGACGGCAATCCGACTGCGCCGCTGCTGAAAAAACTGGCAGCGATGGCCCTCGCGATTCCGGGCGCAACGCCGACGCTGGCTGATCTCGAACGCGCCGCTGACGGCAAGGCCGAGAGTTTTTTCTACAACTACAGCGCAGCCGGTGCGTCCTTGCACGGCGTGCTTCAAAACGTCCTTGAAGACGCCATTACCAAGTTGCCGATCCCGAAGCTGATGAGCTACCAGCGTCCTGACGGCAGCACGGTCCAGTTCGTACGTCCGGTCCACAAGCTCATTGCGCTGTTCGGTAATGAAGTGGTGCCCGTGTCGCTGCTGGGCCTGAAGGCTGGACAAATCACTCTGGGGCATCGCTTCCTGTCCGAAGGCGAACTGCGCATCAGCGATGCCGACAGTTATGCCAGCACGCTTCAATTGCAAGGCAAAGTCATCGCCAGTCCGAGTGCGCGCAAGGAACATATCCGCGCCGCCTTGCTCGCTGCTGCCGGTGCCGATCAGGTACTGATGCCGGAAGCGCTGCTTGATGAAGTGTCGGCACTGGTCGAATGGCCGGTGGTCTATGCCTGTCATTTTGAAGAAGAGTTTCTGGCCGTACCGCAGGAATGCCTGATCCTGACGATGCAGACTAACCAGAAATATTTTGCGCTAACCGATGACCACGGCAAGCTGCGCTCGCGTTTTCTGATCGTCTCCAATATCGCTACCGACGATCCGCAACACATCATCGGCGGCAACGAGCGCGTGGTCCGTCCACGTCTGTCGGATGCCAAGTTTTTCTTCGAGCAGGACAAGAAAAAAACCCTGGCCGACCGCTTGCCCGGACTGGCCAGCATCGTTTATCACAACAAGCTCGGCACGCAGGCGCAGCGCACCGCGCGCGTGACTGCGCTGGCCGGCCAGCTCGCGCTGGCCAGCGGCACCGACGTGGCGCTGGCCGAACGCGCCGCACTGCTGGCCAAGACCGACCTGATCACCGATATGGTCGGCGAGTTCCCCGAACTGCAAGGCATCATGGGCACGTATTACGCGCACCATGACGGCGAACCGGCCGAAGTAGCACAAGCGATTTCCGAACACTACCAGCCGCGCTTTGCCGGCGACGCGCTGCCAGCCAGCACCACCGGCACCGCCGTGGCGCTGGCCGACAAGCTCGAAACCCTGATCGGCATCTGGGGCATTGGCCTGCAGCCAACCGGCGACAAGGACCCGTTCGCCTTGCGCCGCCATGCGCTGGGTGTCTTGCGCATGCTGATCGAAAAGCGTCTGCCGCTGTCGCTTTCGACGGTACTGGGCGACACCATCGCCCTGTTCGCAGACAACCCTGCATTCACGGCACCCGGCCCGGAATTGCTGGCTTTCCTGGTTGACCGCCTGCGCGGTCTGCTGCGCGAACGCGGCTTCACGCCCAACGAAATCGAGGCCGTGCTCGCGCAGCAACCGGACGTCCTCGACAACATCATCGACCGCCTCGATGCCGTCCACGCCTTTGCCGCGCTGCCCGAAGCCGAGTCGCTGGCTGCGGCCAACAAGCGCATTACCAACATCCTGAAAAAGACCGACGGCACGCCCGGTCCGGTGCACACCGGCCTGCTGCGTGAAGCCGCCGAGGAAGCGCTGTACGGTGCGATGATGCGGTTGCAACCGCAGGTCGATGCAGCGTTCGCCAAAGGCGATTTCAGCGGCACCTTGCTGTCACTGGCGCAGTTGAGCCAAAGCGTGGATGCCTTCTTCAAGGACGTGATGGTGATGGCCGAAGACGAACAGCTCCGGGCGAACCGGATCGCCCTGCTGTCACAGCTGCACGCGATGATGAACCGGGTAGCCGACATTTCAAAGCTGGCCACATGAGCGATCGCACGCCACCGGTCAAACTGATCATCCTCGACCGCGATGGGGTGATCAACCAGGATTCGGACGCCTTCATCAAATCAGCCGCCGAGTGGAGTCCACTTCCGGGTTCGATGGAAGCCATCGCGCGCCTCAATCAGGCCGATTACCGTGTCGTGGTTGCCACCAACCAGTCCGGACTGGCACGCGGGTTGTTCACCATGCCAACACTCAACGCCATCAATCAAAAAATGCACGCCGCAGCACAACTCGTCGGTGCCGAAATCGATGCCGTCTTCTTTTGCCCGCATGCCGCCGACGACAATTGCGACTGCCGCAAACCCAAACCGGGCCTGCTCCATGAAATTGCACAGCGATATGGCGTCAATCTGAAGGGCGTACCGACGATCGGCGATTCATTGCGGGATCTGCAGGCCGGTTTCGTGGTTGGCTGCGTGCCCTATCTGGTGCGCACTGGCAAGGGCTTGAACACCGAAGCCAAGGGCGGTTTGCCGCCTGGCACCCTCGTCTTTGACAATCTGTCCGCAGCGGTCGACCACTTGCTGATGCCGGCCTGACCCACCCTTTATTTTTTCCGGAGTTCTGATGTCGCGTTTCATTTTGCTGTTGCGGTCCCTGGTGTTTCTTGTCGTGCAGGTTGTCGTCACGGTTCCGTGGGCCTGCATCTGTTTTATCTGCTTGCCGCTGCCGTACCGTGCGCGCTACTTCATTACGTCGCGCTGGAATGTGTTCGTGGTCTGGCTGGCCAAGGTCGTCTGCGGCATCCGCTACGAAGTCCGTGGCCGCGCCAACTTGCCGGAGTCGCCGGTGATCCTGCTTTGCAAACACCAGTCGGCCTGGGAAACCATTTTCCTGCTGGCTGACATGCCCCGTCCGTTGATCTTCGTGCTCAAGAAAGAACTGCTGTACGTGCCGTTCTTCGGCTGGGCGCTGGCGCTGCTGCGCATGATCCCGATCGACCGCAGCAACGGCCGCGATGCCTTTGCGCAAGTCGTGGTGCAGGGCCGGCAACGCCTGGCCGACGGACAATGGGTCATCATGTTCCCCGAAGGTACCCGTACCGAAGTCGGTAGCCAGGGCAAATACAAGGGTGGCGGTTCGCGCCTGGCGATCGAAACCGGCACCGTAGTCGTACCGATTGCCGTCAACTCGGGCCAGTGCTGGCCAAAAAATTCCTTCATCAAGAAACCTGGCCTGATCACGGTCTCGATCGGGGCACCGATCTCCCCCGAGGGCAAGACCCCGGCTGAACTGATGCAGGCCGTTGAAAACTGGATCGAGTCCGAAATGCGCGTGATTTCGCCAACGATCTATGCCACGCCTTTTATCAAAAAATAAGCTATTCCACTGAGCGAACCCTCTGACAGTGCGCCTCCAACCCACGCCAGCGGCCCTGCCTGAGCCGCAACTGAACCTGTTCGCGGCAGAGCTGACGCCCATCGCCGACACCGCGACGGCAGTACCGAAGCGTCGCCTGCATGTCGGCAACCACATCCTCGAATTCAGCCTCAAGCGCTCGAATCGCCGCAGCATCGGCTTCATCATTGATGACGACGGTTTGCGCGTGACGGCTCCGCGCTGGGTGAGCGTTGGCGAAATCGACAGTGCGATACGCGAGAAGCAACACTGGATATTGACCAAGCTGGCCGAACGGCGCGAGCGCGCTGCACGCACGCGGCCAGCAGCGATGCAATGGATCGATGGCGCGACGCTGTCCTATCTTGGCAGCCCGCTGACACTGCGACTGCGCGCACTGCAAGACAAGGTGATTCACGTCGACACCAGCACCACCGAGCTGATCCTCTGCCTTCCCGCCGACAGCACCGAACAGCAACGCAAAGATCGCGTTCAAGCCTGGCTGCAAGTCGAAGCGCGCCGGGTATTCGGCGAGCGCCTGCCACTGTATGCAGCGCGGCTCGGTGTCAGCTATCGCTCCTACACGTTGTCCTCGGCAACCCGGCAATGGGGCTCGTGCACGGCCGACGGACGTATCCGGTTAAACTGGCGGCTGATCCATTTTTCGCTGCCGCTGATTGACTACGTGGTCGCGCATGAGCTGTCACACTTGCGCGAGATGAACCACGGACCGCAGTTCTGGGCCACCGTGCAATCGATCTTCCCCGAGTTTGAAGCGGCGCGCAAAATGCTGCGTCAGCAGGCACCGGCGACCTTGCCTCCCTGCTGATTTCTTTGTTGCCCGCATCATCGATGCAGGCAACTCCTCAGTCCCACCCTTTTCCCGGAGAGTTACATGCGATTACTACACACCATGCTGCGCGTTGGAAACCTGCAGCGTTCGATCGATTTTTACACCACCGTGCTGGGCATGACACTGCAACGCACCAGCGACAACCCGTCGCAAAAATATACGCTGGCTTTTGTCGGCTACGGCACCAACCCGGACCACGCCGAACTGGAACTGACCTGGAACTACGACACCGATAGCTACGAGATGGGCAATGCCTACGGCCATATCGCGATCGGCATCCCGGATGTGGCGCAGGCTTGCATCAGCATCCGCGCAGCCGGAGGCAAAGTGGTCCGCGATGCGGGACCGGTCAAGGGCGGTACGACGATCATCGCTTTCGTTGAAGATCCGGACGGCTACAAAATCGAACTGATTCAACGCGCAGAGTAATCGCTCAGGCCGACTGCCATCGGCAAGCGAGACCGGCAGTCGACCGCCATAAAGAACTTATCCACAACAGAAACAAATTCACCAAATTCCTCTTGACTTGCTTCCGAGCAAGATAGACTATTACTGCAGGGCAAACTTGTTGAAAAGCAAGGACGCAAAGCCTCCGGCCTACGGTCTTCACGGATCACGGTAGCGGGGTTGCCAGCAAGACTATTCCAGCAGGAGCTGGCTGTCTTGTTGACCGCGTAAGCCCTTTGTTCAACTCATCGATATAACAAAGGGGTACTACCATGACATCACCGATAACTAGTAAAAAACCAGCTTACACAGCCATCGTTGCCACCATCGCCATCGCATTCGGCGGACTTGGCATCTACGCCGCAACACGTTTCAACGACACCACGCAAGAACAAAACGCCGCGCCTGTTGCACTGGCACCGGCCCAAAGCACCGTCACCTCTGCATCCAGCCCATGGGCAGCCAATCCGATGTTGATGGCCCATGCCGAGCTGGTGACAGCCAGCAATAGCCAATCCAGCATCACCAATGATTCGCCCGGCATGATGACTGTTGCCATGAAAGAGGTCACGCCCGAAGTTCCGGCTGAGTCCGGCCTGACACCAGCGATGATGGCGCGCATGGAACTGTCCGGTAATTTTGTGCCGGTCAGCGCTGAGGGTTCTACCGAGAATGCGCCCTTTGGCCGCATCCAGCTCGATGCCATGTCGTCGGGTCAAAATGCGATCACGCAACTCGGGGGCAGCCTTGACGCCGTCGCCAAATGGTACGGCATGAGCAGCGCCGCATTCCGTCAACTGCTGTTGTCCGACAAGAGCGTGCACGTCGATACCAAAGGTCGCGTCCTCCACATCGATGAAGAAACTGTCATCCCTGGCGCTGCCAATGGCACCACGATGGCAACCGCTGCCGTGACTGCATCGGTCGCGACTGCCGGTGGTGCCAGCCCGTTCCCGTTTGACCAGACTTTCAAGCTGCATACCAAACCAGATTCGACCCGCGTGCTCTACCTGAACTTTACCGGCCAGGGCAGCAATCCCGCCTTTGATCTCGACAAGGCACCAGCGACCTTCAGCGACGCCGAACGTCTGGTGATCCAGAAAGTGTTGTTACGGGTAGCAGAAGCCTATGCCGCATTTGATGTCGATATCACGACAGAAGCGCCAGCCGTCCCCGCCGGCAAGATCGGTGCAACCATCCTGATCACGCCGCAAAGCAGTTCGGCAGGTGGCTACGCCTATTTGAACTCGTTCAGCAAGTTCGCTGCCGGTGCAGCGCCGGCATTCTGCTTTCCGAACAATCTGGCCAATGCCGAAAAGTACATTTCCGATTGCGTCTCGCATGAACTCGGCCACACACTGGGGCTGAATCACCAGGGTCAGCTACCATCGTCAGCCTACTACGCTGGACAGGGCACCGGCGAGACAGGTTGGGCACCCATCATGGGAGTCGGCTACTACAAGAATCTGCCGCAATGGTCGAAGGGCGAGTACGCCAATGCCAACAACAAGGAAGATGCTTACGCCGTCATGCTCGCACGCGGCCTGAGCCCACGCGCCGATGACCATGGCGATACGATTCCATTCGCTGATGCACTCGTTGCCAGCAACGCCAATGGACTCAGCAACCTGAGCGGTCTGGGTCGCATTGAAAAGCCTGACGATGTCGACATGTTCAGTTTTGTTGCCGGTGCCGGTCCGGTGAATCTGAAAGTCGGTGGTGCCATCTTGGGCAGCACGCTCGACATCTCGCTGAAACTGCTTGATGTCAACGGCAAGGTCCTGGCGACCAGTAGCCCGACGGCTACCACGCTGTCCAAAACGATCAGTGCATCGATACCGACAGGCGGCGTCTATTACCTGAGCGTCAGCGGTGCAGGACGCGGCGACGCGAAGACCACCGGCTATACCAACTACGGCAATCTTGGCGAGTACAACATCAGCGGCACTAGCGCCTTGTCCACCTTGCCGGCCCTCGCTCCAGCGATCCGTACCTCGGCCGTCTCGGGTAAGGCTCCCTTGGCCATCAAGTTCGACGCCATCACCGTCGTGACCTCAGCCACCGGCGACTTCACATCGCACCAATGGAATTTTGGTGATGCCACCCCGGTGGTTGCCGGCACCAGTTCCTCGCACACCTTCACCAAGGCAGGTACTTATGATGTCGTCTTGAAAAGTGTCAACAAGGCTGGCGTAACGTTCGTCAAGGGCGTGAAGATCACCATCTCCTGATTCATTTCAGCAGGAACAACAAAGCCGGCAAGGGCTTCCGAAAGGAAGCGCTTGCCGGTTTTTTTTGCGACGGCGAATTACTCGCCGACCGGCAACCGGTTGGCCAATCCGACGTACTGCTCCAGCGATATCGTCTCGGGCCGCAAGGTCGGATCGACGCCGGCATCGATCAGCTGATTTTCAGTGAACATGCCGGCCAGGCAATTGCGCAGTACCTTGCGGCGCATCGAAAACGCCTTGAGCACCACGGCCTCCAGCGATTGCTGATTGCATGGCAGCGGTGTTTCGAGAGGAATCATGCGCACGATGGCCGACTCGACGCGTGGCGGCGGATCAAAGGCCGTCGGCGGCACGATGAAACGCAGCGACATCGCGTAGCGCCATTGCAGCATCACCGACAGCCGACCATAGCTCTTGCCACCGGGTGGCGCGACCATGCGTTCAACCACTTCCTTTTGCAGCATGAAATGCTGATCCTGCACCAGCGCGGTAAAACTGGCGAGGTGGAACAGCAGCGGACTGGAAATGTTGTAAGGCAGGTTGCCCACCACACGCAGCTTCTGTCCGGCCGGCACCGGCAAGGTGCCGAAGTCGAACTGCAATGCGTCGCCGGAATGGATCAGCAATTTTTTCGGATCGAAGGTTTTTTGCAGGCGCACGACCAGATCACGATCGAGTTCGACCACGTGCAGCTGATCGAGGTCATCGAGCAGCAATCGCGTCATCGCACCCAGGCCGGGACCGATTTCGACCATGGTATCGGCGCGGGCCGGGGCGATGGTCTGGATGATGTCTTGCAGGACTTGCTTGTCGGTCAGGAAATTCTGGCCGAAGCGTTTGCGGGCGACGTGCTTCATGGAGCGACCGCCGCCATCTGCACTGCGGTACGGATCGCCTCGACCATGCTGCCATGGTCGGCATGTCCGACGCCCAGTGCCGCGAGATCGAGCGCGGTGCCGTGATCGACCGAGGTGCGAATAATTGGCAAGCCCAGCGTGATATTGATGCCATGTCCAAAACTGGCGTACTTGAGCACCGGCAAGCCCTGATCGTGATACATCGCCAGCACGCAATCGGCGTCTTTCAGATACTTGGGCTGGAACAGCGTATCGGCCGGATACGGACCCGCCACACTGATGCCGCGCGCGCGCGCTGCCTGCAGCGCAGGAATGATGATGTCGATTTCTTCGTGTCCGAGATAGCCGCCCTCGCCCGCATGCGGATTGAGTCCCGCCACCAGAATGCGCGGCGTGGCCAGTCCGAAACGGCGCTGCAACTCTTGCTGCAGGATGTCGAGCGTGCGGCCAAGACTGTCGAACGTGATCGCCGCCGGTACGTCCTTGAGCGCGAGATGAATCGTCGCCAGTGCCACCCGCAACGGATGCGCGCCGCTGGCCGCGAGCATCATCACGACATGCGGGGTACCGGTTTTTTCAGCGAGGTATTCGGTGTGACCGGTGAACGGCACGCCGGAATCATTGATCGTGCTTTTTTGCAGAGGAGCAGTGACCATCGCGGCAAACCAGCCGGCACGGGTACCTTCAATGGCCATGTCGAGCATTTGCAGCACACTGCGGCCATTGCGCGGATCGAGCTGACCGGGCACCACATGAGCGGCCAGCGGGCTGTCGAGCACCACCAGTCGCTGCGGCGGAAAAGTCGGCAATCCGCCATTGCGTACGGCCTGCACCGAGGTAGCCGCCAGCGCAATGGCCGGATCGATCTGATCGGCCAGAATGGCCAGGAACGCGGCGTCGCCGATGAGCACGCAATTGACATCGTTACGCAGCTCCCAGGCGGCGCGCAAGGCGATTTCCGGACCGATCCCGGCTGGTTCGCCACAGGTAATGGCGACGGTCGGTCGCACAGTGGTCATGCTGGCAGTCGCCATTATTGGCTATCCAGCCGGTATTCGACATAAGCGCGATCGCGTAACTGACGAACCCAATCCTGCGTGGCTTCTTCGAGTTTGCGCTCACGCAATGCCTGACGTGCGGCGAGGCGCTGGCGCTCTTGCGACACATCCTGACTCTTGCGTTCGATCACTTCGATCAGGTGATAGCCGAATGGTGTTTCGACAGGCGCACTGACTTCGCCCGGCTTGAGCAGGTTCATCGCACGTTCAAATTCAGGCACGGTATCGCCCGGATAAATCCAGCCAAGGTCGCCGCCTTTCGAGGCGGACAGGTCATTCGAATACAGCTTGGCGAGTTCATCGAAAGTCGCGGCCTTGTTATCGAGACGCTGTTTCAGGTCGGTCAGTTTGCGCAGCGCTTCGGACGCCGTCACGATGGTGTTGACCTTGATCAGGATATGCCGCGCATGGGTTTGCTCGACTGCGGCGGCGGCAACTGCCGCCGTGCTGTTCTCGGCGGTACGGCTGCGCTTGCCGACGACTTTCAGGATATGGAAACCACTGGCGCTCTTGATCACGTCGGACAGTTCGCCCTCGTTGAGCTTGGCGACGGCATCGACGAAGATTTGTGGCAAACGGTCGGCCGTCCGCCAGCCCAGCTCGCCACCCTTGAGCGCATCAACCGAGTCCGAATACGACGCCGCCAGCTTGTTGAAATCCGCACCACCACGCAATTGGCGGGCAACGTCGTCAGCCCGCGCACGGCGTGCAGCGATCTGTTCGGCAGTCGCGTTTTCGGGAATGCGCACCAGGATCTGTGCGATGTTGTACTCGGGCTGAATCTGCGGCGCGCTCTTCGCGGCTTCGAGGTAGTTGTCCACTTCGGATTCGGTGATCTGGAGCTTGTTGTCGACTTCGCGTTCACGAATCCGCTGCATCGCGATTTCTTCGCGAATCTCTTCACGGAAGCGTGAGAAAGACATGCCTTCGCGTTCCAGCTGGTTGCGGAAATCCTGCATCGATAATTGATTCTGCTCGGCCAGTCGCGCCATGGCGCGGTCCAGCATCACATCATCAATCTTGATGCCACTGTCAGCCGCCAGTTGTAATTGGGCGCGATCGACGATCATGCGCTCGAGGATCTGCTTTTCGAGTAATGCGCGTTGCGGCAACTGCGTGCCCTGCTGCTTCATGCGCGATTCGACCATGACAACCCGGTTGTTAAGTTCCAGGCGCGTGATGACATCGCTATTGACGACGGCGACGATCGAATCGATGGGCTGCGGTTCTTTGCTGCGCGGTGCCGTGGTAGCGGGCGCAACTTGATTGGACGGTGTGAACTGCGCGCTCGCCGGTTGCATCGCGCCGAAGGCGAGACTGATCAGCACGGCAGCAATTTTCAGATACTGAACTGGGGAGTTGACTTGTCGCATGGTGTGATCTGGAGTCCTGGAAAAATTCGTAATCATTGACGGTTATAAGGTTGATTGACGTTCTGGTAACCCGGTACGCTGCTGCGCAGCGCTTGCAGCGGGTTCGACCCCAGTTTGGACAATCCGTTTAATTCAAGCTGGAAAAATAATGCCGACGTGGCTTGCAAGGTCGCTGTCGGAATGCGCTGCGCAACGACGCGAAACACCCAGCAGTCGGCTTTGTACTCGACCCCGAGCAAGCCTTCGGCAACCTTGCTGGTGGTCAGCGAATAATTGATCCGGCCAACACCATACCAGCGACTGGCAAATGGCCACTGCGTCGACACCTCGAATGATTTTTCCAGATTATTCGGCAAGTCCTGCCGGTACGCCAGATTCAGTACCTTCATTGGACCCGGCTGATATTTGATGCCTGCGTTGGCACGGTTGAGCACACCCTGGCTCTGGCTGTATTGCAGGTTGGTTTCCGCCGAAAACGATTGGCTGACGCGACCATTGGCCGACAGCAGCAAGTCGGACCGGCTTTGATTGGGCAAGGTCCCGAGTGCAACGCGCTGATCAGCAAAATAGTAGCGCTGGCCCAGCGCGATGCGCGCCCGCTCCGCACCCGTCTCTTCCAGAAAGCGCGTGGTCACTGCTGCGGTGACCTGGTTGGCGTCACCAATGCGGTCATTACCGACGAAACGGTTTTCGCTGAACAACTGGGTAAAACTCAGGTCGGCCAGTCCACTGTCGAAATTGGGCAGCATCGACTGGTCGCGGTAAGGCGTGTAGACATAGAACAGGCGCGGCTCCAGCGTCTGGGTCATGCCGTGGCCAAAGAAATTGGACTCGCGTTCAAATACCATGCCGCTGTCGATTGAGGCGGTCGGAATAGTCCGCTGCAACGAGGTATCAGTACCTGGCGCGACACCGGCACCGCCATCGGCAAGCTGATAGCGCGTCGCATGGAACGACAGTTTTGGTGTAATGAAAAAGCCTGGCTCGATAATCGGATACGACACTTTCGGACTGACGAAAAGGCGGTCACCCTGCTGCAGCGTCGGATGCGCGAAGCGCGTCAGGTCCGAATCCAGTGCCAGATCGAAACCGCCGATATCCGGACGCGCCGAACTGAAAGTAATCTGTGGCAAGCGGTCATACGGCTGCGCGATCGGTGCCAGCGGATCCTGCAAGACCTGGTATTTACTGGCACGTGCCGTCAGGCTCCAGTACGGTTGGCCGTAACTCAGGCTCAGGTCGCGCAACAGCAAACGTTGCTGGGCAGTGGTCAGGGTGCGCGAAAAATCACTTGGATAGGCATCATCGGATGCCGCGTTGATATTCCAGTTCAGCGTCAGTCCGGGAAGCAGCGATTGCGTATGGATGGATGACACGGACCAGCGGTCGGTCCCGGTCAGTTTGTCCTTGAGCAAACCTTCGAGCTTGGTTTCGCCCGAATACGACGGATCAAGATACCGCGCCACCGCACCAAGCTGCAAACCGCGCTGCGCAATGACGTTCGGATAAACGGTCAGGTCGCGGTTCGGTGCAATGTTGAAGTAATACGGCACCATGACTTCGAGACCGCCGCGGTTGGTCGCGCCGATGGTAGGCGGCAGCACGCCCGACTTGCGCGCACCCGATAGCGGGAACGACATGGCCGGCGCGCCGAGGATGGGCACACCCTTGAAATACACGACACTGTTCCGGGCCAGGCCGATGTCGCGCGCGGTGTCGAGGTTCAGTGTGCCCGACCGCAAATACCAATCCGGGTTCGGTCCTTCGCACGTGCTGTACGTGCCATCGACCACCGTGGCTTCGGTTTCGGATTCAAAGTCGATCCGCTTGCCCGCACCCTGACCCTTGGTGCGCTCAAGGCGATAGGTCGGATTGGTGACATAACCGATACCGCCATCCATGTTGAGCTTGAGCTCGTCGCCGGTATAGATGTCCTCGACGCGCTTCATGCGGACATTGCCGATGGCTTCGACTTCATCTTCGACGACATGGTACTGGGCCTTGTCGGAGTTGATCGTCGTCACGCCGCGCACGATCTCGACCTTGTTGGCCAGATCGAGTTCGCGATCAGGTCGACCGGTCATGCTCTCTGCGCTGATCTCGGCCGGTGCTTCACGGTCACTCTGCTTCACAGGCTTGGACGCGCTTTGGGCCAGCACGTAACTGGGCAGTGCGGCAGCCGCGACCACAGCGGTCAGGGTGCGAAGCAGACGCTGCGTCGGGGACAGGACAGGGAACCGGATCATGAAATGGGGGGAGTGACCACCGTGGCAGGCGATTTTTTAAATTGAATCACTTATTATAGGGGAACTCATTCCCTCCCGACCGGAAACCCGGACTGTCTCCTGCCTTTACTTATGCCAACTGATCTTCGTTTGACCAATTTAAAACTCTGGCTTGCCAGCCTGCCTGCCGACATCCGCCTTGACAGCTTGCGCCCCGCGTCAGCCGACGCCAGCTTCCGTCGTTACTTCCGGGTCGACCTCGGCGAGAATGGCAACAGCGGCAGCAGCGCGATCGTGATGGATGCGCCACCACCGCAGGAAGATGTCCAGCCTTTCATCGCCGTCGCCCAACTGTTCGGTGCCACCGGCGTATCGGTGCCGACCGTGCTGGCGCAGGATGTCGCGCAAGGATTTTTGCTACTCAGCGACCTCGGCGCGACCACCTATCTGGAGCAGCTCAACGCCGACACGGCACCCGCGCTGTACCTCGATGCGATCGACGCACTGGTCCACATCCAGATGCACAGCCAGCCCGGTGTGCTGCCCGACTATGACCGCGCGCTGCTGCAGCGCGAGCTGATGCTGTTCCCTGACTGGTATGTCGCCAAACACCTCGGCGTCACGCTCAGCGAAGCCCAGCACAAGTCACTCAATGGCGTCTTCGATGCGCTGCTGGCCAACAACCTGGCGCAACCGCAGGTGTATGTGCATCGCGATTACCATGCACGCAATTTAATGGTGCTACCGGTCGGCAATCCCGGCATCCTCGATTTCCAGGATGCGGTGTACGGCCCGATCACCTACGACCTGGTGTCGCTGCTGC
This sequence comes from Actimicrobium sp. CCI2.3, assembly GCF_035019065.1. Lineage (NCBI taxonomy): Bacteria > Pseudomonadati > Pseudomonadota > Betaproteobacteria > Burkholderiales > Oxalobacteraceae > Actimicrobium > Actimicrobium sp. CCI2.3. The sequence goes on along the minus strand of NZ_JASJWR010000018.1, from coordinate 11,415 downwards.
GCGATGCATACATCGAATGGGATGAAGAGCAAGTACTGGACTGGGCTATCCGCTACTGGGAACGGGCCAAGCGCGCCGGCCTGCCGGTGAACCCCGACATTGACGCGTTCTACCGTGACTTTGAATTCATGGGCTTGCAGCGTCATCTCAAAGTGCTCGGCATCTTCGCGCGTCTGTATCACCGCGATGGCAAGGACGCCTATCTGAAAGACTTGCCGCTCGTAATGCGCTACACCCGCAAGGTCGCCGGTCGTTACAAGGTGCTGGCACCATTGATCGTGCTGCTCGATGAACTCGAGGACAAGGCACCGTCGGTCGGCTACACCTTCTGATCTTCATCTCTTACTGAAAGCCTGCTGCATGAAAGCCATGATCCTCGCCGCCGGGCGCGGCGAGCGGATGCGTCCGCTCACCGACACCTGCCCCAAACCACTGCTCAAAGTCCGCGGCCGCGCACTCATTGTCTGGCACATCCTGAACCTGGTGCGTGCCGGCATCACCGAAATCGTCATCAACCACGCCCATCTCGGCCAGCAACTGGTCGACACGCTCGGCGACGGCAGTCAGTTCGGCGCGACCCTGCAATATTCGGCGGAAGCCACCGCACTCGACACCGCCGGTGGCATTGCGCAGGCGCTGCCGCTGCTGGGCGATGCGCCGTTCGTGGTCGTCAATGGCGATATCTATTGCCCGCATTTCGATTTCGAGCAGGTCAAGTCGGCGCTGGTCGATGCCGACATGTGGGGCAATCCGTATCCGGCTGACCAGCGCGATATCGGCTGGATCTACCTGGTAAAAAATCCGCCGCACGTGCCCGACGGCGACTTCGGCCTGACCACTTTCGCCGTCAACAACGATGGCACACCACGGTATACATTCTCGGGTATCGGCGTCTACCGGCCGGAATTATTCGCTACACTTATTCCCGGACACTCCGCCAAGCTAGCACCACTGCTACGCGATTTTGCTGCCCGGGGACAAATCGGCGGAGAGGTGTATCGTGGCGACTGGACAGACGTCGGTACGCCCGAGCGTCTGGCCCAATTGAACCGTCCCCTCACTGAAAGCAAACAACCATGAGTTCCTACGCCGCCCGTCGCGCCAGCCTGATCGCACAAATGCAGGCACGCGGAGGCGGCGTAGCCATCCTCCCGACCGCGCCGGAAGTGCACCGCAACAGCGATGCCGAATATCCGTACCGGCATGACAGCACCTTTTACTACCTGTCCGGTTTCGTCGAACCGGAAGCCGTCATCGTGCTGGTCGCGGGCAAGAAGAATCAATCCATCCTGTTCTGTCGCGAGAAAAACAGCGAGCGTGAAATCTGGGAAGGTTTTCGGCATGGCCCTGACAATGCCCGTGAAGCATTCGGTTTCGACGCCGCCTTCCCGATCGACGCGCTCGATGCCATCTTGCCGAAACTGCTGGCCGACCAGCCAGCGCTGTTTTACGCGCTGGGCAGCAACAGCGCACTCGATGCGCAGGTCCAGGGCTGGCTGAAAAAAGTCCGGACCCAGTCGCGTGCCGGCATCACCGCACCGTCGTCAGCCCATGATGTCAGCGGTCTGCTCAATGAAATGCGGCTGATCAAGGACGACTCCGAACTGGCCATCATGCGCCGTGCCGCGACGATCTCCGCCGAAGCCCATGCACGGGCAATGCGCATGGCCAAACCCGGTCTGCACGAGTACCAGATCGACGCCGAACTGCTGCACGAATTCCGCCGTCACGGCTCCGACTTCCCGGCCTACACCTCGATCGTTGCCACCGGCGCGAATGCCTGCGTGCTGCATTACCGCGCGGGTGCCACGGTCCTGCAAGACGGCGATCTGGTGCTCATCGATGCCGGTTGCGAACTTGATAGCTATGCCTCCGATATCACGCGCACTTTTCCCGCCAACGGCCGCTTCACGCCAGCGCAAACCACGCTGTACGAACTGGTGCTGGCGGCCCAGCATGCCGCCATTGCCGCCATCCGGCCGGGCCAGCGTTTCATGGATGGCCATGACGCTGCTGTGCGCATCCTCTCGCAAGGCATGCTCGATACCGGCCTGCTCGATGCCAACAAGGTCGGCACGCTCGACGACGTCATCACCAATGGCGACTACCGCCATTTCTACATGCACCGTACCGGCCACTGGCTGGGCATGGATGTGCATGATGTCGGCGAATACCGCGAAGTCAATGACACCACCAGCGAGGGCGGCGACAAGCCATGGCGCATCCTGCATCCCGGCATGACGCTGACGGTCGAACCGGGTATCTACGTGCGGCCAGCCCCCGGCATTCCCGAGCAATACTGGAACATCGGCATCCGCATCGAAGACGATGTTGCCGTCACCGCCGATGGCGCGGAGGTCATGAGCAGCGCCGCACCCAAAACCATCGCCGACATCGAAGCCATGATGCGCAACACCTGATGCAGACCGACGTCGATATCGCCATTTGCGGCGCCGGTCCGGTCGGGCTGGTGCTGGCAGGTTTGCTGGTGCAGCGCGGCGTGGCACCGGCGCGTATCGCCCTGATTGATGCGAAGACAGCGGCACAATCAGCCGCTGATCCGCGCTCGATCGCGCTGTCGTATGGCAGCCGGCAAATTCTCGAACAGGTCGGTGCGTGGCCGGTACCGGCACAAGCCATCTCCCAGATTCACGTCTCGCGGCGCGGCCATTTTGGTCGCACGCTGATGGATCGTGCCGACTACGACTTGCCGGCGCTGGGCTATGTCACGCGCTACGGTGCGCTGGTGACGGCCCTGTCGGCGGCTGCGACGCAAGCCGGCATTGTCGTGCGCCGGCCGATGCAGGTCAGCGCCACCGATGAACTAACCGACCACGTGACGCTGAGCTTCGATGACGGCAGCAGCTTGCGTAGCGACGTACTGATACAGGCAGAAGGCGGCGTGTTTGCGCAGCAACCGGCCCGCACGCTGCATCGCGACTACCGCCAAAGCGCCATCGTCACGCATGTGACGACCAGCGTGCCGCTGATGCAGCGGGCCTTCGAGCGCTTCACCTCGGAAGGCCCGCTGGCGCTGTTGCCGCAGGACGATGGCTACGCAGTCGTCTGGTGTGCCCACAGCGACACCGCCGAGCGTCTGATGACGCTGACCGACAGCGCGTTCCTGATCGAACTCGCAGCGTTATTCGGTGGACGGGTCGGCCGCTTCCTCGATTGCAAGCAGCGCTTCATGTACCCGCTCGGTCTGAACGCGCATGTCGCGCCTACCGCCCGCACGGTCGCCATCGGCAATGCCGCGCAGACGCTGCATCCGGTCGCCGGACAGGGCTTGAACCTCGGCTTGCGCGACGCGATGGTGCTGGCGCGCTTGCTGGCCAGCGACGTCAGTCCCGCCGCACTGACCGCGTTCCACGCGCAGCGCAGCCAGGATCGCGGCATGACCATTCGCGTCACGGATGCGATGGCGCGCGTGTTCGCCAGTGCACCGGAAGGCACGCTGTCGCAAGGCTTGCTGGGCTTGTCGCTGGGGTTGATGGATGCGGTGGCACCGGCACGCAAGATGCTGGCGCAGCAGATGATGTACGGACAGAGGTAACGTACCAAAAGCATTCGGCCTGACTGAGGCAGGCCGAACCGGACAATGCTGTGCTGCTCGCGTGCGGGCACGCTGGCCCACACGCCGGTTTTATTCGACGGCCTTGACCATCTCTTCAATGACCTTCTTCGCATCGCCGAACACCATCATCGTCTTGTCCATGTAGAACAGTTCGTTGTCCAGCCCGGCATATCCAGAGGCCATCGAACGCTTGTTGACGATGACGGTCTTGGCCTTGTAGACCTCCAGAATCGGCATGCCGGCAATCGATGATTTCGGATCTTTCGCGGCCGGGTTGACCACGTCGTTCGCACCCAGCACCAGCACCACGTCGGCTTGCGCGAATTCGCCGTTGATGTCGTCCATCTCGAAGACCTGGTCGTAGGGCACTTCGGCTTCGGCCAGCAGCACGTTCATGTGTCCCGGCATGCGCCCGGCCACCGGATGGATTGCGTATTTGACGCTCACACCCTTCGCGGTCAGCTTGGCGGTCAGCTCTTTCAATGCGTGCTGGGCACGCGCCACGGCCAGGCCGTAACCCGGCACGATGATGACGGTTTCAGCGTTGCTCATCAGGAAAGCCGCGTCGTCAGCCGAACCGGATTTGACCGGCCGTGCCGCTTGCGAACCGACTGCTGCGGCGACCGCAGGATCACCACCGAAGCCGCCGAGGATGACGTTGAAGAACGAGCGGTTCATCGCCTTGCACATGATGTACGACAGGATCGCACCACTCGAACCGACCAGCGAACCGGCAATGATCAACATCGAGTTATTCAGCGAAAAGCCGATCCCGGCCGCCGCCCAGCCTGAATAACTGTTGAGCATCGACACCACCACCGGCATATCCGCGCCACCGATCGGGATGATGATCAGCACACCCAGCACAAAGGCGATGATGGCCATCAGCACGAAGGCAATCCACGCCGGTTCGGTACCCGGTGCAAAGCAGAAAATCAGGCCGAAACCAACCATCAGAATCGCCAGCGCCAGATTCAGAAAATGCTGCCCCGGAAAACTGACCGGCTGGCCCTGGAACAGGCGAAACTTGTATTTGCCCGACAGCTTGCCGAACGCAATGACCGAACCGGAGAACGTGATCGCACCGACAAAGGTGCCGATGAACAGTTCCAGACGGTTACCGAACGGGATCGCCATCTCGTGTGCGGCGATGTTGAAGGCCCACGGCTCCGACACGGCCGCCACGGCGATACAGACCGCAGCCAGACCGATCAGCGAATGCATTGCCGCGACCAGTTCCGGCATCTTCGTCATTTCGACAGTGCGTGCCAGATAGGCACCGATGCCGCCACCGACAACCACGCCAAAGATCACCAGACCATAGCCCAGCGGTGCGCCCATCGCTTCCGATTTCAGTTTGATGATCAGCGCAATCGTGGTGACGATGGCCAGCGCCATGCCGCCCATGCCGAAGGCATTGCCGCGCCGTGCGGTCGAGGGATGCGACAAGCCTTTGAGAGCCTGAATGAAGCAGACCGACGCGATCAGATACAACAGGGTAACGAGGTTCATGCTCATGGCTTGCTTCCTTCAACCGGGGCTTTGGCGACCTTCGGTTCTTTTTTCTTGAACATTTCGAGCATGCGTTGCGTCACCAGAAATCCGCCGAAGACATTGACCGCAGCCAGTGCCACGGCGAGCGTGCCCATGACCTGGCCGAGACGGCCTTCGGTGAGACCGGCAGCGAGCATCGCGCCGACGATGATGATGGCCGAGATCGCATTCGTGACCGCCATCAGCGGCGTATGCAACGCGGGAGTAACCGTCCAGACCACGTGGTAGCCGACGTAAATCGCCAGTACGAAAATGATCAGGTTGATGATGGTGTGGCTGACTTCCATGATGTCCTCGATTATTTATTTGGATTATTTGCGCTGCTTATTTGCGTAGCTTATTTGCGCTGCTTATTTGCGAAGCACCTCGCCGCCCGAACACAGCAGCGTGGCGGCGACGATTTCGTCCTCGCGATTGATCACCAGTGCGGCATCGGCATCGACGATGAGCTTGAGAAAATCGAGCACGTTACGCGCATACAGCGCCGACGCGTCGGCCGCCAGCAGCATCGCCAGGTTTGGTTCGCCGATGATATGCACGCCATGTTTGATGACGGTCTTGCCGAGTTCGGACAGCGGGCAATTGCCGCCCTGCTCGACGGCCATGTCGACGATGACCGAGCCGGGCTTCATCACCTTGACGGTGTCTTCGCTGATCAGGACCGGTGCCTTGCGGCCCGGGATCAGCGCGGTCGTGATGATGATGTCGGCCAGCTGGGCACGCTCGTGGACCAGTTCGGCTTGCCGACGCATCCAGTCGGCTGGCATCGCGCGGGCATAACCGCCGGTGCCGACGGCGATTTCTTTTTCTTCGTCGGTGAGGTAGGGCACGTCAAGAAATTTACCGCCGAGCGACTCGACCTGTTCCTTGACCGATGGCCGCACATCCGAGGCTTCGATGACGGCACCCAGACGCTTGGCGGTGGCAATGGCTTGCAGCCCGGCCACGCCGACACCCATGATCAGTACCCGTGCCGCCTTGACGGTACCGGCTGCCGTCATCAGCATCGGCATGAAGCGCTGATAGGTATTCGCCGCCAGCAGCACCGACTTGTAGCCGGCGATGTTGGCTTGCGAGGACAGCACGTCCATCGATTGCGCGCGCGTGATGCGCGGCACGGCTTCGAGCGCGAAGGCGGACAACCCTTGCGCGGCCATCGCGGCGGTATTGTCGGCATCGAACGGGTTGAGCATGCCGATGACGACGGTGCCGGAAGTCATCAGCGGCAGTTCGTCGGCACTCGGTGCACGCACCTTGAGCACCATCGCTGCACCGAACGCGTCTGCGGCGCTACCGATGGTTGCTCCGGCGGCCACATAGGATTCATCGGTGACGCTGGCACTGACGCCCGCACCGGCTTGTACGACGACAGTATGTTTGGCAGCGATCAGTTTCCTGACCGTCTCGGGCGTAGCGGCAACGCGGGTTTCACCGTACCGCGTTTCAGCGGGTATGCCGATTTTCATGGGATGTTCCTTGTTGTTGGTTGTTGTTGGCGGCGTGCGGATGAAAAAAAGGTGACTGATTTTGCCGTTTTTTTTTCGATTCACCAAATGCTTGCTAAAAAAATTTGCGCAAGATTAAAGCGCGTTAACTTGGGGCACAGTAACAGAACACGCACCTTTACCAATAGTGGCAACCGAAACGCCACCATAACGCTGAAATGGCACGGTAAAATGGCCGCTCTTTCAGGGGAACTTATGTCCGATCAATGGAAACCATCTGTCACCGTTGCTGCGATCATCGAGCGCAATGGCCTGTTCCTGATGGTCGAGGAAGAGACCAGCGATGGCATCCGCTTCAATCAGCCGGCCGGCCATCTTGATCCGCGCGAATCGCTCGAACAAGCCGTGATCCGCGAAACCCTGGAAGAAACTGCCCATGACTTTATCCCGACCGCACTGGTCGGTTTTTACATGGCGCGCTATTTGTCGGTGCGCAGCGGCATCGACGTGACCTATTTGCGCTTCACCTTTTGCGGCAACGCCGGTGCCGTGCACGACCAGCCGCTGGACCACGGCATCATCCGTACGCTCTGGATGTCTTATGACGAACTGGTCGCCACGCGGGCGACGCATCGCAGCGATATTGTCCTGCTGTGTGTCGATGATTATCTGGCTGGCAAGCGCATCCCCCTGTCGATGCTGTACAGTGCTCCCTCGATTTTCTGAAGACAAACGGGTAGTGCGCAATGAGCAAAAAGAAAGTGGTGATCGGATTATCGGGTGGCGTTGACTCGTCGGTATCGGCAGCATTGCTGAAAGAACAGGGCTACGAAGTGATCGGCCTGTTCATGAAAAACTGGGAAGACGACGACGACGCCGAGTACTGTTCGACCCGGCAGGACTGGATCGATGCCGTCAGCGTGGCCGACGTGCTGGGCATCGACATCGAGGCAGTCAATTTTTCAGCTGAATACAAGGACCGCGTCTTCGCCGAATTCCTGCGTGAATATCAGGCCGGCCGCACGCCGAACCCGGATGTGCTGTGCAATGCCGAAATCAAGTTCAAGGCCTTTCTCGACCATGCGATGCACCTTGGCGCGGACTTGATCGCCACCGGCCACTATGCCCGCGTGCGCGAATCGACTGTCGCACCAGGAAGCTTCGAACTCTTGAAGGCCATCGATCACACCAAGGACCAGAGTTACTTCCTGCATCGGCTCAATCAGGCCCAGCTCTCGAAGACCCTGTTCCCGCTCGGTGAAATCCGCAAGACCGAGGTACGCAAGATGGCCGAACAACTTGGCTTGCCAAACGCTGCCAAGAAAGACTCGACCGGCATCTGCTTCATCGGTGAACGGCCCTTCCGCGAATTTTTGAATCGCTACCTGTCGTATCAGCCTGGCCCGATGAAAACGCCGGAAGGCGACATCGTCGGCGAACACGTCGGCCTGAGTTTTTATACGCTGGGCCAGCGCAAAGGCATCGGCATCGGCGGCATCAAGGCGCATCAACATGCCGACGGCAGCAGTGACGCCTGGTATGTCGCACGCAAGGATATGGAAGGCAACACGCTGTATGTAGTGCAGGGTCATGACCATCCCTGGCTCTTGTCGGCCAGCCTCGATGCCGAACAGCTGAGCTGGATCGCCGGGATGCCGCCGGTTGGTGGTCAACTATCGGCCAAGACGCGGTATCGCCAGGCTGACGTGTCATGCGATTTCCGGATGGTCGATCCACAACGGATGCAGCTGGCATTCGATGCCAGTCAGTGGGCGGTGACGCCAGGGCAATCGGCCGTGCTGTATCGGGATGATGTGTGTCTGGGTGGCGGGATTATTGCGAACTCGCTGGTGTTGTAGCGCTGCCTGGGTTGGTGTGCGGCAGTACGGGAGAGGTGGCAAGTCTTCGCCGTGCCGGACACGGTGATGGAACTCATCCATTCACGCTTGCCACTGATCAGTGTTCAATCCCTAACAACGCAACTTTTTTTCGAGGAGCAACACCATGAGCGGCCCACAAAGTGTATTAAGCAAAAACGATTCATTCTCAAATGCGTTATCGTCTCCAAGTTCACAACCCGGAAAAACCGGCGGCACAAATTCTGGTCCAGAATCCGTCCTAAGCCACGACAACACTATAGGTGGAGATGGACAAGACGCTAAGCCCCCTGTAAGTACAGTTGGAAGTTTAGTCTCACATGTTGCAAGTACTGCGAGTGCAATAGGCGGCGCGATGGAGTGGACTGCGCAGCAACTATCAGACCCCGCCGTAGCAGCAATGGCGGCTTCCTACCAAAACGCACAGGCTCAGCTACTCCAACAGTCTGTCAACCAACCTTCAAACTCTCAGGCGACGCTCGACGTATCGAACATGGATATTTTTAAGGGGATGGAAAATATTAACGAAGGAGCCTAAAAGTAATACAGAAACCCGCTTCCAAAAACTAGGCCCCTGGCAAGCAACGAACCATCTTGGCTCACCTGCAAACCCTCGCAACGTGGAACCAGTTTTATTGTGGCAGCGTATCCTTGAACGAAGCACGCTCGCCAACTTTGTCCGCGAGCCGGGCCAGATTCGGATAGTCGGTGCGCCAGTCGATGTCGGGGAAACGAAAAGTCAGCCAGCCCAGCGTGCAGCACACGGCGACATCAGCCAGCGTGTATTGGTTGCCGGTACAAAAGGCAGTTTCAGCCAGCCCGGTTGACATCGCCTTGATACCGGCGTTGATTTTCAGGGTCTGGCGATCAATCCAGGGTTGACTTTGCAGCGCCTCCAGGCGCTGTGTTTTTTCCAGCCGGACCAGCACTGCCGCGTCGCAGACGCCATCGGCCAGCGCTTCCCAGCATTTGACGCCGGCCCGATCGCGGCCGGGCGGCGGCAACAATTTGCCCACCGGCGTGAGCGTATCAAGGTACTCGACAATCACGCGTGAATCGAACATCGCCGTACCATCTTCCATGATCAGGCACGGCACCTTGCCTAACGGATTCGATGCAAGGATGGTGCTGTCAGCAGACCAGACGTCCTCCAGCACAAAATCGTAGTCCAGCTTTTTTTCGGCCATCACGACACGAACTTTTCGCACGTAGGGGCTGGCCAGGGATCCGATGAGTTTCATAGACGCTTAGAAGGTGGATTTTGCCGGATTATAGCACCGGCAGACCGCTGTTCCGGCCGCTCTTTGTGGTCGTTGCGGTACGTATAACAGGTTGACAAAACCGGATTTTCCACTGGCTGCGGATGGTAGAATCCGCCCTTCCCTTTTTCGTCCACCGAGCCTTCATCATGCCCTTGACTTCCCTATCCGCCCTGTCCCCACTCGATGGCCGTTATGCCGCCAAGACCGATGCCTTGCGCCCTATCCTGTCCGAAACCGGGTTCATGCATCACCGTGTGAAAGTCGAGATTTCATGGCTGCAGGCGCTGGCGCAAGCGGGCTTCAGCGAAATCACACCGTTCTCGCCAACGGCCAGTGCCTTGCTCGACAAGCTCGCCAGTGATTTCAGCGAAGCGGATGCCGCCCGCATCAAGGCCATCGAAGCGGTGACCAATCATGATGTGAAGGCCGTCGAATACTGGCTCAAGGAACAGGTCAAGGATGTCCCGGAACTGGTCACGGCGTCCGAGTTCATCCACTTTGCCTGTACCTCCGAAGATATCAACAACACCTCGCACGGCATGATGCTCAAAGCCGCCCGCAATGACGTCGTGTTGCCGGCGCTGCAGGCAGTGATCGCCAGGCTGACCACGCTCGCACACGACAATGCCGCGCTGCCGATGCTCTCGCGCACCCACGGCCAGCCGGCCAGCCCGACCACGCTCGGCAAGGAAATCGCCAACGTCGTGGCCCGTCTGCGCCGTGCCGAACAGCGCATCGCTGCCGTCGAAATTCTCGGCAAGATGAATGGCGCTGTCGGCAATTACAACGCGCACCTGTCGGCCTATCCGGACTTCGACTGGGAGAGCTTTTCACGCGAGGTCATTGAACAGCGTCTTGGCCTGACCTATAACCCGTACACAATCCAGATCGAACCGCACGATTACATGGCCGAATTGTTCGATGCGATCACCCGCACCAACACCATCCTGCTCGACCTGAACCGCGACCTGTGGGGTTACATCTCGGTCGGCTATTTCAAGCAGCGCCTGAAAGCCGGCGAGATTGGTTCGTCAACGATGCCGCACAAGGTCAACCCGATCGACTTTGAAAACTCCGAAGGCAACCTCGGTCTGGCCAATGCGATGTTGAAGCACATGTCGGACAAATTGCCGATCTCGCGCTTCCAGCGCGACCTGACCGACTCGACCGTGCTGCGTAATATCGGCGTCGCCTTCGGCTACACCATCCTCGCCTACGACAGCTGCCTGCGTGGCCTCAACAAGCTCGAAGTCAATCCGGCTCGCCTGGCCGAAGACCTGGACGCGACATGGGAAGTGCTGGCCGAACCGGTGCAAACCGTGATGCGCCGCTACGCAGTCGAAAACGCCTACGAGCAGTTGAAGGAACTGACGCGCGGCAAAGGTATTTCGAAAGACGCATTGCGCGACTTCATCGTCGGCCTGGCAATTCCACAGGATGCCAAGGACTTGCTGCTGGCGATGACGCCATCGAATTACATCGGTATTGCGGAGAAGCTGGCGCGGGCGATCTGACGGGCGGGAGGTCGCCCGGACGTCGTGGCGTCGATGACGTCGATGACGTCGGCTGGTGCAATGCCCTTCGGTTATTGCACCCTACGATTGAGCGGTAGTAGTAGTAGGGGTTGATGTTGATGTTGATGTTGATGTTGATGTTGATGTTGATGTTGATGTTGATGTTGATGTTGATGTTGATGTTGA
>NZ_JASJWR010000017.1:0-93328 GCF_035019065.1 Actimicrobium sp. CCI2.3 | reverse complement strand
GCTTCAGGGCCATCACGGTCTCTTTGAAATTGAACGACATCAAGATTTTAACGTTAAAAACCGGGCGATTAAATCAGCGTTTCCCTAAAGGCTTCGACTGTTTCAAAGTATTGCTGCCCCCAAGGGTCACGAATCGCAACCACTTGTACGACTTAACAAAGTAACCGCTCGGCTTCCTCATCGAAACTACTTTCGTATAGCCACTGTTATCACCAGAATCTCTAGAAATCAACGACTTGCGACCTGCATATCTGGATTCTCAAGGAGTTGGTCTAAACGGTTACCTACAACTGCGCTACTTGCCCCTGCAGCGCTTACGAACCAATTCTCGGTCTGTTAATCACGTCAAGTAAATTCTCTAACTCAATCCCGTATTTATTAGGCTCAAAATTTGGAAATATTCCTTCCATCATTAACTCCGCATTTATTAGACTGCAAAGAATCTCAATATTTTCCATACTTATTTGTCGGCTTTCTAGATTATCAAATGCGATAGCATTTGCTCCTGCATCACTAACGCGCAGCTTACTTATAATTTCCTTCTGTCGCTTAGTTAATAAAATATTCATTTGGCGACCCCCGCTGCGCTCGTTCCCCATGTGGTAACCACATTACCTTGGGGACTAACCACTACTGTCGCATTTTGGCCAGTATATTTAAAGGTGGGACCGTACTTACTCGGAACGTATTGAATCGTCACAGGATTAGCAAACGCGTCGATAACTGCTGTTTGATTGACGCCAATCCCAGCATCTCTAACAGCGATTTGTTTAAGTGCATGGTCTGAGTAGCTAGCAATTGACGTCGGCGCTCGAACACCTGCAGCTTGTTCTGCTGAAAGTTGCATAGTCAGTCGAGCAGCCTGCATAGAACTCGCAGCATCTGCCAAAGAATCACTATTTGCCCCAACAGATTTTACCGGAGCCATCCCGCTTCCGGCCCCCTTTGCTACCTGAACCGCCCCAACCACCTCCCCCTCAACAACCTGTACAGTCTTCGCACCAGCACCAGCAATCGCAGTCACCGCCTTCACAGCCGCCGCAACTTCACCGGCCACGCCTGTTACAGCCGTAACGATGTTAACCGTCTTATCAACCTTCCTGGCGACGGCATCGACAAAGGCTTTCGTACCCGGATCCGGTATCGCACTGGCAATCGAGTCGCCATTCGTACAACTTGCAGCCGGGCATCGCGCTACCAGCGGGAAATAGGACGTACCATCAACCACGATGCTAATCCGGGTTGTACCGTCCGGTGCAGCGGGCAAACCGTTCGACAAGGTTGGCAGCGGGGGGGCGACGTACGATCCGCCATAGGTCACCAGGCTTGGTACCGACGCACCGGTCGTGTTGCTGACGATGTAGGCCCGTAGCGCTGCATCGGCCGGGTCGAGTTGCTGAACGACAATCGGCTTGCCATCTGCCGTGCTGCCGGCGTAAATCCACGTGCCACCCTGATCGCGTTTCGGCAAGCCACTCACGACCGTATCCGGTACTCCGACTTCGATCACCCCGTCGGTAGTCATCGTCATGCCGCGCATCTGTGCTTCGATCTGCGCGGCGGTGTATTTGCCGCCACTTTGTTTTGCCAACTGCTGGGCGAGTATTCTCTCGGTCGGATGCAACTGCCGATTATTGGCATCCACATTCAAGCCCATGGCCGTACCTGCGGTAGCGCCTCCACTTGCCACCGCACCAAGACCAACCGCCGTGCTCTGGGCAATCAACTGCCCCGCGAGTTTGGCCACTGTGTCACTGGCACCCGCGTTTTTTAGATTGACTGCGATGTTGTCTTGCAAGTCATTAAGCAGTGGCGCTGCACCGGCGACAGCGGCTGCGCCCAGCGCACCGCTGGTTCCGCCTGTGAGCGCACCCGTTGCCGTATGCAGCGCTACGCGATAGATACCGCCTTCATCCCATTTTTTGGCTTCTTCTTCGTTGCGTTGTCCTCTAAAGTCCAGGGCCTGGGCCGCAGCAAAATCGGCAATCGCTTTAGGTGCCTCCCTGCCAAAGGCCTGCGTGATCTGCACCTGCGCGTTAACGTCCTTTTGCAACTTGTCGGCATCGAAGATTTTCTGCATACCGGTGCCGGCATCACCCGTGCGCGCTGCCTTATTGCCTGCAATGCCGCTGATGGCTGCCGCAGTTACGCTGCTGGCATTGCCGCTGTCGCGGCCAATACCGGCGCTGGAGCCGCCGAGGGTTGATTTGCCGCTGGAATCAGCACCAGCACCCAGAGTGACGCCCACACTTGTGGCGTTGTAACTGGCCCGGTTCTGAATGTCGCTCGTGGTAAGCGTGCCGCCCGTCGTGAAGCGATTAACGTCATCGTCCATCGCCTTTTGCGTGCTGGTGATGGCACCACCCGTGAGCGTCGTGTTGCCTGCAACGTTGACGTTAAATCCGCCATCGCCCGCCTGGATACCGGACTGCTCGGCCACGCTGGCGAACGTGCTGTCGACCTTGCTTTTGCTTGCGCTCAGGTTGCCACCACCCGTACCAGGACCGATCGGGACCGTGATCCCGGCACTTGCACTCTGCTGCTTACCAGCGAACACACTGGTGTCCTGCCGGCTGGCAATGACCAGGTTGCCGCCGATGTCACCCGTAACTTGCCGGCCACGGACGACCGCGCCGTCGAGGGTAGTGTCGCCGCCCGACTTCAGTGTGACCCGGTTGCCGGCTTCGACTTGGCTGTTGACCTGCGTGACGTCGCTGCCGTCGGCCTTGCCGCGTGCGGCGGCAGCATTCGCGCTGATGTAAAAACCTGTGTTGGCGCCAACCGAGAAGCCAATGCCGACGGATGCGCTGCTTGAGTTGTTAGTGCTGGTTTGCGCGGCGGTGTTGCTGGCTGCGCCCAAGTCGATCTTGCCGTCGGCGAGCAGGCGTGCATCCCTGCCTGCACTGATCTGGCTGCCGCTGAGGAGGATGTTGCCGTCGGTGCTGTCGGTGTTGTTGCCACCTTTGTCGCCAAGGGAACGCAGCGTCACATCCCCGCCGGCGGCAATCGTGCTGCCGCGAACGGTGCTGCTGCGCTGCGTGCTGTCGCTCTGGCTCTTGCTACCGCCCAGCGAAATACTGACGCCGATACTGGTGGCCTTGTCCGGATCGGTTACCGCATCCACCGCTTTGGAGGCGGCCAGCACCGTGGTCGCTGCCGCCAGAGCCTGCATCCGCACATCCTTGGTTTGGCCGGCTGCCGCTGTCATTTGCTGGGCGGTCTGCGCCGCCGAAATGACCGGGTTCGATACTGCCACCGTCAGGCCGCTCTGCTTGAATTGCTGCTGCTGGCGTTGTTCTGCGGTGTCGGTCGCGGCGGTGATGTCGATCTTGCGGGCGGTGACGTCGATGTTGCCGTTCGGGGTCAGCAGGTCGCTGCCGGTTTGCGTGTAGCGCTGGCCGGCAATCAGGCGCGCATTGCCGCTCAGGCTGGCGACGGTGCTGGCTGCGCTGGTGGTCGCGGTGCCGGTGGCGTCCTGCTGTTGCTGGCGTTGGCCGAGCGTGAGCGCAGCGCCGCTGGTGAACAGGCCGGAGGTGGTTTGCTGGAACGCGCTGCTGTCTTGCTGCGTGCTTTGTGCCGTCGTGATCGTCAGATCGCGGCCTGCGTCCAGTCGCAGGTCACGATCGGCGACCAGCGAGGAGCCAGCGATGCTGATGTCACCGGTTCGGTTGGTCGGATTACCCGCTTGCGCCAGGATGGTGTTGCCCGACAGGACGCTACCCTGCACCTGGTCGCTGCTGCTGCGCTGGCTGCTCGTGGTCGTGGTCGATGACACCAGGTTGCCGCTCTTGTTGTAGCTGTCGTTGATCGCGCTGCGCGCAGTGGTGATGGCACCGATCGCGATGTCATTGCCGGCGACCACTCCGACCAGCCCGGCCTTGCTCGACAGGTAGCCCGCGTTGACGGCGATATTGCCGGCACCGTCACGTCCGTTGGCGATCACGCTGAGGTCGTTCGTTGCGCTGATGCTGCCGCCAACCAGCGTTTCGTCACTGCGGGCAACATGGTTATAGGCGTTCTTGCCGATGGTCTGGATATCGGTTGTCGTGCGCTCTTTGGCGGCGTCGATGGTGACGTTCGCGCCCTTCAGCAGGGCGCTGTCACCGGCCGAGACGGTCGCACCGCGCACGCCAAGATTTCCTCCGGCGACCAGCGCCAGGTTGCCGCCCGCTACCAAGGTCGCAGCGGCTTGCGTGACGTTGTCCTCGACGATGTGACCGCTGCGACCCTGCACCGTGCGCCCGCTGCTGTCGCCCACGGCGATCTGGTAGTGCTGGTCGACGCTGCTGATGCGCAGGTCACCCCCGGCAGTAGCGATCAGATCACTGCTGGCACCCACGCTGGCACCGGCGACCAGCAAGTCGCGGGCGGCATCAATGCGTACCGTGCCGCCCTGCACCGTGGCGACGCGATCAATCGCACTGCGGGTGCTGTTGCCGCTGGTGTTGGCGGTGTCGATGGTGCGGGTCTGGATCACCACGTCGCGTCCGGCCAGCAGGGTCACGCGGCTGTCAGTCCCGCTGCCCTGGATCACGCCGGACAGGTTCTTTAGATCATTGCTGGCGCGTGCAACGATGTCTTGCCCGCTGAGGCGTCCGCCATCATTGACCAGATCGCGCCCGGCCACGAGCGTGAGCTTGCCGCTGGCGGCGATGGTGCCGCTGTTGACCAGGTCACGGTCGGTGCGAATCGTGACGTCGGACCCGGCGATCAGTGCGCCGGTCGGTGTCAGATCGCCGTCTTTCAAGCGACGCAGGAAGACCTGCGGTGCCAGCACCTGCTGCACCGTGCCGTCGGCCAGGGTCACATTCTGCGTGGAGAGCCAGACGATGTCGGTGGTGAGCAGGGCCATCTGTTCGGCAGAAAGTGCCACACCCGGGGTGAGCTGGTACTTCCGGGCGAAGGCAACCCCGCTGTCCATCAGCGCCTGGTATTCGGTTTCGGTGCTGCTGTAGCCACTCAGGAACCGGCGTTCGGTCAGCGTCAGGATCTGGTCGTTGACCAGTTGCTGTTCGGCGAAACCGTCGCCGTAGCGCTTGAGCTGGCGCTCGGGGTTGCGCTGCAGCGCTTGCAGGAAGTAGTCAGAGCCGAGGAAGGCGCGCTGGTTCGTGAAGCGCGGATCGGTTTCAACCAGGGTGCGGCTGTCCGGGGCTGGATGGATCGTGAAGAGGCTGGTAGCCGGGGGGCGCTGCGAGGGTTGGGCCGTGACGATGAAGGCATTGCCCTGGCTGGTGCTGACCTGTTGGGGCGACACCGGCACGACTGCGCCGCCGGGGGCGACCGGCTTGAGGACCAGCGTGCTTTGGGCCGGCGGTGCGCTGATCGGCTGTGTGCTGCCGCTGGCGTTGACCACGGCGAGTGCGGGACGTAGTTGTGCGCTGATGGCGCCATTGGGGTTCAGGCTGGCCGGCGTAGTGGCGACGCTGCCGATGCTGCCGGCACTGGCGCTGATCGGCGCGGTGGTGTTCCTCGTCAGGTCGCGTACGGCGGTTGGGTTGGCGGCGAATTGCACCCTTTGCGTGGTGGGCAGATTGAAGGACTTGACGTTCGGCGCTTTGTCGTAGGGTATTTGTGCCTGCGTCTCGCGGCAGGTGTTAAAAGGACTGCAGTACACCACCTCACTAAATTGGGACGTGCCGCTAAAGGTGGTGCGCTTTTCGCCCTTGGTCGTGTCGTTCGGCAGTGACGAACTGGTGATGGCGAGTGCACCACCGGCGACGATCTGGCTGTCGCGGTTGCTGGTGTCGCCGGTCAGGCGCATCGCTCCGCCGGAGAGCAGTTGCGCCGGTGCGCTGGTGGCTACTTCGGTGGTGCTGGTGATGCCGCTGACCCGGATGCGGGTGTAATCCTCGAACGTTTCCACGCGATTGTCTTCGTTGACACCGGCGTTGTAGGTGGCGATTTTGGTCTCGAGTTGATCGAGCGTGGCCTGGAAGCTGCTGTCCCAGCTCGCGTATTGCGTGCGCCAGGTGTTACAGCCCGACGTATAAAGTGGCACCGGTGCGCCGTCGAAGTTGGTGGTGGTGCAACCGCCCGACGGTTCCGCCGGCGGTGGCCCCACCGGCGTGACCGCGAAGCGCGCAAACACTGGCGCATCCCAGCTGTAATTGATTTGCGTCGTTGCCGGCGTTGGCGAGTCCCCGCCGGTGACTGCCGGCGTGATCGTGCGCGCAGTGGTGACGGTGCTGCGCAAGCCGAATAGGTCTGGATGGACGATGCAGGCGTTGCTGTCCTGACTGCCGCCGATATCGGTGCACTGCGACAACGGATACTGCGTCGTGCTGTCTCTGGGTATCACATATTCCTCCAGCACTGGTGCCGAAGTGACGGTACGGGTGGTCAGCTGATCATTGCGGTTGACGATGCTGGCGGCGTCGACCGACAGCGTGCCTGCGGCTTCGATGCGGCTTGAGGCATTGACCAGCGTCGACGCGGCACCCTGCAACTGGCCCGCGCCGTCGATGCGTGCGCCGATGGCGATGTCCCCAAGGCTGTAGAGCAGCGCACCGCCCGTATTGCTGACGGCCTGCGCACCCAGCAGCAGCGTCTGCCGGGCTGCGACCGTGCCAGTATCTCTGTTGTTGACGGCGCTGCCGTTGATGGCGAGCTGGTCGCCGTAAATGCGCCCGGTGTTGTCGGTCGCGCCGGCGTTGATCGTGGTGGTGACGCCATCGATCAGGCCACTGACGGTGTTGGTCAGCGTGCCGGCGACGTTCAGGCGCGTCGTGCTGGCGCTGATCTCGCCGCTGTTGCGCAGGTTGCCGCTGGTGTTTGCGGTCAGCACCGCGCCGGCGGCCAGCGTGCCGCTGTTGGTGAGGTTGGCCGCGTTGATGGTCAGGTTGTTTTGCGCTGACAGCAGACCGCTGTTGGTCAGGTCGGTGAGGCCGCTGCCATTCTGCAGCGTCAGCGTCAAGTTCTGCGCAGAGACGGTGCCGTCGATGCGTGGACTGCCGGTGGTCAGTGCGGCATTGCCATTGCTGGTGATATTGCCGCCGCTGTTGGCCAGGCTGCCGGCGCTGACTGACAGGTCGTTGCGGGCGCTGAGGGTTGCGTTGGTGTTGTCGAGCGCAGTGGTCACCAGCGACAGGTTGCGTTGGGCGCGGATCGCACCGCCGGCGTTGTCGACCGTGGTGGCATTGAGGTTGATGTCGTTGGCTTCGATGGTGCCCGATGCGGCATTGCGCAGGGTCGCCGCCGTGATGCTCGCCGATCCGTTGGCGGCGATCTGGCCGGCGCGATTGTCGATCAGGCCGGTACCGGCCAACGTGACATTGCCGGCTGCAGTGATGCGGCCGCTGCCGTTGTCGAGGTTGCGTACCGTGATCGTACTGTCTGCACCCGACACCAGTTGCCCGCTGCGGTTATCGATGTCGCGCACCACGCGGATGGTTTGCGCGCCGTTGCTGGCGATGAAGCCGCCCTGGTTGGCGAGGTCGCCGCCGGTGATCGCGAGCGTGGTGCCGGCGATGATGCCGCCGCTGCTACCGCTGGACGTATTGGTCAGCACGCCATCCCCGGTGTCGAGCGTCACGGCACCGACTGCCTGGAGCAGGCCAGTGTCGTTGCGGATTCCCTGCGTGGTGGCAGTGAGCCGGCTGGCGGCAACGATGCGGCCGTCGTCGTGGTTGTCCAGCGCAGTACCGGTGAGCGTGATGTCGCGGCCGACAATGCGGCCGGCGCGGTTGCCGAGTGTGCCGCCGGTGAGGTCGGCATTGCCGCTGGCTTGCAGCATGCCGCCGGTATTGTCGAGCGCCGACGTGCCGGTATTGACGACCAATGCGCCCTGCAAGGCGGCGATCGTGCCGCCGGCATTGCCCAGCGCGGCGCTGGTGATGGTGACGTCGCGCTGGGCGACGAGTTGTCCGTTGGCGCTGTTGTCGAGCTGGTGGCCTTGGGTATTCAAGGCCAGGGTGGAACCGCTGGCGATCGTGCCGCCGGCGTTGCGGATTTCACCGGAACGTAGTGTCAGCGCGCCGCTGCCGATCAGCTGGCCGGCAGCGTTGTCGAGCACGCCGGTGCCGAGGTTGATGTCGGTGCTTTGCTTCGCGCTGACGGCACCGTCGCGGTTATCGAGTGTGGCTGCGGCGATGGCGAGGTTGCCGTCGGCGCTGATCTTGCCGCGCCGGTTGGTCAGGGCGCCTGTGGTTTCTAATGTGACGGTGTCGGCGGCAGAGATCGTCCCATCGGTCGCATTGATGCTGCCTGCGGTGATATTGACGGTGCGACCGGCCAGCAACTTGCCGGCGCTTGTGTCGAGCGCGCCGGCTGCCAGGGTGAGCGCGTTGACGGCTTCGATGCTGCCGGTGCGATTGGTCAGGTTGCCGCTGGTGGTGAGCACGAGATCGCGGCCAGCGCTGAGGCGTGCACCATCATTGTTGAGCGTGGTTGCGGAGATGGCGATGTCGCGACCTGCGGCGATGGTGCCGCTGCTGCCGGTGTTGCTGAGCCTGCCCGCCTGCAAGCGCAGGTCGCTGCCGCCCAGCAGCTGACCATTGCCGTTGTCGATGGTTTGCCCGTTGGCGTTGATCGACAACGCGCCAGTGCCGGAGATTTCTCCGGCGGCATTATCGATGGCCTGAGTGGAGAGCGTCGTCGTATTACCGGTGATCAGACCAGCGGTATTCACGAGCGCGGCGGCAGCAATGCCAACCCCCGCGTCGCGTGAAGCGATCACGCCGTTGGCGTTACCGAGCGCGCCCGTGGTGATCTGCAGTGCGTCGCGGGCGATGGTCTGGCCACCGGCGTTAGCGAGGCTGCCGGCGGTGAGGGACAACATGCCAGCGGTACTCGCGGCATTGGTGCCGCTGCGAATCGTGCCAAGCACGTTGTCGATCGCTGCGTTGGCCGTGATCGTCGCGCTGCCTGCCGCATCAATGACACCGCTGCGATTGGCCAGGCTGTCTGCCTGCAGCGTGACGGTGCTATCGCGACCTTGCGCGACCAGCTGTCCGCCATTGCTGGTCAGTGCGCTAGCCACGATGCGCAACGGACCAGTCGCGATGATCGCGCCGCTGGTGTTGTCGAGTTGCTGACCTTGCGTATCGAGCGCGAGAACCGACCCGCTGGCGAGCACGCCGCCGGCATTGCGGATAGCACCGGACTCCAGCGTCAGCGCGCCCGCGCCGATCAGCTGGCCGGCGCTGTTGTCGAGCTGGCCGGTGCCGAGCGCGATGCGGGCGGTTTGCTCTGCGCGCAGGAGGCCGTCGCGGTTGTCGAGTGCACTGGCGGTGATCGCGAGGTTGCCTGCAGTGGCGATGACGCCGCTGCGGTTGCTCATTGCACCGGTCTGGATGGCAATGGCGGCGTCGCGGCCATTGGCCTGGACCAGTCCGCCATTGTTGCCGACGCTGCCCGCGACGATCTGCACGCCACCGTTGCCGCTGAGGATGCCGTTAGTATTGTCGAGCGCACCAGCGACATTGACGCCGACGCGACCGCCGGACGCCAGCGTGCCACCCGTGTTGCCGAACGTACCGGCCTGCACTGACAAATCCTGTCCGGCCTGCCAGACGCCGCCGTTATTGGCGACAGTGTTGCCAGTGATGCGCAACGATGACGGGGTCTGGATCCGGGTTGCCGAGGCGTTCAACGCACCGGCCGCAAGGTTGATTGCGCCCTGCCCGCTGAGCTGCGTGCCCGACAGCGTCGCACTACGCGCCGTCACCGTGATGTCGCCGAGCGCCTGCAGCGTGCCATTGGTGTCGGTCAGGGTGGTGGATTGCAGTACCAGACCCGCGCCGGAGTAGACCGTGCCGCTGTTGTCCAGCGTGCCCGATGCTGTCAGCGTGGTGCCGGTGCCAGCAGCGCCAGCAGCACCGCGCTGGATGATGGCACCCTGGTTGCGGATGTCGGTGGCACTGAGAACCAATGCCCCTTGCGCATCCAGCGTACCTTGCTGCGTGATCGCGCCGGCACTGCTGATGGTGGTGGCCGCGCCGCTTTGTGTCGTACCTGTCAGTGTTGTATTCGCCTGGCCATCGATGCGGATCGCCTGCGCGGCGTAGCTGTCCCTGAGCGTCAAGTCGCCATTGGCCGACAGCGCCAGATTGCCTTGCAAGGCAGCGAGTCGGCCGGTGCTGTTGACGCCCAGGCCCTTGTCGCTAGCCACCAGCACGATCTGGTTCGCGTACATGCCGCCGAGGTCCTTGATGTCGATCGCAAAGCGCGGCGTCGCACCCGTGCCCGATTGCGCCGCCGCGCTCAGCGTCCCGTACAGCACCTGGTTCGCACCGGCGATCACGTTGAGATTCTTGGCCCAGACCTCGCCGTCGATCACCAGCCCGCGTGCGATCAGGTCGAGCTGTTCGAGGTTGCTCGCGTTCAGACCCGCCGCGCCGATGCCGAGCGCTCCCTGACGCACGTCGAGGCCGTTGATCGCACCGCCGCTACCAAACTGCACTTGGCCGGTCGTCAGCGTGGCCCGGTTGGCATTGAGGAAACCGCAGCCGTCGCAGGCGATGCCATTCGGATTGGCGACCACGATATCGGCCCGCTGGCCGGCCACTTCGATGGTGCCGCGCAGGGTCGACGGATTGGTCGACACCACTTCATTGAGGATGATGCGTGCCGGCGTCGGCCCGAGCTGCAGGTTGCCGGTGATCCAGCCGCCCTGCACTGTCTGTACGTTCGTCGAGCTATTGTTGAGGATCAGGCCCTTGCCGGTGACGTTGAACTGGTCGTACTGGTTGCGTGAGACACCGGACGCACCGGGCGGGGCGATATGCGCGATCGGTGTGCCGTTGGCGGCGGCATCCATGAGTGCTTTCTGTCCCGAAGGTGCTGCTGATGCAGCCACCGTTTGGGCTTGCGCCGGCAGGGTCCAAAGTACTGCCTGCGCGACGTGGATCATCAACACAGCGTGGGTGACCACGCACTTCCAGGTGCGCACCGGCGGGGGCGTGAACGCGCTGGCAAGCGAGGAGGAACGGGCTGGTGACAGGGGACGGAAAGGGGAAGGTGGCATGGGATTCTTTGTTTAAAAAGCGGCGGTCAGCGACAGGAACAGGTTGTGGTTCGCGGTACGAAAGCCCGCCGGCTTGTACAGCGGCGTGCCGTAGCTCAGGTCGCATTGCATGGCTTGCCACTTGCCGCGCAGGCCCAGCGCAGCACCCGCGAGCCGGTCGCCAATCAGCGTGGCAGCGCTGGCCCCCCACACGCGGCCCGCGTCGATGCCGGTATAGATCTGCATATCGAGACCTTCGACACCATCGAACCACTGCACTGGCAGTGCCAGTTCATTGCGCAGCATGGTGCCGCTCTCGGCCAGCAACACGCTGTCGCCATCGAAGCCGCGCACCGTGCTGCGGTTGCCGATCGCCATCTGGTCGGTCGACAACGTGGCATCAGCAGTCTGCTGCGCTCGCAGTACGCCGGTGTACTGGAACGGTAATTGCCCCAGCCGGAAGGACTGCTGATAGCGCCCCGACACCAGCCAGATCGACGGCCGCAGGGTGGGCCCGCCCTCCGGTACGCCGGCCAGGTCGTCCTGCGCCGATTGCCACGGTACGCCGCGCCGGTAGCCGATCTGCAGGTCGACACTGGCGTCGGTCAGCAAGCGCCGGAAGGTCACGCCGGTTTCCAGATTGGTGGTGCGCCGGCGCTGCACCACCAGCTCGACATCATCGAGATAGCTGGTGGCCCGGCGCAACTGCAGGCTCGCGTACGCGCCTGCCTTGGCCGAGCTAGTGCGCAGCAGCGTGCGCTGCCACTTCGCTTCGGTGGTGCGGCTGCTGCCGCTGGAGAGGAACTGCACGGTGGTGCCCTGCACGACCTGGGCGAACTGGCTGTTGGCGTTACTGATGCTGAAGGTGTCGTAGCCCCACGGGATGCTGTAATCGAACGCGACGTTCTGGCTGCGATGACGCTCGCCGAGCGCATCGATATTGCTGTTCACTGATAGCGACAGCAGGTCATTGAGTCCCAGCGGATTGTCGAGGCCAAGATTGCCCGAGAACTGCGGCTTGCCCAGCGCCCCTGTGCCGGAATTGTCGAGCGTGGCGCCGCCATGCAGGCGCTCGCGTAACGCTGATTCCTGGTGCCGAATCAGCAGCACGCTGGTGTCGGGTTGCTGGCCGGGCACCAGTTCGGTCGTGACATGCTGGCTAGCCAGCCGCTGCATCTGCTCGACGCCCTGCTCCAGGTCGCGCACGTTGACCAAGTCGCCTGGACTGGCCGGGAAGGCGTTGCGCCAGGTGCCCCAGGCGGTGTCTGGTACCGTTACCGGCTCGGTTGCCCCGGCCGCCTGGACCATGCGGATCTGCGCGATGCGCCCAACGTGCAACTGAAACTGCAGCGTGCCATCGGCCAGGTTCTGTGCCGGCAGCGTCACCTTCGTGGTCGCATAACCCAGTTCGATCAACTTTGCATCGAGCACCGACGCAATCCGGCTCAAGCCGGCAACGCCAACGCAGCGGTTTATATACGCCTGCGCGCTGTCGAGCAACCAGCCGAACTGGCAATAGCTCTCGCCGGTCAGTTTGATCTCGTGTATCACGAAGCACGGTGCTTCGACGGGCAGGACGGTGTCGAAGGACATGTCGCGGGACGGCTGCAGCACGTCGGCCGACGGCTCCAGCCGCGATTGCTGCTCGCGGCTGCGTTCTTCCTGGCGACGCAAGCCTTCCTGGGTCGCCGTAGCCGGCAGGACGCGTTGCGCCAGCGCGGTATCGCAGGCGATCAGGAGTGACAGGCATAAGGCTAGCGGCATCAGGAGATGCCGGCGGTACGCACTCAGAGAAGGAGTCAAGACGCGCTTTCGGGCTGGCGAAAGTTTGCGAGATGAAATTCACTCGTAATGGCCATGAGTGGTTTGCCGAAGAGAAATGCGCCAAATAATTTTTGTTTATTGGTTGCCTCCGGCTTTGGCAGTGATTTGGTAGCGACTTGGCAAGCATCGCTTTCAAGCGGAGAGCTTGAGCGACGCGCTTCTGCGAGCGGCCATGTCCGTATTACGTGCGCACCACCCCAAGTAGTCGCAATTTAACTGAACAGAGCGGACAAGCTGTCACCCGCGCTAGCATCGACCACCGCTGGCGCACTGGTATCGACGCACAGCGTCACGCTGGCGTCGCGCCTGTTTATCTGCTCGCAAAGGAACAGGAAGAATTCGATCGGTAGCAAGGCCAATTGCACCGCGGTAAACAGCGCCTTGTTCAACAGACGCAGGTAAGTCATTTGCAGCACGCGCGCAGCGATCGGCGTGTCGTATTTGTTGTAAGTCAGCACTGTACGTTTCTGCGTATTGATGGAATGAGTACATAGGTTGGCGCAGCGCGTGCCGGCAGAACGGATGTCGATCATGTCGGTGCCGCTACGAATTCTGATCTTGACAACGTCACCACGATTGTCCAATGCCTTTTCGACGTGGATGTCCAGTGACGTATTCTGACAGGCTAACAGTGTGCTCACGATGTTGAGGATGGCTGCGCGAGCAGGTGGCAGCGTGGGATTATCCTGTGACCAGGCAGCGAGGTCTTCGCGCCATCGGACCGTCTCGCGCGAAATTTCACCCGCCAGGAACCTGACCAGGTTCCGTTTTTTTTCTGAAGTATGATCCTCTCGGGTATACACACCGACAGTCCCCTCCCGATTAAGCGTAATGCGCAAATCAGCCGCATCGATAATGGTGCCGGAGCTGTTGCAGATACCATACTGCAGTAGCACCTCGAGCGACGACCCAGACCAGACCAGCTGCCGGATCTGCGCCAGACGTGGCGGTGAAAAATCATGATGCAGAATCATCAATGCACTGATCGCTGGTAGGGCCCAGGCACGCGCTACTGCTGTCTCGTCGTCGATCATCATGGTAATCAAATCATGCCACCAAAGTACTACCTAAAAATTACACTTCCTCTGCGCTTCAGGGGAATCTCTCATTGATGACAAAATACTACTTAATCAGGCAGGACTCGAGGTCGTTGACCAGCCACAGTGGTTTTTTTCCGCGACCTGACCACGTTTTTCCAGTTGCCACGTCACGATACTTTGCGGGGACAGCGACCTTGGATTTCGTCTGTTTCGTTTCCTGGGGTTCGAGGTGCAATAGAACAGTTATGTTGTGCTGGGCATAAACGTTCTATTGCACATCAAACCCCGGTGTAGCTCAATTTGTCACAGCATTGAAAAAATCAAAAAAGTATATGTTGCCTACACAGGGCGACGAACAAGCGATATCGTTGAAGATGGATTTCATTACTCAGGAAACAGTGATGGCACAGCTTGAGACTAAAGTATTTACTGCACACGTACCGCTGCCACTGGCCGAAAAAGTCGATCAGTTGGCAGCCCGTCTTGAACAGTCGCGAGGCTGGATCATTAAACAGGCGCTGTCAGCCTGGATCGGGCGGGAAGAGGAGCGCAGTCGCTTGACTCGCGAAGCTCTGGCCGACGTGGATACCGGCCAAGTGATTGATCACCAGTCCGTGCAGGTATGGGCTGATAGTTTCGACACCGAGAACCCGTTGCCCGTACCGCGCTGATGGAATTAAAGTGGACCAGCAAGGCCTTGTCCGATCTGGCCTGACTTTACGACTTCTTAGCGCCGACTTAGCGCCGGTAAACAAGAGAGCAGCAGCGCGTACCGCCCATTCGTGGGCGGCTGCACCTTCAAATTTTCTAGTGAACCCGCACATCGGGGAATGCCTTGACGAATTCGAGCCGTGCGAGGTGCGTCGAATCCTCGTCGGGCACTATGAGATACGTTATGAGATTCAGGATTGCACCACCTATGTGCTACGTCTGTGACATGCCCGCGGGGATCGGAAAAACGGCCATATGGCCGATCGTGCAGAATCGGTGATCCGGCGGCGGATTGACAGCCGGCACTCACATCCCCGGAAAACCTTGTTGCGCGGCCTCGTATGTGTTGACCTGCACCTTGCCACCCTGACGGTCCGCCTTCGGTGCCGCCTGCGCGGTAAGCGACTCCGCCGGATACGGTACGAAGAACGCTGGCGCGTCCTGGCACCCGCTGTCGAGCCAGGCATCGAGCTTGTCCGGTGGCAGCACCACCACCATGCGCTTTTCGTCCCCCAGCTTATGAAAACGTCGCATTAGCGGATGCTCGTCGGCATTGATCGTCAGCATCGAAAACGACAATAACGGCGCCCCGTCCGGTCCGGCCCGAGATTCCCATATACCCGCGATCCCCAACGGTGACCCATCGGTATGCGCAATGGCGAACCGTACCGCGTTGCCGCTCTCATAGTTCGGTTCATAAATCACCTGCGCTGGGATGACGCAAAATCGGCCATGCCGATAAGCATCCCGGAAACTCGGTTTGCTGGCCACCGTCTCGCTGCGCGCATTGTAGGTCCGGCGTGCCAGCGTACTGTCAGCCCAGTGCGGTACCAGACCGAACATTGCCAAGTCTACTGTGCGGCGGCGAACGGTTGTGTTCGTTACGTCACCGCCGCGGCGGATAATCGGTGCCAGCGACCCCGGATAGGCTTCCGCCGGGTCGGCGCAGATGGGCAAAGTGGTGCCGAAATAATCCTCGAGGTCGGCACGGGTGGGAGGCTGGTAGTTAGCGCACATAGCCTGAAGCGTACCTGTTTTCGGTGAGCGTTGACGATACTCCGTGAGAGGGGCCACGATCAGCGCCACCCGCTCGGCATCATGCTGCGACCCGACCAGATAACGCTTGCAGCGAGACGCTCTTTGGATTATCAAAAGTGGAGCGGTTGCAGGGGCTAAGACTCAAAACTTGGCGTGCTGCCAAGGATGAGACTATTGCCTGGCTGCTTTGGTATAACCGGACTCGGTTGCATTCGACGCTGGCCTGTATCAGCCCGGTACATTTCGAGTAAAACTGACTTGCCAATTCCCAACGGGTGGCACCCTCGTGTGACGCGATAGACTAATTTTTGATCACCATGCCCAAATCTGTTCGATGCCGAATCAAAGCTTGCGAAACCTGCAAAGCCGTCAGTTCAACTCTTTACCGGGTGGTGCAAGACGACACCGCTGCGTGGACCCTGATTTGCCAGGCATGCCGGACCCAAGTGGAGCGACATCCCAGCTACCGCTATGGCGGCACATGGAAGGCCAACAAGCGGCATTGATCGCCACCCCACGTCAAAGCAAGCCAAGACCTCTCCCTGTCTGATGAAGCATCAGCTGCTTGGGTTAAACTCCCGCCTGTTATCAAAACCGTGAGCGGTTGAGTCCCCGCTCCTTGCCTTTGTCCTCTCCCCCCTTTCCTTTGGCTGACCAAGACCCCACCCCCTCCGCCCCCTGCGCTGTTCAACATGAGTTACGCCATGTGCGTGCACTCATGCAACTTGAACAAAAGGAAGACCAAGCGCAGTTCAAACTCAACAATGCCAGTGCAACCATCAAGGAACGCCGCCGGCGTGGCTTGACCTGGTATCCCGTCACCATTACCCAGGAAGACATCGGTTTTGGCGGCAAAGTGGTCTTGGAGCTAGAGCGCCCTGCGCATCGGCAAGACCTGCACTTGTTTCAGGTAGGCAAAAATGCTTCGTTGTTCAGTGACGCACCAGGCAACTCAGGGCCTGACCGACAAGTACTGAGCGGCGTAGTGACGAGCGTGCGGCGCAACAAGCTGCTGCTGGCCACCACCAAAGAAGCGCTGCCCGACTGGGCACTGGACGGCAGCACACTGGGCATTGACCTCACCTTTGACGAAGTGAGCTACCGCGAGATGAACCAGGCCCTGAGCGCGGTCATGCTTGCACACGGTAACCGCTTAGCCGAACTGCGCGACGTGCTGCTGGGTGCCAGGCCGGCCAGCTTTCGCGAGCACAAAGCCGACGACTTTTTTTTCCCCAGTGCGCTCAATGACTCGCAGCTGGCGGCTGTGCGCCATGTGGTTTCCGCCCAGGACGTGGCCATCATCCATGGCCCGCCCGGCACGGGAAAAACCACCACGCTGGTGCAAGCCATTCTGGAAACCATCCGGCGCGAGCGGCGCGTGCTGGTAAGCGCCTCCTCCAACACTGCCGTAGACCTGCTGACCGAAAAGTTGGCCGAGCGCGGTGTCAACGTGATCCGCCTAGGCAACCCCAGCCGCGTGTCGGACTTGCTGCTCCAGCACACCCTCGATGCCGGTGTGATGGCCCACGCCAGCTACAGCAAGATGCATGCGATGCGCCAAACCGCTGAGCAGCACCGCGACACTGCCAACGAACACGTACGCCACTTTGGTTTCGAGGAGCGTCAGCATCGCCAATGGCTGAGGGAAGAAGCGCGGACGCTGCGCCAGGCCGCCGACGATTTGGAGCGCTTCATGATCGAGGACGTGCTCGAGTCGGTGCAAGTTATCACCTGCACGCTGGTGGGTGCCAGCAACCGCCACATTCGCCACCTGATCTTTGAAACCGTCTTCATCGACGAAGCCGCCCAGGCCTTGGAGCCGGGTTGCTGGATTCCCATTGCCAAGGGCCAGCGCATTGTTTTGGCAGGCGATCACCATCAGCTACCGCCCACGGTGAAAAGCGAAAAAGCCGCCCGCGAAGGCTTGCGCGAAACTTTGTTTGAAAAGTGCATCCAGCGACAGCCGCAGACGGCCCGCATGCTGACCGTGCAATACCGCATGCACGAGCACATCATGGGCTTCAGCTCAGAGAAGTTTTACGGTAGCCAGCTGGTGCCGCACTTTAGCGTGCGCCATGCAGGCTTAGCGGCTTACGACCCGCGTTTTGCACCCGACCTGCCTATGGAATTCATCGACACGGCCGGTTGTGGCTTTCTGGAGATGGCTATTCCCGAAAGCCGTTCAACGGCCAACCCCAAAGAAGCCCACTTGCTGCTGCAGCGCCTTGCGCAACTGCTTGAACCCTACGACTCAACTGAACCCCAACAGGCCCCGCTCACCATCGGCGTGATTGCACCGTACCGCGCCCAAATCAACTACTTGAAGGACGCTATCGAAGACAGCGCCGCGCTCAATGATTTGCTGCTGCAACGCAGGCTCAGCGTGGGCACCGTCGATTCGTTTCAGGGCCAGGAGCGCGACATCATTGCCATTTCATTGACGCGCAGCAACACTCAGGGCGAGATCGGCTTCCTCTCCGACATCCGCCGCATGAACGTGGGCATGACCCGCGCACGGCGCAAGCTGTTGCTGGTCGGCGACTCTTCCACGCTCTGTTGCCATCCGTTTTTTGTGGACTTGTTGGCCTATGTCAAGCGCATAGGAGGCTATTCTAAAATCGCAGGATGATGGGCGTCGGTGCACTTCAAAATTCGGAAAGGGACAGACGTTACGATGCGAGGCAATATTTGCTGAGTCATTCCGATGCCAAACAAGCACAACACCGACCGCCGCATTCAAGATAGCGCTGTGCCAAACAGAAGGCTTGATGGCGTCGGCACTGACATTGATGATTCTGAAGGTTTCTGTCCCGGATCACACGACGGTCAGTCGCCGATCGGTCGGGTTGCCGATCATGAAATCAGCGTCGGTGCCAGACGTCTGGTGGTGGAGTTTCCCGCCTATCGAGGTGTCGGCACAAATTAGATCATTACAGTTGCGGCAATCCGTGAAGGCATGAAGCTGATGCAAACAGCGTTTGCCGGAATGCTAGGATCTCAGTGCAGACGTTACAGGGACGGGAGTCGTTACGGAATGAACCAGAAGGAGCGACGCGGGTGCTGCTGCTTGCGAAGTATCAGCCGAAGGCGATTGTTAAGGCATTCCGACTGGCGGGGAAGCTGTAGATAGACGGGGAATTGTGGCCTAGCCTCTGCGCAAGTGTCACCATTAGTGTCACCACTGACCCAGAAACCAGAAAGGGATTACAAGCCTAAGCTTGTAACCCCTCGGAATTTACTGGTGCGGCTGGCAGGAATCGAACCCACGACCCCTTGGTTCGTAGCCAAGTACTCTATCCAGCTGAGCTACAGCCGCGCAGAACCGAACTATAGCCGACCTCACTTCTTTTTGGAAGTCTTGGGGCAGGAAACTTGCTCTTTTTTTTGTCAGTGCTCCTGCATCACCAGAAAGATCATTGTCTTGTAAGATCGAAAGCTTCAACAGACACCGATGCTTTTACTCGAACGCAATTGATAGGGAGCAATCCCTTGTAGCCAAAAATACCGGCAAACAGGCGCAAAATCAGCCCGACAAGAAATTCTGAACTTTTGAGTCGAGGAACAACCAATGAAGCAGAATTCAAAAAAACTTATGCTAAAGTCCTGATGGTTTGTGTAGTGTTGCTCGACATCATTACGCCGAGTTGATTGTGGTTTGACCGACCAATTGGTGTCTTACCCTCGATCAACACCCCCCCCCCTCTTTTCGCCCACAATTACATCCGTTTAATTTGCCCAATGAACCCACTTTCCTCTGCTGCAACGCGACTAGTGATACTCAGCGTCGTATTTGCATCAACCACAACTACAGCCGCCTCACTCACCGTGCAGGTAGATGCTGGTAATAGTGTGGTTGTTACGGATGCCGTGGTCTATCTGGAGTCCGCATCGGGGCAGGCATTGCCGAAAATGGCACGTCCAGCCCAAATTGAACAAAAAGGTCGGGTATTCATTCCGGCGGTGACGGTGATCCAATCGGGCGCTTCGATTTCGTTTCCGAACAATGACACGGTGCGGCATCAAGTCTATTCATTCTCGCCGGCCAAAGTATTCGAACTGAAACTGTATTCGGGAGCCGGTGGTGAGCCACTCTTGTTTGACAAGCCTGGTACGGTCGTTATTGGATGCAATATCCATGACAAGATGTCGGCCTATATCCAGGTGGTCGATACACCTTACTTTGCGAAAACCGACAACAGTGGAAAAGCAGTCATTGACAATTTACCGGCAGGGAAATACAACCTGAAGGTCTGGTATCGGACAATTTCGCCTGGCATTCCGGTTCCGGAACAAGCCATTTCGTTCGCAGGCATTGACGCCACGACTTCGTTTTTGTTGAACAAGAAATAGGATTTTCATGCGCTTGCGCAGTCTTGAAAGCAGGATAGTCGCGCTGTTCCTGGTGCTCGTGCTCATTGTGCAACTGGCCGGATTCATTGCGATTCACACCGGGATCAATGAAAATGCCCGCAAAGCAGTCGCCAATGAATTGGTGATCGGAGAACGGGTATTTCTCCGCCTGATGCAACAGAATGCAGACAATCTGGTCACCGGCGCGCGCGTACTGGCGCTTGATTACGGGTTCCGGCAGGCCGTCGGCAGCGATGACAATGAAACCATTACTTCCGTACTGGAAAATCACGGAGCAAGAATTGGTGCAACGCTGACCCTGCTCATTGGCATCGACCGCGAAATCAAAGCCACTACAGCGACATTGACCAGCGCGGGATTCAAGCAATCCATCCTCGCTCTGGTCGAGGAAGCTGACCACTCCGGTAGCGCCAACGGAGTGCGACTAGTCGACGATAAGCCATACCGGATCGTCGTCATTCCGGTGAAAGCACCCCAAACCATCGGCTGGGTGGCCATGGCATTTCCGATTGATCAGCAGCTGATCAATGACATGCACGAATTGTCTTCGCTCCAGGTCGCTATTGTGAGCCGGGATCAAGCGGGTGCCTGGACCACGAAAGAATCAACGTTCACGACCACTGAGGCGGCCAACCTCAGCGAGCGCTTGCAGGATTTTCCGCCTGCCCCTGCCAACTTTGGCGTCCTGAACATTGCTGGAAATGAATATAGTTACCGTAACAGGGTTCTTGCCGCTAACGAGGAACATGTCGCGAATGTCCTGCTGCTGCAATCAATCAATGCCGCCGTTGCACCCTACGACCGTTTGCAACTGACATTACTGATCTTGACCGCCATCTGCACCTTGCTGGCAGTTTTTTTCAGCAAGGTGGCCGTGCGGCGCATCACTGGTCCCCTGCGCGAACTGACAGAGATTGCCAAACAGCTAGGCAAAGGGGATTACGAGGGCCGGCTTGAAATCCGTCGCAAGGATGAAATCGGCGAACTTGCGCGGGCGTTCGACAGCATGCGCGATGATATCTCCCGACGCGAATTTGAAACCAACCGACTAGCCTACTGGGATACGCTCACTAATCTACCCAACCGTCCGCAATGCGTGAAGCTCATCAGCGCAGCAGTCGAACAGGCAGACAAGGCTGGCGGACATTGCTATGTGCTGATACTGAACCTCGACCGCTTCAAGAACGTCAATGATGTACTCGGCCATCAGATTGGCGATGATCTGTTGCGCAAGGTTGCCGAGCGTTTGAAAGAACAACTTGACGGCGGTACAGGCCAGCTAGCGCGCCTGGAAGGCGACGAGTTTGCGATCGTGCTGCCACTGACCAACCTGCGCGCCTGCCAGATGGTGGCGCAGCAAATCCTGATATCGCTGGAACAGCCCATTTCGCTGGACGACCAAACCGTAGATCTCGGTGCCGGCATTGGCATCGCCGGCTTCCCGGAGCATGGTACGGACGCAGAAGCATTAGTGAGCCATGCCGAAATTGCCATGTATGCCGCCAAGAAAAGTGGCAATGAAGCAGTGGTCTATCATCCGGCCATCGACAAGAGCAGCGACCAGAATCTGTCGTTGCTGAGCGAATTGCGGCACGCCATTGAAAACAACGAATTCCGCTTGCAAATGCAACCGAAGATTTTGCTCGACTCTGGTGAAGTCGTCGGTGCGGAGGCGCTGATACGCTGGGTTCATCCCGAGCGTGGCATGATTTTTCCGGATGATTTCATCCCGTTCGCTGAAAAATCCGGTTTTATCCGGACGATGACGCTATGGATACTGGAACAGTCAGCGGCACTCTGCAGTCAATTGATTGCGCGCGGTCTGCATCTCAAAATCTCCATTAACCTGTCGACCCGCGATTTGCTCGATCAGGATTTACCTCACAAATTTGCCGCTATCCTGCAACGCCATCAGGTAACTGCGCAATCATTTTGCCTCGAGATAACCGAGAGTGCCATCATGGATGATCCGGTACGGGCGCTGCAAACGCTCGAACGCCTGCATGCAATGAACGTCGAGTTATCAATTGATGACTTCGGCACCGGTTACTCGTCACTGGCTTACCTGAAACGCCTGCCCGTCGATGAACTGAAGATCGACAAGTCTTTCGTGATGAACATGGAACACGATCGCGATGATGCCCAAATCGTACGGTCGACCATCGACCTCGGCCACAACATGGGACTGCGCGTCGTCGCCGAAGGAATCGAGAGCAAGGAAGCGTGGAGCTTGCTGGAGGCGATGGGGTGCGATCAGGGTCAAGGTTACCTGATCAGCAAACCGATGCCGGCCGAACAACTGGCTGACTGGGTCGAGCGATGGGTGCCATCCAGCAGGAGCGTCACACCGATTAATGCCACAAGCTAGGAGGATTGACTTGTCACCGTCGCAGCCCGTTAAAAACAGCGCGCATTGGCTGTCCGTCGCCATGCACGAAAGCTTCGACGAGATCAGTCTGCTCGGCTTGGAGGATTTTGATTTCCTCGCGTCAAACCAGTCTGCGCAAAACAACCTCCAGTACAGTGAGACGGAGCTACAACGCCTGCACTTGCGTGATATCGCTCCAGAACTCGATGCGCAAAGAATGACGAGATTATTAGCGCAACTGCACCCCGACAAGCACGCCACGGTCGCCATAGAAACGGTGCTGCTTCGCAAGGACGGCTGCTTGTACCCAGGAAACATACGATTTTTACTTTGCCGCCACGAAGAAAAACCAGCGGTATTAATGATCTGCAAAGATCAAAGCGCGTTGCAGGCATCGGCGGCGGCGTTGGGACTGATCGAAGCACGTTTTCGTGCCATCGTGTCAAATACCCCCGGCCTGGTCTATCAATTCCGGCTGATGCCGGACAGCACGATAGCGTTTCCGTACCTGAGCGACGCTTGCCATGCCCTGCTTGGTATCAGTCCGGAGCACCTGCACGCTGATCCGGGTCAGTTCATGGCGTTGATCCTGCCCGACGACAGAGCGTCGTATCTGGCATCGATGCAGGCCTCAGCGGATGGCAGCCGGAGCTGGAACTGGGATGGTCGACTCTGGATAGAGGAATGGAAGGATATCAAATGGATCAATCTGCGTGCGATGCCACGCGTGCGGCCTGATGGCAGCATACAGTGGGAGGGCATCATGACCAACATTACCCAAAGTAAGCTCGAACAGACAGAAATCAAGCGTTCGCGGGCGCAACTGGCGGAGCTATCCGCCCACATTGAACGCGTCAAGGAAGAAGAACGGACACGCATTGCCCGCGAAATACATGACGATCTTGGCGGCAACCTGACTGCCATCAAAATGGCTTTGGCATTGCTAAAACGCCGACTGCCGGACGACCCTGGCCTGACCGACAAGGCCGATTACGTCGACTCGCTGGTCGACCGGACGATCGAGTCCATCCACCGCATTTCGGTCGACCTGCGACCCAGCGTCCTCGACTTCGGTATCGTTGCCGCCATCGAATGGCAAGCGATCGAGTTTGAGAAGCAACTCGGCATTCCATGCCACGTCTTCAGCAGCGACAACGACATTGACCTGCCACCGGAACAATCGAGTGCCTTGTTCAGGATATTTCAGGAATCGCTCAACAATATCAGCAAGCATGCCCATGCCAGCACCGTTGAGGTACGCCTGATCCGCAACCAGCGCGGCATTCGAATGGAAATCAGCGACAATGGCAAAGGAATTGCGGTACGCGACCGGCAAAAACCGGCCTCATTCGGTATTCGCGGAATGATCGAACGCGCCAAAGCGCTTGGAGGCAGTCTGTCAGTCAGTAATCTGTCGACGGGCGGCAGCAAGGTGGCGATCCGTATTCCGCTTCCGGTCTCGCAGGAGCGATCAACGAAAGACATTACGCAGGCAAAGAAAAAGCCAGCCCATGAATAAGAAAGAATTAATCCGGGTACTCATCGCGGACGACCACGCCATTGTTCGCGAGGGCCTCAAGCAGATCCTGGCCGACACCAAGGACATTGTCGTCGCCGGTGCGGCCGAAAATGGCCTGGACGCCGTCAAGCTGGCCCGTGCAGGCGAAGCCGATGTATTGCTGCTCGATATTTCGATGCCAGATCGCAGCGGCATTGAGGTGCTCAAGCAAATCCGCAAGGAATATCCGGCCATCGCGGTCCTGATGTTGTCGATGCACCGTGAAGACCAGTACGCCATCCGTTCGCTCAAAGCCGGTGCCTCCGGTTACCTGAACAAGCAAAGCGCTCCGGCCGAACTGGTCAATGCCATTCGCCAGGTAGCCTCCGGACGCAAGTACATCAGCACTGAACTGGCCCAGGAGCTGGCGAATCAGGTTGGCGACGATCGCGAGATCCCGGCCCACGAAACCCTGTCCGACCGTGAATACCAGACGCTGACGATGATTGCGTCGGGAAAAACGGTGACCGATATCGCGAACGAACTCGTGCTGTCGGTCAAGACCATCAGCATGTACCGTTCGCGCCTGTTACAAAAAATGAAGTTGCGTCACAACGCGGAGCTCACCCACTACGCAATCAGAAATCATCTGGTTGATTGATCGCCTCGCCTGCTGCCAGTCACTCGTTCCAGCTACCACCTGATAGCTACCTAATGACATCAAAATTAACCATTAATCAATCCGATAAAAACCTTAACTCGGTGTAATATCACGCTTCAATGTCATGACTTATGAGCAGGGTTGGCCATATGAAATCAAAAGTCGTCACCGCGGCCTCCACGCAAAATCCTACCGAACTGGCTCGAGAAACGTTTCGTCAATTGGCCGTGCGCAAGATGGTGCCAACACCCGATGCCTATCGCCTAGTCTACGAAGAGATTGCCGGTGCCAGTAACGATCCAAGCGCCGAACGTACCCTGATTCAGTTTGCCAGCGCGTTGCTCGAGCTCACCACCGAACTCGATGACGTGAACGGTTTTGGCAAGCGCTTCGAACTGGCCGCCAGCGCGCGCGACTGGAGCGCGTACTCCACTGCACTCTCTGAACTGATTGTTGCGCACCTGACTCGTCTTGACTCACCACCACTGATTGTTAAATCGTCGCCCGTGAGCGCCCCGGCATCCGAAAACGACCAGCCACGCACCCTGCGCGATCTGCTCTCACGCACGCTGTTGATGGCCGTTGCCGCCTTGCTCACCACGACACCAGAACTGGCAGACGAAGCCGAGTCGCTCGGACGGGCAGTCAAGGAAGCACTGACTGACGACAGTCTCGAGGAGGTAGGCAACCGGCTACGGCAGCTTTGTTTCAAGATCGAAATGCGCGCCGGTGACGTCGCCGAAGAACAGGAACTGCTGCTCCGCCTGTTCAAGCTGTTACTGGACAATGTCAGCGAACTGACTGAAGAGGACAGCTGGCTGCATGGCCAGGTCGAGAGCGTACAACATCTGCTGACGGGGCCGATCAATCATCATGCGCTGCAAGATGCGACACGCGACATGAAAGACGTGATTTACAAGCAAGGCACACTCAAGCACAGCCTGACGGAAGCCAAGGTCACCGTCAAAAACATGATGATCACCTTCATCGACCGCCTGGGCGCACTCGCCGCCAGCACGGGCGATTATCACGAAAAGATCGAGGCCTATTCGCTCAAAATCAGCCTGGCCAGCGACATCTCTACCCTCAATGCCATCCTCGATGACGTAATGCGTGACACGCGCCAGGCCCAATTCGATACCTTGCAGTCACGCGACGATATGCTCGTCGTGCGTCAGGCTGCAGAAACGGCCCAACAGCGTATCCACGAGCTCGAATTAAGTCTGGCGGAATTGAGCGATCTGGTGCGCGAAGACCAGCTCACCGGCAGCTTGAACCGACGTGGCCTGGACGATGTATTCGATCGCGAACTGGCACGCTCCGACCGACGTATGTCGCCACTGTGCATCGCGATGCTCGATCTGGACGACTTCAAACGTCTCAACGATACCCACGGTCACATCGCCGGCGACGAAGCACTGGTCTATCTGGTGCGCGTGATCAAGGACACGCTGCGAACGATGGATGTGCTTGCCCGTTTTGGCGGAGAAGAGTTCCTGATCCTGCTGCCCGACACAACCATAGAAGAAGCCACCCGGACCGTGACCCGCCTGCAGCGTGAACTCACCAAGCGCATTTTCATGCACAACAATGAGCGCATCCTGATCACCTTCAGCGCCGGCGTGGCACTACGCGACGGGGCCGAAGACAAAATCAAACTGCTCAAGCGCGTCGATACTGCGCTGTATCAGGCAAAACGGGCCGGCAAGAACCGCGTCATGAGCGCTGATTGACGTCGATGAGGGGACGCACTGCGGAGTTTGCTTCCTCTCACGTGAAGTTCAGCCTGGCGTCTCACGTGCTCGCCAGCATGGATCACTCAATAGTTTTTCGCAGACCATTACTGACAATTTGCCTGCGCACTGGAAAGCTCTCGAACACCGCACTGCCTTTGTTACGACGCGCAGCTTTGTGCTGCCAATGAAGCCATCAGGGGGACGACCATGCCTACACTCGATTTCTTTTTTTCCAACGTCAAGTTGCCCACGCTGTCAGAAGTGGCGCATGCACTGATCAACACGCTCAACGATGACAACAGTTCCGTGCAACAGGTCAGTGACCTCATCGCCCGTGATCCGGCGATGACGGCCAAATTGCTGCGGCTGGCCAATAGCGCCGCATTTGGTTTGCCGCGCGGCGTCAGTTCGATCGATGACGCGATTTCGCTGGTGGGGATGAGCAAAGTACGTACGCTCTCGATGGCATCGTGCTTGTGCGATGCATTCCCTTTGCTGCCGGGCCTCGACCCGCGAGAATTCTGGAGCACCAGCATGGCGACCGCCGGCTACGCGCAGTGGATGGCAAAAGGCATCGGTGCCGATTCGCAGCAAGCCTGGCTAACCGGCATGATGTTACGTCTGGGCGAACTGCTGATCGGTCAGGCTGATCCGGTCGTCCTGAAAGAAATTGAAAAAATGCCGCATCTGCCCGGTGGGCGCTGGGAACGCGAAAAAAACCTGTCCGGCTTTTCCGAGGGACAGATCACGGGTGAACTGGCACGTCGCTGGAATTTCCCTGTCGAGATCGTGACGGCACTGCAGCAATCGTTCGACCCCTTGTCGCATCGGCCATTTTCACGCCTTGCGGCCATTGTTCACCTGTCGGGCTTGCTGGCCGATACACCGCACGCGACAGTCAAAGCGCTCGATGATCTGCCCGAAGACCTGGTCCGGGCCTTGTTGATGGATGGCGAATGGCTGCATGCCAAATTCCCCAACGAAGACACCTTCATCCGCATGCAATAAACCGCCGGCCAGCGACGTCAAGCCAGCGGTGCCAGCAACCCCAGCAAATCGTCGGCGTCGAACTTGGCTGAAAAAGCGGCATCGTTGCCAAGCACGCCCTCGGCCAGCGCCGCCTTGCGCGCCTGCAGTGCCAGAATGCGCTCTTCAATGCTGCCCTCGACGACCAGCTTGTAGACCAGCACGGTCCGGGTCTGGCCGATGCGGTGCGCGCGTGCCGTCGCTTGCTCCTCGACGGCCGGATTCCACCACGGATCGAGATGGATCACGGTGTCGGCTGCCGTCAGGTTCAGGCCGACACCGCCCGCCTTGAGACTGACCAGCAGAATCGGCACCTGCAAGTCCTGGAATCGGGCAACGATCTCGCCGCGCTGCGCCGTTGGCGTCTTGCCAGTCAGCGACAGCCAAGGCAATCCCAGCGCATCGAGTTCGACTTCGACCAACGCCAGTAATTCGGTGAACTGCGAAAACACCAGCACGCGCCGCCCTTCCGCCACCAGCACCGGCAACAGATCGCATAACAAGGCGATCTTGGCGCGCTCCATCGCCGGTGCCATCGCCGGACCTTTCAGCAAGTACGGATCGCAGCACACCTGGCGCAACTTCAGCAACGCGTCGAGGATCGAGATCTGCGCATGGCGAAAGCCCTTGCGCGCCAGCACCCTGCGCACCTGCTCATCGCACGCTACCCGCACGCTTTCGTACAGGTCGCGCTGATGTCCCTGCAATTGCACGCGCTTGATGATGTCGATGCGCGGCGGCAGTTCGGTGGCGACGTCGCTCTTGCGCCGTCGCAGAATAAACGGGCGCACGCGTTGCGCCAGCAACTGGGCACGCACGGTTTCGCCATTGACTTCGATGGGCTTGCGCCACAGGCGCTGGAAGCTGCGCTGATCGCCCAGAAAACCCGGCAGTAGAAAATCAAACTGGGTCCAGAGTTCGCCAAGATGGTTTTCCAGCGGCGTGCCGGTGATGCACAGGCGATGGCGTGCCTGCAAGCGACGGATCGCGTTGGCACTGCGCCCGGCCGGATTCTTGACGCTTTGCGCTTCATCGAGGATCAGCAAATGAAAACGCTGCACCCGCAAGCGATCGAGGTCACGCCACACCAGCGGATAGGTGGTCAGCACGATGTCGTACTGCGCCATCAGCGCAAAACCGCTATCACGCTGCGCGCCTTGCAAGGTCAGTACGCGCAGGTCCGGTGCCATCCGCTGCGCCTCCGCTTGCCAGTTGAACAGCAACGACGTCGGCAGCACCACCAGCGCCGGACAATCGAGCCGGCCGGCTTGCTTTTCGATCAGCAGATGGGCCAGCGCCTGCGCCGTTTTGCCTAGTCCCATGTCATCAGCCAGAATGCCGGCAAGGTCATGGGCACGCAGATATTGCAGCCAGGCGACGCCATGCAATTGATAAGGGCGCAGCGTCACCCCCATTCCCGCTGGCGCAACCACCGGCTGCACGCCACCAACGGCCGACAAGCGCTGCGTCAACTGCTGCAAGCCAGCCTCACCTTGCAATTGCCATTGGCCGTGCGGCCCCGCACGTTCGGCTTGCGAAGCCAGCAGGCTGATGCGTAATTGCTCCAGCCGCTCGGCATCCCATGATGACAGCAACAAGGGACCGTCCTTGCGGCGCGGATCGGTCAGCAAATCGAGCATGCTGGTGACGATGGCCTTGAGTGGTGCCGCGAACGCGTCAATGCGCTTGCCACCCGGCGCGCGTAACCGGATCACCGACGCATCATCGATCTGCGCAATCAGTGCGGCATTGAGCCAGCGCCGGTCTTGCTTGAGCAACAGCGCCAGCATCGGCACCAGATCGAGCAGTTGACCATTGATTTCGATACCCAGTGACAGCAGCCACGAACCGGCATTGGCGGGTCCGCCCAACGCGACCACGCCATTGGCACGGCGGCGCAACGGTGCAGCGACTTCCTTGCCCAGCACCTCGCCATTGACCGGATTGATCACCAGATGCCACGCATCGACGGCCACGCTCTCGTGCGCAAATCCCGGCCGGACCACGATGCGCCAGCCCAGTTCCTGCAAACCGGGCAATTGCTCGGCCCAAAAATCGCCAAAAAATTCTTCCTGCAGCAAGCTCCACAATGACTGGCCGGCCGGCAGCACACTGTCGCTGCGCCATTGCAGTGACTTGGCCGGCAAAGGATGAAAACCCAGCTCCAGAATCCGGTCCAGCGCATCGGCCTCGGCACCCAGGTCGCGCATCAGCGCTACTTGCTGGCCGGTCTCGTCGAGCACCGGTGCCATGCCGGCAGGACGACGATTGAGCAGTCCGGTCGGTGCAACGATCTGCCAGCGCAGGCCCGACGGCGTCGCATAGGTCCAGTCGATCTGCGCCACGGTCACGTTACCGCCGCGTGGTCCGAATAATCCGGACGGCCGCATCCCGAGCAAGCCGTCGCCACGCGTCAAGGTTTGCAAGGTCAGCCGGGGACGAAAGGTGCCGACAACCGCGTCCGGTTCAGTCATCGGCCTTGAAGCAGACCGACAACGTGCCGAGTGCGCCGTAACGGATGCGCACCTCGGAAGCGAGCGGCAACGGCAAGCTGCCCGCGTACGAACCGGTGATCACCACCTGCCCGGCACGCAAACCTTCGCCTTGACTGCGCAGGTACTCGGCCAGCCAGTACAGCGGCAAGCGCGGATTGCCGTCGGGATGGCGACCTTGCAGCGGACTGTTTGCGTTACCGACCTGCAGTGCCAGCTCACCGCAATCGGCATCGTCATCAACCACCGGACCGAGGAATAATCCCTGGTTGACCAGCGCGTCGGCAAGATTGTCGATGAAGCTGACCGCGTGATGATCGGTGTAGCGGCTCTCGAGCAGTTCGAGTGCGAGATGCGTGCGGGCGATGGCGCAGTCAACATCGGCCGGCGTGTAAGGCTGATCGCGTGCCGGCAAGTCACGGGCAAGCACATAGGCCAGCTCCGGTTCGACGCGCAGGATGCCATCACGTACCCGCACCGGACAGGGACTTGCCGTGTGAATCGCCTCCCGGTAAATCGGTGCCAGCACCAGTTTTCCGGGCGACGGCAACGCGCATTTCCAGCCACCGATATCGGCAGCTAGCTGACGGGTGACCGCGCGCTGGATCGCCAGCGCAGCAGCGACATCCGTCGGACGATAGCCTTCGGCCAGCGCCGCGCCTTGACGCCGGGTGCGGCGGCGCGCTACCAGCTCGGTGGCGGCCAGTTCGATGCGCGCGATGTCGTCCTCGGCAAGTGAACGCATCAGGGCAAGTCCAGCGCGTCATGAACACGCGCAGCTCCATAGGCATCGTTGGCGGCATACAGCACCTGTGCATCGGTCAGTCGTGGGTTGGCCCAATTGGACGTTGCGGCCCTTTTTGACTTGAGAAAGCGCCGTTGAAAGAGCACCGCTACTGCTCCCTTGACGCCGATGTCCTTGCGATAACCGCGCGCCCGAAATACCGCATTGAGATCCAGCACCGCCGACGGTGCCACACCCAGCTTGGACACGATACGCCGGGTATCGTCACCCAGACCAAATCCCGCCTTGACGTGCTTGCCATTGGCCAGCAGTGCACAGACTTGCTCCGCACAATCCGGATCCTGTAACTGAAACACCCAGGCGCGATGGCGGGTCGCCAACTGAATGATGTGCGGCCCATCGGAAACCTGGTCCTTGAAAAAAGTAGGACGGGATTCGGTATCGAAGCCCCAGACCGCGCAGTCACTCAGCTCGGCACACGCCTCGCGGGCCTCTACGGCGCTACGCACGATCACGATCCGGTCGAGTCCGAGCCGGTCAAAAGGGTCGAGCAAGGCAATCTCATCCTTGCCCGGTATGGGGAGTGGTTCGCGCGGTATCGTCATAGCTGCTCAGGATACCTTGTCGCGTATAATCGCGCCCTTCATTCCACACTGACTGCGCCACCAGCGTTCCCGAATCGCCATGAGAAAAATTTTTCCACTGACCCAGGAGGGTCTTCACCGCGATCGCGTACTCGACGCCGTAAAACACGATATCCGCAAGTACATCAAGCGTGAGCAGCGCCGCGAGTTGCCCGACGGTGCGGACTTCCTCGATTTCGATTGCCGTCTCGGAGCCAGCAAGGACACGGCAAAATCGGTCCATCTGTCGGCCTTGACCGCGCATCTCGATGAAGTCGCGAACACGGGCGCGACCGAGGCCTATGTCGAGATCCTGGCCAAGCCGGGATTTCGCCAGGCGCGTCCGACCGGTGATCGCTCGAAATAAAACGCCATCAGATCGTCCGCACTGCCCTGCCTGCATGGAGGGTGGCACCGGCCAGTTATCAACGCCGTGGCCAATTATCGGATTGGCACTTGCCATCGTTAATTGGCCGCAACGTTCAGGCACCAGGTTCCACACCCACCATCCACGATACGCCATAGCGATCGATCAGCATGCCGTAGTGCGGTGACCAGAAAGTTTTGGACAACGGCATCGTCACTTGCCCGGCGTCACCCAGCGCAGCGAATACCCGCTCGGCCTCGGCCTCATCGGGCACAGCGACCGACAGCGAAAATCCCTGAAAGCCATGCGGCCCCGGGCAAGGGCTGTCTGACGCCATCACGGTGCTGGCACCAACATGAAAAGACGCATGCAGGATCTTGTCGTCGTAGTGCGGCGGCACCATGCCCGGCGGCATGGGTTCGGGACTGTCCTTGTAACGCATCATCATTGATACTTCGACACCGAGCGCCTTGCGATAGAACGTGAGCGCGTCTTCGCAATTTCCGTTGAAGAACAAATAGGGTTGGAGTTGCATCACTTTTCCTTTCCGAAAAAGGTCATCGCAGACTGCATGACCAACGCCTATTTTTTCTGATTTTCCATTTGCCGGGTCTGATTAAACGCAGATCAACGCTACCTATCCGATCATTCAGCCGCCGCGGCACCCTCTTTTAAAGCACGTCGTCGCGCCACCACCTGCGCCCTGGCCGGCAACGCAATGCGCTCGACCGACTGACTGTCTGCCGCAATAAACGCTTCCATCGCCATCGACAAATCGGCGAACAGTTGCGTACCGAATGCCCGCTCGATCTCGCGGTATTGCGCCTCGACCAGCGGTGCCAGTTCGGCCATCAGCTGGTCGCCTTTTTTGGCCAGCTGCACCAGTACGCGACGCTGGTCACCGGCGATCCGACTGCGCCGGATCAATTGCATGTCTTCCATGCGCGCCAGTATGCCGGCCATGCTGGGACTCAACATCTGGCACAACGTGCAGATCTCACGCGGCTCAAGCTGTTCGTGTTCATCCAGCACACGCAAAATGCGCCATTGCTGTTCGGTCAGACCGAAGTGATTCAGGATGGGCCGGAAGTGCGCCATCAGGCAATCGCGCGCCTTCAAAAAAACCTGTGGCAGGTTGCGGTGGGCAATGCGTTTTCTCATCGTGTGCTCCGGATCCGACGGATCGGTTGGTTCATGAAATCTCCCGTGGTCATTGCTTGACTCGCTAATATCTTAGCAATTAATATCACTGCCATGTTAGTGAATTTTACTGAAAGCGCATCATGATAATCAGAGACCGGCCTTCCGGACTCAAGCTGTTCCTGCTGCTGCGCGGCTCCGTGCTGCCGCGCATCCTGCCGACACTCATCGTCAATATTGTCATCGCGACGCTAGTGACGGTGTCGCACGGCGATCTCTACACATTAAAGATCACGCTAACGACGATCCCGTTCACCCTGATCGGTCTGCCGATTGCGATTTTTCTTGGCTTTCGCAACAACGCTGCCTATGACCGTTTCTGGGAGGGCCGCAAATTGTGGGGAGAGCTGGTGCTGCGCTGCCGGAATCTGTCGCGCCAGTGCCAGAGCCTGATCGATGATCCCGAACCAGCGGTTGCCAGTCTGGGCTTGGCGGATGTGCGGGTGCGCATGATTTACCGTGCGATTGCTTTTTCGCTTGCGCTGCGTGACCGTTTGCGCAACCAGCCAATTACCGGCGAGTTGCAAACGCTACTGCTGCCCGGGGAATGGGAGCACATGGAAGCGGCCCGCAACAAGCCGGACTTTCTGATGCTGCGCATGGGACAGGACTTGCGCTTGAGCCTGAAGGAAGGCCGCATCGATCCATGT
Source organism: Actimicrobium sp. CCI2.3 (assembly GCF_035019065.1). Taxonomy (NCBI): domain Bacteria; kingdom Pseudomonadati; phylum Pseudomonadota; class Betaproteobacteria; order Burkholderiales; family Oxalobacteraceae; genus Actimicrobium; species Actimicrobium sp. CCI2.3. Next base: position 60,036 of record NZ_JASJWR010000017.1, on the reverse strand, counting down.
CTGGCCGTCGCGATCGACACGACCTTGTCGGCGATGACCGCTGCTGCGGCCTCGTGCGAACGTATCCGTAATACGCCGATCCCGTTTTCGTACACGCTGCTGCTGCACCGCACTGCCTACATTTATTGCTTCCTGCTGCCGTTCGGACTGGTTGATTCGATCGGGTTCATGACGCCATTCGTGGTCGCCGTCGTCGCCTATACATTCTTCGGACTGGATGCGCTCGGCGATGAAATCGAAGAGCCGTTCGGTACCGAGTCGAATGACTTGCCGCTAGACGCGATCTGCCGCGCCATTGAAATCGACATGCGTGCATCGCTGCAGGACACGTCCATCCCGCCACCCCTGATGCCGATCAATTTCTGTCTCACCTGACCTGGAGTCTTCATGCATGACCAACACCACGACCGCATCCGCCTGCCCGCGCTGCGCGAGCGCATCACCACTGCCACCGAAGCGGCTGCGCTGATCCAGGATGGCATGACCATCGGCATGAGCGGCTTCACCAAATCGGGCGATGCCAAAGAAGTGCCGCTGGCAATGGCAGAACGGGCCCGTCAGTCGCCGTTCCGGATCACGCTGATGACCGGGGCATCGCTGGGCAACGATGTCGACAAGCTGCTGACCGAAGCCGGCGTGCTGGCCCGACGCCTGCCGTTCCAGGCCGATCCGGTCCTGCGCGCGGCCATCAATCGCGGCGAAGTGATGTATGTCGACCAGCATCTGTCGGAGACCGTCGAGATGCTGCGCACGCGCCAGCTCGGTCCGATCGATGTCGCCATCATCGAAGCCATCGCGATCACCGAGACCGGCGCAATCATCCCGTCGACCTCGATTGGCAACAGCGCCAGCTTTGCGATATTGGCCGACAAGGTCATTGTCGAAATCAACCTGAACCAGTCACTCGAACTCGAAGGTCTGCACGACATCTTCATCCCCAAGCATCGGCCGCAACGCGAACCGATGCCGCTGATGACGCCGCACGATCGCGTCGGCACCACCGCGATCCACATCCCGCCGGAAAAAATCGCCGCCATCGTCATCACCGAAAGAAACGACAGCTCATCGACCATCCTGCCGCCGGATGCGGACACCGATGCGATCGCTGCGCACCTGGTCAATTTCTTCAACGAAGAAGTCCGTCTCGGCCGGCTCACCAACAGCCTGCTGCCGTTGCAAGCCGGTATCGGCACGATTGCCAATGCCGTCATGACCGGCTTCATCGACAGTCCGTTCGAGCACCTGACGATGTATTCGGAAGTGCTGCAGGATTCGACCTTTGACCTGTTCGATGCCGGCAAGCTGGACTTCGCTTCCGGGTCGTCGATCACGCTGTCAGCCGACAAGGGCAAACAGGTGTTTGGCGAACTGGCGCGGTACAAGGAGCGACTGGTCCTGCGCCCGCAGGAGGTCAGCAACCATCCTGAAATTATCCGCCGCCTTGGCATCATCGCCATCAATACCGCGCTGGAAGCCGACATCTACGGCAACGTCAATTCCACCCATACGCTGGGCACACATGTGATGAACGGCATCGGCGGTTCCGGGGACTTTGCGCGCAATGCCTATCTGGCCGTGTTTGCGACCAAGTCGCTAGCCAAGGAGGGCAAAATTTCCAGCATCGTTCCGATGGTCTCCCATGTCGACCATAACGAACATGATGTCGACATCCTCGTCACCGAAGTCGGCCTGGCCGACCTGCGCGGACTGGCACCACGCGAACGCGCCACAGTCATCATCGATAACTGCGTCGCCGAACCGTACCGGCACATGCTCAGGGAATATGTGGCCGAAGCCGCAAAGCGCGGTGGCCATACGCCGCATGTGCTGGAAAAAGCCTTGTCCTGGCACACGCGTTATCGCGACACCGGCACGATGCTGCTGCCGCGCGTCACGCTGGCGGCAACGATCTGACCGGCTGATTAGCCGACTATCACTTCGCTGATCTGCATTACCGGCGCGAGGTCGGTGTAGTTTGGAATGTCGCCGAGGATTTCGGCGACATGCGGGCCAAAGCCGGCCTGAAAACTCTCGACCGAATCACTGAAGATGTGGCACATCCCGATGTAGGTCGGCGGCGTGCCGGGTGCGCCACCGGACAGCCCCTTGTCGACCGTATAAAACTTGCAGGACTCTCCCATGCGCGCTTTGACGAGCGGCATGTGGTTGTCACGGTAGTACTCGTGATTGAAACGGGCACCAGGGGTGTTGGGGTACATCACGCTAACTTTGATCATGGCTGGTCTCCTGGTTATAAATAGTTGTCGACCCGATAGGACGGGCGAGTCGAGTGTGCCAGAAATATTTCAGGGATGCCTGTACCATCGCGAGGCAGTATCGATTTGACTCTCCCTGCCACCCGTTTATCTGAAAAGGACTCTCATGATCAAATTCTATTTTCATCCGTCACCGAACCCGCTCAAAGTCGCCCTCTTCCTCGAAGAAGCCGGCCTGCCTTACGAGACCATTCCTGTCGATACGCGCAAAGGCGAACAGCACCTGCCGGACTTCCTGAAAATCAATCCGAATGCCAAGACACCGGCGCTGGTCGATGGCGATGCGATCGTCTTCGACAGCAACGCGATCCTGCTGTATCTGGCAGAAAAAACTGGCCAGTTCCTGCCGGAGAACACGCCTGCCGCCCGTGCGCAACTGTATTCATGGCTGATGTTCGTGGCCAGCGGTATCGGTCCGTATTCGGGCCAGGCCGTGCATTTCAAGCACTTTGCCCCCGAGCCAAAAGACTACGCGGTCAACCGCTACACCTTTGAAGCCGAGCGCCATTACGCCATCCTCGATGCCCAACTGGCAAAGCACCGCTACATGCTGGGTGACACTTACACGCTGGTCGACATGGCCGTCTGGGGCTGGGCGCGTGTACTGCCATTCATCCTTGGCAAGGACGCCTGGGACAAGCTGCCCAACCTCAAGCGCCTGTTCGACGAGATCAATGCCCGTCCGGCAGCACAGCGGGCCGAAGCGCTGAAATCGCAATTCACGTTCAAGGCCGAGATGGATGACGCCGCGCGCGCGCAGATGTTTCCGCAGAACGCCCGCCTGGTTAGCTAAAGCAGCCATGCACCGACCGACCGGCCCCACGTGATTTTCAGATTGCGGCGCTTGCTGCGCTTGCGCAATCTGCTGCGCATGGCCATTGGCGTGTCCACCACGCTGATGCTGGCACTGGTGTTCGTGGTGCTCTTTGAACCGGGTCTGACCTACCATACCAGTGCGCCCGTGCCATCGACCCGCTCGCCGGTATTGCTCGACTTGCTCGGCAGCGCGGTCGAGCAAGCGCCGCTGGCATTGGGCGGTACGACGATCTACCCGGAAGGTGAAAATTTTTACCCGGCCGAGCTGGCGTTGATCCGCAGCGCCAGCACATCGATCGATCTCGAAGCCTTTATTTTTCATGCGACACCGATCGGCCAGCGCTTCATCGACGCGCTGGCCGAACGCGCACGAGCCGGCGTTGCCGTGCGCGTCGTTGTCGATGCCGTCGGCAGCCTGCCGACACCCGATCATTTTTTTGACACGCTGCGTGCCGCTGGTGCGCAAGTAGCGTGGTACCAGCCGTTTCGCTGGTACACACTCAAACGCTGGAACAACCGTACGCACCGCGAGCTGCTGATCGTCGATGGCCAGACCGCGTTCATTGGTGGTGCCGGGATTGGCACGGCCTGGGACACCGGCACCGATGCCTCGCCAGCGTGGCGCGATCTGATGGTACGTGTCACGGGCACGCCGGCACGCGCCTTGCAATCCGTCTTCGCGCAGAGTTGGCTGGAGAGCCATGGTGAAATTCTCGTCGGCCCCGAAATGTTACTGGGCCGAACCACCCTGCCCGCCGCCATCGATCTCGACCACTCGGTCGCTCTGGTGGTAGGCAGCACACCGACCGGCGGCCGCTCGACCCGCGCCCGCACACTGTTCCAGATTCTGGTCGGCGCAGCGCGACAGGAATTACTGATCACGTCGCCCTACTTTGTACCGGACCAATCGATGCGCAACGCGCTGCTCGACGCGGTCGCCCGAGGGGTGAGCGTGACGATCATGACCAACGGCAGCCACAACAACCACACGATTGCGCGACTGGCCAGTCGACGCTGGTACGGCGAACTGATCGCCGGCGGCGTACAGATTCATGAATACCAGCCTGGCATGCTGCATGCGAAAATCATGCTGGTTGACGACTTGTGGTCGGTCGTCGGATCAACCAATTTCGACAACCGCTCGTTCGGATTGAATAATGAAGTCAATCTGGTCCTGCGAGATGCGACAATCGCGACCGAGCTCAAACACACGGTCGCCAGCTATCTTGATCAAAGTCATCAGGTCACGCTGGCAGACTGGGCCGACCGGTCGATCGGTGAGCGGGCTCTGGCAGCGTTCGGATCCATCCTGGAGCGGCAGGAGTAATACGGCAAGGCTATACAGCAGGACACAACCAGCAGGACCAACATCCCCCTCGCCACACGAGGGCAAAAATAATACAGGGAAATACCATGCAAGCCATCGACGAACTGGACGAACTGGACGAACACGATGACGAGAACACACCGTCACGGCAAGAGGCGGCCAAGCGCAGCACGCTCGTTAGCGTCTTCGTCAACATCGGCCTGACCATCGGCCAGGTCACCACTGGCATACTGGCGGGATCAGCAGGACTGATCGCCGACGGCATTCATTCGCTCTCGGATCTGGTTGCTGACTTTGTCGTCCTGTTTGCCAATCACCATAGCCAGAAGGCACCGGATGAAGACCATCACTACGGCCACCAGCGCTACGAAAATGCCGCCTCGCTCACGCTGGGCCTGCTGCTGCTCGCCGTTGGCGTCGGAATGCTGTGGGGCGCCTTTCACAAGATCGAACAACCGGGTGCAATCCAGCAGGTCAAATCGATCGCGATCTGGGTTGCCCTCGCTGCGCTGCTGGCCAAGGAACTGCTCTTTCGCTACATGCTCAATGTGGCGCAGAAAGTGCGTTCCAGCATGCTGATCGCCAATGCCTGGCACGCCCGCTCGGACGCTGCCGCGTCTCTGGTGGTGGCCGTCGGCATCGCCGGCAGCCTGCTGGGTTATCCGATGCTCGACCCGCTGGCGGCGATGATCGTCGGCTTCATGGTCACGAAAATGGGATGGAGTTTTGCCTGGGACGCGCTGCAAGATCTGATGGATCGCGCGGTTGATGACGAGACCGTGCAGGCCATCCGTGTCACCCTGACGGAGACTCCCGGCGTGCTGGGCTGGCATGACCTGAAAACCCGCAAGGCCGGCGACATGATCCTGGTCGATGTTCATCTTGAAATTGATGCTGACATCACCGTCGAGCAGGGCCACGACATCGCCCTTGATGCACGTCGCCGTGTCATGGAGCGACACGCTGTTCTGGACCTGATGACCCACGTTGATCCGCTTCGGATCAAGCCGTCCCCACCACAAGGAGTCGTATGAATCACCTGATCGATTTGCGTAGCGATACCGTTACCCGTCCTGGTCCCGCCATGCGTGCCGCCATGGCTGCCGCCGAGGTCGGCGACGATGTGTACGGTGATGACCCGACCGTCAACCGTTTGCAGCACGTCACTGCGGAACTGTTCGGCTATGAAGCGGCGTTATTTGCACCTTCTGGTACACAAAGCAATTTGATTGGTCTGATGGCACATTGCGGTCGTGGTGATGAATATCTGGTTGGTCAGGAAGCGCATACCTACAAGTACGAGGCAGGCGGTGCGGCCGTGCTCGGAAGCATTCAGCCGCAACCGCTGCCGCAGCAGGCCGATGGCTCACTGGCGCTGGCTGATATCGCCGGGGCGATCAAGCCCGACGACGTCCACTTTGCGCGCACGCGTTTGCTGGCGCTCGAAAATACGATTGGCGGTCGTGTACTGCCGCGTGATTATCTGGATGCCGCCACCACGCTGGCTCATCAACGCGGCCTGATCACCCATCTGGATGGCGCGCGCATCTTCAATGCCGCCGTCAAGCAAGGCATCAGCTTGCAGGCGGCGACAGCGGGTTTTGATTCGGTATCGGTGTGCCTGTCCAAAGGGCTGGGCGCGCCCATCGGCTCGGTACTGTGCGGCAGCCGCGACATGATTCAGCGGGCGCTGCGCTGGCGCAAGATGCTCGGTGGCGGCTTGCGCCAGGCGGGTATTCTGGCGGCGGCTGGCTTGTATGCTCTGGAGCATCACGTCGACCGGCTGGCGCAAGATCATGACCATGCAACGCTGCTGGCGATTGGCCTGGCAGAGATAGACGAGCTGACTGTCAGTACTCCGCAAACCAATATCCTGTATGCCGATATGGCGGCGGCCCATTGCGCACCGCTCGAAAAATATCTGCTGGACAATGGTATTACCGCGCGGATCACGCCGCACATGCGTCTGGTCACCCACCTTGATGTTTCTCGCGACGATGTGACTCGTACCATCGCGGCGTTCAAGGCGTATTTTCAAGGCGCACATCGCTGAACGATGCACGCATCCGGAACGATGAATACGGCAGGACACTTCTGGCCGCTGGAACAAAGAGGACCACGTGATGGCGGTGACCAGTAGACAGCCGAAGTGATAAGAGTTACTCATTGAACTGGAAAACTATCTCAACCCCGAGACCGTGAACAGTCCACTTGGTTGATCTGCAAACAAGAAGGCCACACTGGACGCGATGCCAGTGTGGCCTTCAATGCTTCACCACCAGATCAGTTACTGACGCTCATCCGCCACCACCGGCGTGCTGGTGACTGGCTTGATTATTTTCACTTTGGCTTTTTTCTTGAGTGCATCGATGTAGGCGAGCATTTCCTGCTGGGCCAGTGCATTGGCAATTTGCTTTTGCTCTCCAAGACGCCGTGGTGCATCGATCTTCTCGGCCTGTGCGACTTTGCTGATGCGATACACCGCATAACCCTGGCCTGCCAGATCCGTACCCACAATGGCTGGCAACTTGCTGACATCAGCTTTCATGACGCTGTCGAATCCCGCACCATTGAGCGCGTCATTTTTCGCCCGCGACACCACTTTGGCAGCACCAAATCCCGTTGCCTCATCGGCGAGCTTGAGCGCAGCAAGTTTCGTTTCCCCTGCTTTTTTAGCGAGTACGGCAGACTCTTCAGCAATCACTTTCTCACGCACGATTGCTTCCACTTCTGCAAATGGTCGCTTGCCCACTGGCTTGTATTGAACCACACGGCCAGCTACGAGCGTACTTGGCGCCACTTCAACGGCTTCGGTGTTGTGCTTGCTTTTCAATGACTCGTCGGCAAACAGCGCGTTGAGAAATTTCTGATTATTGGTCAAGGCAGACTGTGGTGTCGAAGGATTCGGGGTCCGGCTGACTGCTGACGCTGTTTCCACTTTCAGCTTGAGCTTGTCGGCAACCGGCTTGAGGCTATCTGACTGTTCATAGACTGTATTGCTAAACACCTCTGCGGCCTCCGAATACTGCTTGGCTGCTTTTTGTTTCTTGATGTCAGCAATGATCTCCGGCTTGACCTGCTCAAACGTACGGAACGATGCAGGCTTAATTTCTGTCACTTCAATGATATGAAATCCAAAATCGGATTCAACAACATTGCTGATTTCATTTAACTTGAGCTTGAACACCGCGTCTTCAAACGGCGGAGTCATCGCACCTTTGCCAAAGAAATCCAGATCACCACCATTGGGTGCGCTGCCCTGATCTTCGGAATTAGCTTTGGCGATCCTGGCAAAATCTGCAGGGTTCTTGCGCACTTGCGCGAGCAATTTCTCCGCCTTGTCTTTGGCCAATGCCTTGTCGGCGGCCGAACCGCCTTTTTTCAGATTGATCAAAATATGGCTGGCCCGACGCTGTTCTTCAACGCCGTAGCGGTTTTTATTTTGTTCGTATAAGCCCGATGCTTCCTGATCGGTGACAGCAATCTGTGCCGCCAATGCCTCGCTGCTCAACACGACGTACTCGATGTTGGCTTGCTCCGGCACTTCAAACTGACGACCATTCTTGTCGTAATAAGTCTTCAGCAGTTCAGGCGTGACTTTTACCTGCGCGGCATAGTCGGCAGGCTTGAAAAGCAGTTCCTGCACTGTGCGTTCCTGCTCGCTGATCTCGGACAGTCGAGTCGTTACTGTCTTGGGCGCGAAGGCCGTTGACTGTATCGCTGAATTCAATTGTTGCGCAGCCATGTCCTGGCGTAAGCGCTGCTCGTACATCGCTGGAGTCATGCCTTGCATGGCGAGCAGGGAGCGATAACGCTCACCATCAAATTTGCCATCGGGACCCACCAGACCATCAATGCTGGTAATGCTCTGCTGCAGGGCCTTGTCAGCCACGCTCAAGTGCTGCCGTGCCACTTCGACCGACAGGGCACGCTGTGCGATCAGACTATCCAGCGCACCTTGGCGCGCCTCAGGCGTATCGAACATCTTCTGATCGAACTGCGCACCAAACATCTGCTTGAAACGCGCCATTTGCTCGCTTAATGCTGCGTCATACTCAGGTTTAGTGATGGGTTGGCCACCAACTTTGGCCACCACATTTTCGGCATCCCCGAAACTTTTATAACTACCCAAGCCCACCAGAGCGAATGACGGAACTATGATTAGCAGCAATAGAAACTGCATCAAGCGTTTATGCGTACGGACGAATTCAAACATGATCAACCATTCAGAGACAAGTTGCGACCAATTCTATCGCAGTGATGCATATGAAAAAAGGCGAACTCGCGTTCGCCTTTTCGGATGTGTTGGCGGAGTGGAAGGGACTCGCCTGCATACTGCAGGCCGCGGAATCGCTTGCAAGCGATTCCCTTCGAGTCCCGACGTGATTCCTATGGAATCACTACTGCGTCATTATTGTTCTGGCGGAGTGGACGGGACTCGCCTACATACTGCAGGCCGCGGAATCGCTTGCAAGCGATTCCCTTCGAGTCCCGATGTGATTCCTATGGAATCACTACTGCGTCATTATTGTTCTGGCGGAGTGGACGGGACTCGAACCCGCGACCCCCGGCGTGACAGGCCGGTATTCTAACCAGCTGAACTACCACTCCTGATTACTGCAACCCTGAATCACAATCAAATTGCTTGCAATTTAACTGTACACAACGTGAACAACGTCGTGATGCAGAAGACGTCCTGGTGGGTGCTGAGGGGCTCGAACCCCCGACCTACGCCTTGTAAGGGCGCCGCTCTACCAACTGAGCTAAGCACCCTAGATATGGCCTTGGGCTGCCAGTCGACTGCATATTGCTACTTTTCCGATGTTTGTCACCACACCGAAGTCGACGATCTTAACTCATACAGGTTGGATTTGCCATGCTTAAATGCGCAGAAGCCGGACAATCGCCGTGTAAAAGCGCGATGCAATAAATTCCAGCCTGCATCGGGATGCGTCCGCCACGCACTCTCCCAAAGAGAATATAAAAATGGCGCTCAATCGAGCGCCATTTACGAGGCCACAACCGTCGATCAGTGCTTCACGATAAGCGGATCAACCGTCTCTTTCTTTTGCGCAGCCAGTGCACTCAACGCGACTTCTTCATCGGTCAAGGGTACCGGCGATCTCTCCAGCGCAATTTCAAGCGCCTTATCGATCCAGCGTACCGGCACGATCTCAAGCTTGTTCTTGACGTTGTCCGGAATCTCGGCCAGGTCCTTCACATTTTGCTCGGGAATCATCACCGTCTTGATACCACCGCGATGCGCTGCAAGCAGCTTTTCCTTCAACCCGCCGATCGGCAGCACTTCACCGCGCAACGTGATCTCACCCGTCATCGCGACATCGGCACGCACTGGTATCCCGGTAAAGGAAGAGACCATGGCAATCGTCATCGCCACGCCAGCCGATGGTCCGTCTTTCGGCGTTGCACCTTCCGGCACGTGGATGTGAATATCGTTCTTTTCGAACGCATCGAGTTTGATGCCAAGGTTACGGGCACGGCTTCGTACCACTGTGCGCGCTGCCTCGATCGATTCTTTCATCACGTCGCCCAGCGTTCCGGTACGGATGATCTGTCCCTTGCCTGGCATTGTTACCGCTTCGATGGTCAGCAGGTCGCCACCTACTTCTGTCCATGCCAGACCGACGACTTGTCCGATCTGGTTTTCTTTTTCTGCGACGCCGAAATCATAGCGCCGCACGCCAAGGAACTTGTCGATATTCTTGCCGGTCACCGCCACTTTTTTATCCTGCTTTTTAAGTAACAGCATTTTGACGACTTTACGGCAGATCTTCGAGATTTCCCGCTCGAGGGAACGCACGCCCGCTTCACGGGTGTAGTAGCGAATAATGTCGCGAATCGCCGACTCGGCGACGCTGATTTCGCCTTCCAGCAAACCGTTGTTCTTGATTTGCTTTGGCAGCAAATAGCGTTGCGCGATGCTGGTTTTTTCGTCTTCGGTGTAGCCCGACAAGCGAATCACTTCCATCCGGTCAAGCAACGCCGGCGGAATATTGTACGAATTCGAGGTCGCGACAAACATCACGTCCGACAGGTCAAAATCAACCTCGACGTAATGATCCGAAAACATATGATTCTGTTCCGGGTCCAGCACTTCAAGTAACGCTGACGACGGATCACCACGGAAATCCATACCCAGCTTGTCGATTTCGTCGAGCAAGAACAGAGGATTGCGCACACCAGTTTTCGCCAGACTCTGCAGGATCTTGCCCGGCATCGAACCGATATAAGTACGACGGTGGCCGCGAATCTCAGCCTCGTCGCGCACGCCACCCAATGCCATGCGAACGAACTTGCGGTTCGTCGCGCGTGCAATTGACTGACCTAGCGACGTCTTACCGACACCAGGGGGACCGACGAAACACAGAATCGGCGCTTTTAACTTGTCGACACGCTGTTGTACGGCGAGGTATTCCAGAATGCGTTCCTTGACCTTGTCGAGACCGAAATGGTCGTCTTCAAGTACTTTTTCGGCATTCGACAAATCGTTATTGACCTTGGATTTTTTTCTCCATGGCAGCCCGACCAGCGTATCAATGTAGTTGCGTACGACCGTAGCCTCGGCTGACATCGGCGACATCAACTTGAGCTTTTTGAGTTCGCTGTTGGCCTTGGCAAGCGCTTCTTTTGGCATCTTGGCGGCAACGATTTTTTTCTCGAGCTCCTCGAGATCCGCACCCTCTTCGCCCTCACCCAGTTCTTTCTGGATCGCTTTGACTTGCTCGTTGAGGTAGTACTCGCGCTGCGATTTTTCCATCTGGCGCTTCACGCGTCCACGGATCCGCTTTTCTACCTGCAGGATATCGAGCTCACCTTCAAGCTGGCCCAGCAAATGCTCATGGCGTTTTGCGACGTTGAAAATTTCGAGAATGACCTGCTTTTGCTCAAGCTTCAGCGGCAAATGTGCGGCAATCGTGTCGGCCAGGCGACCTGCATCATCGATGCCGGCCAGCGAGGTCAGAATTTCAGGTGGGATTTTCTTGTTCAGCTTCACATACTGATCGAACTGCTGAACGATCGCACGACGCATCGCTTCGACTTCTGCCTCATCACCGGACTCGGATTCCACCGGCGTCAGGTCGGCAATGAAATGCGTATCAAGTTCGCTGATGTGATGGATGCGAGCGCGCTGGGTGCCCTCAACCAGCACTTTGACGGTGCCGTCAGGAAGCTTGAGCATCTGGAGAATATTGGCAATACATCCGATTTCGTAAATATCATCGGCGGATGGTTCATCCTTGGCGGCGGCTTTTTGCGCTGCCAGCATGATGCTCTTCCCTTGTTCCATCGCTGCCTCGAGGGCTTTAATGGACTTGGGACGACCAACGAATAGCGGTATGACCATATGCGGAAAAACTACGACATCGCGCAAAGGCAATAACGGTAACTGGGTATGTTCAGTAAAAGTGGGAGTCGTCATGGCGAGCCTTATCAAAAACGTGTAATTGATGTTGGCGCGAGAGCGGAAAACACAAGGCCGTTCACGAACAAATATCAGTGGACGAAAAAATCCCGGTAAAAAACCGGCCACCAATTCAGTGTGACCGGCATCTCGACGGATTGTCACTGGTCCGTATTATTTGATGCTACTGCGTTCGCCCGAAAAAACCGATGGCAACACGGTATTTTCAGGCTGTAAAAACTCGGATATTACTTCGAGCCGGCTACTTTCGGCTGATCATGATAAATCATTAACGGCTTGACGCCCTGAGTGATAGTGTTTTCGTCAATCACTACTTTTGAGACATTTTGCTGATTCGGCAATTCAAACATGACGTCCAGTAAAGCATGCTCAAGAATCGAACGCAAACCGCGTGCACCCGTCTTGCGCTGCAAAGCTTTGCGAGCGATTGCCTGCAGTCCCGCAGGGCGGACTTCGAGCTCAGCGCCTTCCATTTGCAACAAGCGCGCGTACTGCTTGATCAAGGCATTTTTTGGCTCAAGCAAAATCTGGATCATGGCGTCTTCGGTCAGCTCGCTGAGCGTGGCCACCACCGGCAAGCGGCCAACCAGTTCCGGAATAAGGCCGAACTTGATCAGATCTTCCGGCTCAGCTTCGAGCAATACTTCGCTGGCAGTCCGCTCGCTCTGGCTTTTTACGCTGGCAGAGAAACCGATGCCGCTTTTTTCAGACCGATTGCTGATGATCTTGGCCAGACCATCGAACGCACCACCACAAATAAACATGATGTTGGTCGTATCAATCTGAACGAAATCCTGATTCGGATGCTTGCGACCGCCTTGTGGCGGCACCGATGCCATCGTACCTTCAATCAGTTTCAGCAATGCTTGCTGCACGCCTTCACCGGATACATCTCGGGTGATTGACGGGTTGTCGGACTTGCGTGAAATTTTGTCGATTTCGTCGATGTAGACAATACCCTTCTGGGCTTTTTCTACATCGTAATTGCAGGCTTGCAACAGCTTCTGGATGATGTTTTCAACGTCTTCACCGACATAACCTGCTTCGGTGAGCGTCGTTGCATCGGCAATAACGAAAGGCACATTGAGCATGCGTGCCAGCGTTTGTGCGAGCAGCGTCTTGCCAGAACCCGTCGGACCGACCAGCAGGATATTGCTCTTGGCTAGTTCAACATCATCTTTCTTCCCAAGATGGCGCAATCGCTTGTAGTGATTGTAGACGGCGACGGACAGGATGCGCTTTGCACCCTCTTGCCCGATCACGTACTGACCTAGCAGCTCACAAATTTCTTGCGGCGTTGGCAACTCAGATTTAGGACCAGCTACAGATTCCACCGTAGAAGCTTCGTCCCGAATGATGTCATTGCAGAGATCAATACATTCGTCGCAAATAAATACGGAGGGACCGGCGATCAGTTTTTTAACCTCATGCTGGCTCTTGCCACAAAATGAGCAGTACAGCAATTTCTCGCTGGTAGTAGATTTTTTATCGGACATGGAGAACTTGAAAGTGGTGAGGTTTGCTTGATATTACCTGCGAAATCACTATCCGTCACGGCGACGCATCAGAATGTGACCGGACGGCGCAGGCATCGTCGCCTGAAAACAAAACGCCCAGACGGTTAGCTGTCCGGGCGTTCAGTATGATCGGGCCTTACGCGTCGCAGATTACTCGCGGGTGGTCAGGACTTTATCGATCATGCCGTACTTTTCGGCTTCATCGGCAGACATGAAGTTATCCCGTTCGGTATCACGGCGAATTTCCTCGATCGTGCGCCCGGTCTTGTCGGCAAGAATGCCGTTCAGACGTTCGCGCAGGTAAAGGATTTCCTTGGCTTGAATCTCGATGTCCGTTGCTTGACCTTGCGCACCACCAGATGGCTGGTGAATCATGATGCGCGAGTTCGGCAGCGAGAAGCGCTTGCCCTTGGCACCAGCAGCCAGCAGGAAAGCACCCATCGATGCAGCCAAACCAGTACACAACGTCGAGACATTCGGCTTGATGAACTGCATCGTGTCGAAAATTGCCATGCCAGCCGAGACTGAACCGCCAGGTGAATTGATATACAGCGAAATATCCTTATCCGGATTCTCGCTCTCCAGGAACAGCAGTTGCGCCACGATCAGGTTGGCCACACCGTCGTTGACCGGACCCACTAGAAAAATGACGCGTTCTTTCAGCAAGCGCGAATAAATGTCGTACGACCGTTCCCCGCGTCCGCTTTGCTCGATCACCATCGGAATCATGCCGAGCATCTGTGGTTCCATCGCGAAATTTCTTGTCATCATGAATAGTTGCTTTCCTTTGGAGAGCACACGGCGTTTTACGCCTGCGCGTTGTTACTCATCAATTCATCAAAGGCAACAGACTTTTCTGTCACTTTTGATTTTCCCAAGACGTAGTTGACGACGTTTTCTTCCAATACAAGGGCTTCCACTTCAGCAAGGCGATTGCGGTCGCTGAAATAATATTGCATCACTTGCTGAGGGTCTTCGTAGCTCTTTGCAAAATCTTCAACCTGCGCCTTGACCTGCGCTGCCGTTGCTTGCAGGCTGTTGGTCTTGACCACTTCGGCCAGAATCAGACCGAGGCGTACGCGGCGCTCGGCCTGCGCAGCGAACAATTCCGGAGGAAACGGCATGTTCTTCACATCCATGCCGCGTTGCTGCATGTCCTGACGCGTCATCTCGACCAGACGCTCGACATCTTGCTCGATGAGCGCCTTTGGTACATCGAGTTCGGTTGCCTTGATCAGCGCATCCATCACACTGTCTTTGGTTTTGGCTTTGGTGCGACCGCCGACTTCACGCTCAAGGTTGACCTTGATGTCCGCGCGCATCTTGGCGATATCGCCATCTTCAACACCCAGCGTGATGGCAAACTCGGCGTCGACTTCAGGCATGTGAGCCCACTCGAGCTTTTTCAGCGTGATCGTGAATTCAGCAGTTTTACCGGCGACATCCTTGCCGTGGTAGTTCTCCGGAAACGCCAGCGGGAACGTCTTCGATTCGCCGACTTTCAGACCCGTGATGGCAGCTTCAAATTCAGGCAGCATCCGGCCTTCACCGAGCACGAAAGCGTAGTCATCAGCTTTACCACCCGGGAATTCAACACCATCGATCACGCCAGTAAAATCTACCGTTACCCGGTTGTCTTTTTGTGCTGCCTGATCCGGACCACCGTCGCCGTGCGCGTCTTGCTCGCCCTTGACGTGGAAGTGCGCACGCTGCTTGCGCAGTATGTCGATCGTTTTATCGATTTCTGCGTCAGTGACTTCGGTGACGGTTTTTTCAACTTCAGTGACAGCGAGGTCGCCGACTTTTACGTCAGGATAAATTTCAAACGTGGCTTCAAAAACAATCGCACCTTCAACGGCATTGTCGTCCGTTGCTTTTGGCTCGATGCGCGGATAACCGGCAACGCGTAAATTGTTTTCGTTGGCAGCATCATTGAAAGCGCGGCCAACTTTGTCATTCAGGACTTCAGTTTCAACCTGATAACCGAACTGGGCAGCTACCATTTTCATTGGCACTTTGCCTGGACGAAAGCCAGGTGCCTTGGCGGATTTGGCGCGTACCTTCAGGCGCTTTTCAACTTCGGCCTGGACATCTGCCAAAGGGACCGTGATCGTGATGCGGCGCTCAAGTTTTTCGAGGGTTTCGACAGCAGTTGCCATGTGAATCGTCCAAATTATAAAAAAAATTCTGTGGTGCGAGGAGGGGGACTCGAACCCCCACACCATTACTGGCGTCAGGACCTAAACCTGGTGCGTCTACCAATTTCGCCATCCTCGCGGGAATGTCCACCTGCCAAAAGCAAAAAGCGACCCGGAGGTAAATATGGTCGCCTTGCACTGCCTTTGCCAGAGGCCGGTCTACATCGAGCGATGATTTTACTGGATTTTATTCCAGCCCGCCGTGATTTTTGGCGCGGTGTTCATTCGTTGCACCGCACCGGGCAGAAGTGATCAGGCAGAAGAGGGTTTTTTGACCCGGAACCATGCTGCATACAACGCCGGCAAGAACAGCAACGTGAGCGCGGTCGCAACGATCAGTCCGCCCATGATGGCCACGGCCATCGGCCCCCAGAACACCGATCGTGACAGCGGAATCATGGCCAGCACCGCTGCGGCAGCGGTCAGGATGATAGGCCTGCAGCGTCGCACAGCCGATTCGACAATGGCATCCCACGGGGCCGCACCGGCAGCGATATCCTGCTCGATCTGATCGATCAGGATCACCGAGTTGCGGATGATCATCCCGAACAGGGCAATCACGCCGAGCTGGGCGACGAAGCCGAACGGCCGATGCAACAGTAACAAGGCGATCGCCGCGCCCGCCACGCCGAGCGGCCCCGTCAGGAATACCAGCAACGACCGCGAAAAACTATGCAGCTGCAACATCAGCAACGTGAAAATGATGAAGATCACCAGCGGCACATTGGCAGCGATCGACTCCTGTGCCTTGCCGCTATCGGCAGCCGCACCGGCCAACTCGATCTTGTAACCCGCCGGCAAACCAGCGCGCAGCGCAGCAAGCTTCGGATTGATCTGATCCGAGACCGTTGGCCCCTGAATGCCATCCGCCACGTCAGATTGCACTGTCACGGCCCACTCGCGTCCTTCGCGCCAGATCACGCCTGGCTCCCAGACAAACTGGGCACGCGCCAACTGCGACAGGGGCACCGACTTGCCACTCGCCGTCGGAATATTCGCCTGATCAAGCGCAGAAATCGTCGACCGTTCATCGACGGGTTGCCGCATCACGATATCGATCAAGCGATTGCCATCGCGATACTGACCGACCGTCGAACCGCTCAACAGCGTATTGGCTGCGCGCATCACCGACTGCGACGTCACGCCCACCGCGCGCATTTTTTCCTGATCCAGATCAATCCGCAAGACCTTGACCGACTCGTTCCAGTTATCGTTGACACCGATCGCATTCGGGTTCGCACGCATGATCTCCTTCACCTGATCGGCAATCGTCCGCACCTTTGTGGATTCCGTACCAGTGACACGGAACTGCACCGGATAGGGCACGGGCGGTCCGTTTGGTAACAGCTTGACGCGACCGCGCACTTCAGGAAAATCCTTTTTGAAGATCGCGACAATCTTCAAGCGCAATGCTTCACGCGCTTGCAGGTCTTTGGCCAGCACCACGATTTGCGACACGTTAGTCTGTGGAAAAATCTGGTCCAGCGGCAGATAAAAACGCGGGCTACCGGTACCGACATAACTGGTGACGCTTTCGACGCCATCCTGTTTCTGGATGAAGGCTTCAAACTTTTTCGCCTGCGCCTCGGTCGCTCTGAAGGCCGATCCTTCCGGCAACCACAGTTCGACCATCAGCTCGGTCCGACTGGAGTCCGGAAAAAATTGTTGCTCGATGAATTTAAAACCGAAAACGCCCAGACCAAACGCAGCCAGTGTCAGCAGGATCGTTGTCTTGCGCCATTCGACACACCAGTTGACCGTCTTGCGAAACCGGTTGTACATCGGTGTGTTGAACAATTCATGGTGGGCATCCACGCCGGCAGCAGGCTTGACCTTGAGCAGGACATAACCGATGTAAGGCGTAAAGATGACGGCCACCAGCCATGAGATCAGCAACGCCAGCGCATTGACCGAAAACATCGAAAACGTATATTCGCCGGCAGTTGACTTGGCCAGTCCGATTGGCAGGAATCCCGCTGCCGTGATCAACGTGCCGGTCAGCATCGGCATGGCAGTCGACGTGTAGGCAAAGGTGGCGGCATCAAAGCGCGACAACCCCTCCTCCATTTTGCGCACCATCATTTCAACAGCGATGATGGCGTCATCAACTAACAGACCAAGGGCGATGATCAGCGCACCCAACGAAATCTTGTGCAGGTCGATATCAAGGATGCGCATGAACAGGAACGTGATCGCCAGCACCAGCGGTATCGTCAGGCCGACCACCAGTCCGGGACGGATGTCGAGCCGGAAAGGTTTGGTGTGCAATCCGAGTGCCAGGAAACTGACGGCCAGCACGATCAATACCGCCTCGAACAGCGTGTGCAGGAATTCGCTAACCGAGGCAATCACGGCCTTCGGCTGATCCGCCACGCGCAATAACTCGACACCCACCGGCAACTTGGTCCGGACCTCCGCAAGCGTGCTGTCAAGGCTCTTGCCGAGTTCGATGATATTGCCGCCCTTCTCCATCGAGATACCGAGGCCGATGACATCCTTGCCATTGAAGCGCATCGTGTCTTGTGGCGGATCGCGATACTCGCGCCGGATCGTGGCAAAGTCTCCGAGCTTGAAACTGGTCCCGTTGGCGCGCAAATCGAGCGCCTGCAAATCCTTGACCGTCATCAGCGCGCCCGTCACACGCACCTGCAGGTTATCGGTCGGCGTCACCAGAATACCGGTTCCCTCGACCGAGTTTTGTGCCGCGAGTTGCGCGACAACGCTGTCCATCGTGATGCCTAGCTGGGCGAATTTCTTTTGTGAAAACTCGATCGTGATGCGCTCGTCCTGCGCGCCGAACAACTCCACTTTGGCAACCGATTTCACGCGGAGCAACTGCTGACGTACAAAGTCGGCATAGTCCTTCACTTCGGCATAGGTGAAGCCGTCGCCGGATAGCGCAACGATCGAGCCATACGTGTCGCCGAACTCGTCGTTGAAATACGGGCCATTGACACCGGCCGGCAACGTCGCGCGGATATCACCGATTTTCTTGCGCACCTGATACCAGGACGCCGCCGTTTCTTTCGACGGCGTTGATTCGCGCAATTGCAGGATGATGGTGGTTTCACCGGGCTTCGAGTAGCTGCGAATCTTGTCGATGTAGGGCGTTTCCTGCAGCTTTTTTTCAAGCTTGTCAGCGACTTGCTCGGCCATCTGCAGGGCCGTTGCGCCAGGCCAGGTGGCCCGCACCACCATGGCACGAAACGTGAATGGCGGATCTTCGTCCTGACCCAGCCGGGCATAGCTGAGCATGCCGCCGATCAGCAGCACCGCCATCAGGTAACGCGTTAGCGGGATGTGTTCCAGTGCCCAGCGCGACAGGTTGAATCCGCCTTTCATTTGCTCGCTCCGCCCTGAAACGAGACCGCATCGCGCACGGCAAGGTCGTCATTGAGGATGGTGACTTTCTGGCCGGACTTGAGCAGATTGACGCCAGCGATGACGATGACCTGACCGGCAGAAACACCACCGGACAACAGCATGTCGTTGCCGGCAGGACCGGCGACCTGGACCGGCACCAGGCTGACTGCGCCCTTGTCAATGACCCAGACCGCCGTATTCGGTTTGTCGCGCACCAACGCGTTGAGCGGGACACGGATCATTCCTTGCGGGACCTTGCTGACGAACGTGACATAGGCGGTCATGCCCAGACGCACCTGCGCTGCCTCGCTCGGCAAAGCAATGCGGGCGGTGAACGTGCGCGAGACCGGATCAGCGATCGGAGACAGTTCGCGCAATTTTCCCTCAATCACGGTTCCCGGATCGGCCCATATATGCACACGGATCGTACCCACCTGGCGCAATAATTCCACCTGGTCTTCGGGGATGCCAATGACCACATCCTTTTCGCGGGTCTGCGCCACGCGCAACACGGGCGTTCCGGCCGCGACGACCTGGCCGGCTTCCGCATCAATCCCCGTGACGACACCGTCGACATTGGCCACCAGTGTCGTGTAACCGGTCTGGTTGATTTGATTGCGTGCTACCGCCGCGGCCTGATCGAAGCTGGCCTGCGCCGCCTGAAAAGCAGTTTGCTTGGCATCCAGCACAGCCTGGCTCACAAAATTACGCGCCCGCAATTCCACATAACGCTGTTGCTCGGCAAGGGCCAGATCACGATTACTCTGCGCGGCCTTCAACCCGGCTGCCGACTGCAATTGCGCCAATTCAAAATCCTGCGGATCGAGCTGCATGAGCACCTGTCCGCGCTTGACCAGGCTACCCACCTCGACCTTGCGCGCGACGATCTTGCCGCCAACGCGAAAGCCAAGGCGGGATTCGATACGTGGTCGCACGTCGCCGGAAAACTCGGCGGTCGCATCCGCATCGGCGGCGACCAGTTTCATGGCGCGCACCGGTCGAATGTCGTCGGTTTTTTCGACCGGCTTGGAACACGCGGCGAGCAATACCAGCGCCAGCATGACCGAAGCCATTGGCGTGGCAGAAAAACAGCAGGAGTTGAGACGGGAAGTCAAGATGCTTTCCTTTATGATGCGGGCTGAAAAAGAAAGACTGGGAACGGGAATTTTCACCAGCAGTTCTAGTACCGCTCGGAGCTTAAAACAATTACTGACCAATCGGTTAGTAATTATTACAAAAGTCCGACTGATTTTTTCAAACCCCTTTCTGGTCAGGAGAAAACCCGCATGGCCGTCGATCATTACGAAAACTTCCCGGTTGCCTCCATCCTGCTGCCAGCCCGTCTGCGCCCGGCCGTCGAAGCCATTTATGCCTTCGCCCGCAGCGCCGACGACATCGCCGACGAAGGCGATGCCAGCCCGCACGAACGCATCGCTGCCCTCGATCTCTACGAAGCGCAACTTGACCTCATTGCCACGGGCGGAATCCCCGCCGAACCGATGTTTCGCAGACTGCTTGGCATCGTGCTTGGCTGGCAATTGCCGCTGGGGCCGATGCGCGACTTGCTGTCGGCCTTCCGGCAGGATGTCGTGACGACGCGGTATACCGATTTCACGACGCTGCTCGATTACTGCCGCCGCTCGGCCAATCCGGTCGGCGCGCTGATGCTGCATTTGTATGGCGCGGCTGACGTGCGCAACCTGGCGCAATCGGATGCCATTTGCAGCGCGCTGCAGTTGATTAACTTCTGGCAGGACGTCGCTATCGACTGGCAGAAATCACGCATCTATTTGCCGCTGGAAGACCTGATCCGTTTCGGTGTCAGCGAAACCCAGCTGGCCGAACAGCGCGTCGATGACGCCTGGCGTCAACTGATGGCGTTTGAAGTCGATCGTGCGCGCGCGCTGCTGCTGGCAGGTGCGCCACTGGCTTTGCGGTTGCCGGGGCGGATCGGCTGGGAATTACGGTTAGTGGTGCAAGGCGGATTGCATATCCTCGCGGCGATTGAAGCGGTCGATTACGATGTCTTTCGCCAGCGACCTGCGCTGCGCAAGACCGACTACCTGCGCCTGCTATGGCGTGCACTGCGTATGTAAAAATTCTGGTAAATACTGGTGGTATCGACATAAGGTTTGTCGGTATCGACGCGGTCGGCTAGCATAGCGACTTCGATTCCTGCCCGGCGCATCCATGTCTCCAGACGAGTACTGCCAACAAAAAGCCGCGCAAAGCGGTTCCAGTTTTTATTACAGCTTTTTATTCCTGCCGGCCGAGCGCCGACGGGCGATTACGGCGCTGTACGCGTTTTGTCGTGAAGTCGACGACACCGTCGACGAATGTACCGATGTCGGCATCGCCCGCACCAAACTGCACTGGTGGCGCGGCGAAATCGGCGCGATGCTGGCCGGCACGCCGACCCATCCGGTCACGCTGGCCTTGCAACCCCACATGGCAACCTACCAGCTTGATGGCCAGCATTTGCTCGCCATCATCGATGGCATGGAAATGGACCTGGATCAAACCCGCTACCTCGATTACATCGGCTTGCAGAAGTACTGCTGGCATGTCGCCGGTGTGGTCGGCATTCTGTCAGCCAGCATTTTTGGCTATACCGACAAGCAGACACTGCGCTACGCCGAAAAACTCGGGCTGGCATTCCAGCTCACCAACATCATCCGCGACGTCGGCGAAGATGCCCGCATCGGCCGGATCTACCTGCCGGTCAATGAACTGCAGCAATTCGGCGTGACGGCAGCGGACTTGCTCAATGCTCGTCACAACGGCCAGTTTGAAAACCTGATGCGCTTCCAGGTCCGCCGGGCGCAGAGCGCCTACGATGAAGCGTTCGCACTGCTGCCGGCGGCCGACCGGCGTAGCCAGCGACCGGGCCTGATGATGTCGGCGATCTACCGCGCCTTGCTCTCGGAAATCGAACACGACGGCTTCCATGTACTGAACCAGCGGATCTCGCTCACGCCAATCCGCAAGCTGTGGCTGGCGTGGCGCACCTATATTCGCGGATGAGCGCCCGATGACGCTGCACACTGCCGTCATCGGTGCCGGCTGGGCGGGCTGTGCTGCCGCTGTCGAACTGGCGGCGGCCGGTCGCCGCGTCACGCTATTTGAAGCGGCTCGCACGCCGGGTGGCCGGGCACGTCAGGTCACGGTTCAGGGCCTGTCGCTCGACAATGGCCAGCACATCCTGCTGGGAGCCTACCGCGAGTCGCTGCGCCTGATGCGTCAGGTTGGCATCGATCCGGACACCGCGCTATTGCGTCTGCCCTTGCAAATGCGCTACCCGCCAGGAACCGGCATGGACTTCGTTGCCGCTGCCTTGCCGGCACCGTTGCACCTGGCAATCGCCTTGTGGCGTGCCAGTGGACTAAGCCGCGCCGACAAGCTGGCGCTGATGCGATTCTCCTCGGCGGCACGCTGGATGGACTGGCGACTCAACACCGATTGCAGCGTCACTGAATTGCTGGAACGCTTCAACCAGACCGACACGCTGATCCGGCTGATGTGGCGGCCACTGTGTATCGCCGCGCTCAACACGCCACCGGATCGCGCCTCGGCGCAAGTGTTTCTCAACGTATTGAAAGACAGTCTGGGCGCACGTCGGGCTGACTCCGACATGCTGCTGCCACGCTGCGACCTGAGCAGCCTGTTTCCGAACCAGGCTGCACACTTCGTCGAACAGCACCTGGGCCAGGTACAGACCGGCACCCGCATCACCGCCATTAACCGACACGATCAGGGATGGCAACTGGCAAGCACCGGTGCCATCCATCATGCCGACCAGATCGTGCTGGCCACCGACATCGGCAATGCCGCCACCTTGCTGGCGCCACTGACCGACGTAACGGCACTGCAGGCATTGACCCATGAGCCGATCACGACGTGCTACCTGCAATATCCTCCGGACCGCCGGCTACCCGAACCATTCCATGCACTCATCGATGATCCGGAACAGCAGCACTGGGGCCAGTTCGTGTTCGATCGCGGCCAGCTCGATGCGCGACATGACGGCCTGTTTGCCGTCGTGGTCAGTGTCTCGACCGAGGCCATCGCGGCGGGCAAGGCCGCGCTGGCAAGTGCCATCGCACTGCAACTGGCGCACGCATTTTCCCGTCCGGAGCTCACCATGCCGATATGGAGCCAGGTCATTTCCGAGAAACGTGCCACGTTCAGTTGCACGCCGGGCTTGCTGCGCCCGGATAGTCCTGCCTCCCTGCCGGGCCTGATGCTGGCGGGCGACTACACCACGATTGCCTATCCCGCCACAATCGAGTCCGCCGTACGCAGTGGCGTGGCAGCGGCCCGGGCGTTGCTGGCTCGAGACGGCTAACCGCCTTCCGGCGCGTATCTCTTCACCCGGGTGGCACTATTGGGGCCACCCCTGTCTGCTCTTCCCGCCTTTCGAGTTCATTTGTTGATTATCAAAGAATGCGGCCAACCGCCGCATACACTTTTCAAACGTTTTGGCCTTGCACCAAGTAGTCCGTCCTACAACGCGGACAGGAGCCGGAACCCGTTTCATCAAAAAATACTCAGGGAAGATCAACTATGTGTCACCTCTCCGATGCTGGCAGGGTCCGATATGCGCGCGTTCTGATCGTGCTGTCTGCGCTTCTGATCGCCTTGCCATTACAAGCACAAACAGTCTCGCCGACAAGCGCAGCACCACCGATGATTCAGGATGACATCCCCAGCAACGCGCAACGGGCAACTGTCACCGACAGCCCGGCACCTCTGGCACCGGATCCTGAACAATACGCAAACGGTTTCATCAACCTCGACAACATCGACATCCTGGCAGCCCGCTCGGTCGGCATCCGGGACGCGATGCCAACCATCAGTGACCGCCCGCTCGTTGCACTGATGGCGGCAATGCTGTTCTTCATCGTGCTGATCATGGCGCTCTACGGCGTGCGGCACTTCGTCTTTACGCTCAGCAGATTGTTTGGCAAGCAGCGCCATCCTTACATCGATATCGACCAGGCAAACTGGCCAATGATCACGGTGTTCATTGCCGCGCACAATGAAGAAAAAGTCATTGCAGGCTGTATCGAAGCACTACTCGATACCAACTACCCGGCCGACTTGCTCAAAATCGTACCGGTCAACGACCGCTCGCTCGATCGCACGCGCGAGATCATCGACAGTTATGTTGCACGCTTTCCCGGACGCATCACGCCATTCCATCGGCTAACCGGCAAGGCCGGCAAAGCCGCTGCACTGAAGGACGCACTGACGTATGTCGAAGGCGATATCGTCATCATCTTCGATGCCGATTACGTACCCGGTCGCGGCTTGCTCAAACAACTGGTCGCGCCGTTCTTCGATCCCGAGGTCGGTGCTGTCATGGGTCGCGTGGTACCGATGAACGCCGGCACTAACCTGCTCACCCGCATGCTTGATCTTGAACGTTCCGGCGGCTACCAGGTAGATCAGCAAGCCCGCATGAACCTGCGACTGCTGCCGCAATATGGTGGCACCGTCGGCGGCGTGCGCTGCTCGGCAGTCGACGCCGTTGGCGGATGGCACGACGATATCCTCGCCGAGGACACCGACATCACCTACCGCCTGATGCTCAATGGCTGGAAGACCGTCTACACCAATCGCTCCGAATGTTATGAAGAAGTCCCGGAAGACTGGGCCGTGCGCATCAAGCAAGTCAAGCGCTGGTCCAAGGGACATAACCAGGTCATGGTGCGGTACTGGTACAGCTTTCTGACCAGCCAATACCTCAGCCCGCGCGAGCGCATCGACGGCATGCTGTTGCTGCTGGTATTTATCGTTCCACTGTTACTGCTGATTGGCTGGTTCATCGTCCTGGCCCTGTACTTCGCCAATGCTGGCTCATTGCTCAACAGGCTCATCCCCGCTTTTGCCTTGATGGCATTCAGCACACTGGGTAATTTCGCTGCTTTTTTCGAAATTGCTATCGCGGTGCTGCTCGACGGTAATCGCAAGCGACTTCGGCTGCTCCCCTTTAACCTGCTGTGTTTTTTCATCAGCCTGTTTGCGATATCCCACGCCTCCTGGAGTCTGTTGGTCGACTGGCTCTTCAAACGCGAAATGGTGTGGGACAAAACCATTCGCTATCGCCAACCACCGGTACCCTGATCATGAATTCGACCTTCGCCCTGTACCTGTTCTGCATCCTGTGTCTCGCCATGCTCTCGCTACCGTTCATCCCGGCAGTCAACGAGTGGCGCGCACCGAAGGACTGTTCGCCGTTACCGATTTCACGCCAGTACACCAACGAGGTGGATTATTTCACCCGTCAATTTCGTCACGATGCACTCGCTGATATCGCCGGTCAGCGCGACGCAAGCAAGTTCGACTATGTCGATGGTCCACCGGAGCAGATGCGCTGGATGGAAGGTACCCGGCCACTGATCGGACTTACTGCGGTCCGCTCGGCTGCGCCAGTGCGCTGCAACCGGCCGCTCTATCTGCACGCTGACTTCGACTGTGGCGGCAACAGCAGTCTGACCAGCGTCCTGTCACACGGACTGCTACGACTTGGCACGAACGGAGAAATCCTTGAATGGGGTCACGCCGATGGGCCAATTACTCTGGATACCGGCTGTGTCACTTTGCGGCGCCTGTCCTCCAACGTCCGCATCGAACTGGCAGACCGCTGCTGCTTCGAAAGACTCAGCGCACCCACCATTGAGCTAGGAAAAAAGGCGACGACGACACCACAAAAACTGGACATCCATTTACCGGCCAGTTTCGATGACTTGCCAGGTGCAATCCGTCGTACCAGCACCCTGACGCTGATCAAGGGTGACTGCCGACTGATCGACGGCTGCAGCTACACCGGCTCACTAATCGTCACGGGAAACCTGACAATCGGCCATCACACTCTCGTCGACGGTGATGTCAAAGCGCGCAATGCGATACAAGTCGGCCGATCAGCACGGGTCACCGGTTCACTGATCTGCGAAGACCGCATCGAGTTACACGACCATGTCAGCGTGGCGGGCCCCCTGATCTCTGAAACCGAAATTGTGCTGGGAAGCGGCACCATAATCGGCAGTGCCGATGCACCAACCACCATCAGCACCGACAATCTCATCGCACTCTCCGGTGCGGTCGCGCACGGAACTATCTGGGCCAGAAAAGTCGGGGTTGTGTGGGAGCCTTGATGCGCCTTTGGAGGGAGTCTGCGCTCACGTTGCTTTTGCTGGCATTTCCTGTCGCGTTATCCGCGGCACCGGCACTGGATCTGAGGGGATTTGCGGACAACTCGGGTGCCATCATGATCCTCGAAACCGGCAATGTCATCGATCCGTATTTCGCCTTGCAAGCGTTGCTACTGGCTCAGGAAAATGGTCTTGACATTTCTGCCTATGCGACAAGTTGGATAACCTGGCTAACCGCACGCCAGCGACTTGACGGCAGCTTTGACCGCTTCTGCCGCACAGGACCGGTCTGGCTAGGTTGCCGGGAGGCCGATGCAGATGACGCATTACTGGCGATCTGGCTCAAATTCCTCGATACCGTCCCCGCGCAACCAGACAGCGAGCCGACCTGGCGCAAGAGTCGCCACGCTGCCCGCACGACACTGGAGAGCCTCCTTGACAAGAAACGTGGCACCTACCTGGTGTCGCCCACCTTCCAGCATGGGCTGTTCATGGACAACCTCGAAGTATGGTCCTACCACTCGGCGCAAGTCGGACAGGCAGCAAACCAGCGGACGCGACAATTCGCTCAAGCGATCCACAACACTTTCTGGGATGCGCAATCAGGACGCTTTCTGGTGTCGACCCAACCCGAACAAAAAACCGTCGCAGCCGCATTTTATCCCGATCATGTCGCCCAAATTTTTCCTCTGCTTGTCGATTACCCGTTGTTACCCACTGATGCGGGCAGCTATTACCGCAGCTGGATGAAACAGCATCGCGCGCTTTGGCTCAAGCAGGTCAGCCATGACTATGCATGGGGATTGATCGCCTACGTCGCCATGAAACAGAACGACAAGACCTCAGCGCAATGCTGGCTGAGGGAAGCACTGCCGTATCAGCGAACCGGTCACTGGACCGTTACCGATGAAGTCGTTGCACAGATTCTTCAAAGCAAAGGGCTCAAGCCGGCTGTTGCAAATAGTGCATGCAATTAGCGACAAAACCCTTAATTGAAAATTCGACTCAACCTTTGCGTGCTCATTTTTAATGGACAGAGAGTCAACATGATTTTTGTCAAATAGAGCTAAAAAGCCCAATGCTATAAAAGCACAGGATCAAAAAAAATAGTCCTGCTTCTCGTAAGTCTCTCTCCGGAATCACCTTGACAACTTCATCTCATGCGTTGCGCCTGAGCGCATGGAGACTCGTGAAGTGTGGGCATCGGGCATCGACTTTCCACACCAACCAAAACAACCGCATTATTTTTACTCATGCCAAAAAAGACTTTTCTTACTTGTCTGGGAACCCGGCCCGAAATCATCAAAATGGCCCCCGTCTACAAGGCACTCAAGGCGCGCGGACAGCATGTGCAGATCGTCCATACCGGTCAGCATGAGGCCGTTGCCCACGAACTGTACCGCTTCTTCGATATGCCTCCGGACATCGTCATCGACCTGCAGCGCAAGTCCCCGGCGCTGGCCCACCTGACGGCCGCATTGACGGACGGCCTCGCGGAAGCGGTACGCACACTTAAACCAGATGTGATTCTGGTGCAAGGTGACACCAGTTCCGCCTTCGTTGGTGCGCTGACAGGGTATTACGATGACATCCCGGTCGCCCATGTTGAAGCCGGACTGCGTACCCATCAACGCGACCCCTTTCCCGAAGAAAAAAATCGCGAGCTGATCGGTCGACTCGCTCATTGGCACTTCCCGCCCACCGAACAGGCACGCGAAAACCTGCGCGTCGAAAATATCTCGACTGACAATATATTCATGGTCGGCAATACCGTGATCGATGCAGCACTGTGGACCCGCGACCGCCTGCACCATCTCCCCCGCGACAATAATCCGGCAATCCCGGAAAGTGCCCGTGACTTTTTGCTTCAGCATCGCGACGACCGTCTGATCCTGATCACGGCACACCGCCGCGAAAACTGGGGAGCACCAATACGCCAGATTGCGCAAGCTGCCGGTGCGATAGTTGCGCAACATGAGGATGTCATTGTGGTGTGGCCGGTCCATCCCAACCCAACCGTTCGCAGCGATGTCGAACGCGAAATATCGGCACTACCGCCCTCCGTCAGAGAGCGCATTTGTTTGACTGATCCACTCGACTATCCGGCACTAATCGATTTGCTGGTGCGCTGTCATTTCACGCTGACCGACTCCGGCGGCATTCAGGAAGAGGCGTCGGCATTTGCAAAACCCGTACTGATCGCCCGCACGAGCACCGAGCGGCAGGAACTTGTCAACGCTGGCGGTGCCTTGCTAGTGGGTACCGATGTAGACGAAATTTGCCGACACGCGCGGCTTCTGCTTGAGGACAGTGCAGCTTACCGACGCATGCAGGTCCGTCAAAGCCCGTTTGGTGATGGCCATGCCGCCCAACGGATAGCAGCCATCCTGGCACCGGCCATCTCTCGTGGAGCCGAAATTGCCCGATAATTATTCCCTCGGTTGCGTTGCGCTCGCCCTGACCGGACTAACTGCACTGACAGTGCATGCAGAAACGAGCCGGACCGATCCGCCGGATTGGCTATTGCACCCCGCCCTGCGTTCATTTGAAGTGACGACAGGAACCCAGCATCTGACGGGACCTTATTCGTCATGGCACCACGTGACACTCCACGGCGTGATGGAACAAGAAGACCATGTGCTGCAAGGCGAGCTATCAAGCAAAAACGAATATGACACCAGCGGCACGTTTCTCGGCCTGACCGATACCATTACCATCGATAACAACAGGTTTGCCAGTCTCTCAATCGGGGTTGGAGATGGCGCTTTTTATTTGCCACGCTATCGTCTTGATGGCTTCCTCTATAACAAATGGCTGCCCGAGAAAAACTTTGTCAGTGCGCTCGGAGTTGGCTATTACGATGCTCCGGACGGCCATGTCGATACCAGCATCAGCCTAGGCGGTGCCTGGTACTTCGAGCAGCCGCTCGTTCTGGAAGGTGGCGTCCGATTCAACCGCAGCAACCCCGGTGGAGTGATGACACACCAACAATTTATTGCCGCCAGCTACAACCCGGACCCGCGTAATGCGTGGTCGGCCCGGGTGGCGTGGGGTAGCGAAGGGTATCTGCCACTGGCACTTGGTAACAGTCTGGTGAACTTCAACAGCCAGGAAGCCAGCCTCGCGTGGCGCCGCCAGATCAACCAGAACTGGGGGGCCAGCATCAGCATTAACCACTACCGCAATCCGACGTATGAACGCAGCGGCGTTGATATCGGTTTGTCACGTCATTTCGATTGAACACTATGCAAAGTCAAAAAGAAAACCTCTCTGCGCACAAGCGGCTGCGTCATGTCGCCATCGAGTCGGCCACGCGGGCCATACAGATCGCAAGACAACATCATGCGATGGCAGGCCAGCATCGGGCAATGCGCAGACTGACCGCTGGTCCGCTCGTGATTGTGCAAGCCCTCTTGTTGCCCGTCCTGTTTTGTTCGTTACTGCTGATTGGGGAACCATTAATCCTTCATCTCTGGCACGACTGCATACAATTCTGGCTGACACGTCTGGACATTCCGTTGCAAGCCCAGCAGCAAGTGGCCTCAACGGGCACCTTGTCTTTTGAATGGATAGGCGCTGCCAATGCGTCTTACATGCCGAGTTTTACGACCAAGCTCCTCTCTGCACTGGCCACCTTCGTCATGTTTGCGTTGACCTCAAACATCAACAGGGACAGGTTACCGTTGCAATACTTGTTGCGTATCGTCTGTGTCGTACAAGCGCTGGCCCTGTTATTTTTCTGGTACGCGCCCTCTCAATTTCCTTACTCGATCCCCGATCACATGCGCGCCATCATCAGCATGGGCAGCATGCTGATGATGGCCATTCCGGTGATGCTGGCGATTGGCTATTACCTGTTGGACCTCAGGCTATCGGTCAAAATCGTCCACACGATTTTTATCCTTGGATACTTTATTCTGATGATTCCGCACAAGGTCGTCTTGCACACACTGATTCTCTACAAGATGTCTCTGCTCTACATGCCCGTGTTGTACCTCTGCCTTGGTGCAGTCTTCGACATGCTGCTCTTTGTTGCGCTCTATTCCTGGACGGTCAGTCTGGTTCCAGAAAGGGTCACACGATAGTGCAAGGTATCCCTCCGCCGTCGCGACGACACATAGTGAGATTTATCGCGAGAAAACACTCGTCTTGATAATGCGCAAATTACGTTCAAGCCTGGATGCTTATAGTCGGGCCGGTGGTGAAATCCGTCTTCCGCTGGGTATATCGCATCGAAAAAACCACTAAATTTTCCAGAGGATCGCTTTCCTACCGTGTCGTACCCAGTTTCAATACGGTCGCTGACGGCCGCATCATCAGTCAGCAACCTCATCGTTTAAAGTAAGGACTTACGCTTGAAAATCATTAAAAACGGCTGGATATTGCTAGCCATTGCAGTGGTCGCCAGCAGCACACTCGCCTACGCGATCTGGCCGACATTCGACCAAAAACGCACATTGGCGTTACTTGTGGCCGATGGTACTGATACCGATGCCCAACAGATCTGGCAGCAGGCGGCACTGGAAGAAGGTATCAAGCTCGAAGTCGTCAGTGCCAGCCAGTTCCTGCGTGCCCGGCCATCCGATCAGAAAACCTATGCCGGGATCATCGTGCCCGACAAACTCCATCGGCGCGCCTCCACGTACCTGACTGACACGCTCCGCGATTATGTCAGGCAAGGCGGAAAACTGATGCTGGTCTTCGATGCACTGACCTATGACCTCAATGGCGCGTATGCCCCGGAGAGTGCCCGCCTGTCCGATGTCGCAGGCGTTGACTACGCGATGTATGAAAAATTCGGCAAGGCCGTCGTGCGTGCCAGCCCGATCATTGGCACGAGAGAATCCGTGTCACGTATCGGCATTCCTCCCGGGCGAACCGACGTGGAGAAGGCCGTGTCGTTCAATAACCAGACCTTCGATCACTGGATGACGACCTATCGCTACAGCGAACTAAAATATCCGCTGTTCCAGACCGGCACCGTCGCACCCGATACCGAGGTGATGATGCTGACGCCCGAAACACAAGTCGTCGCTGCCAGGCATCGGCTCGGCAAGGGTGAAACGCTGTTTATCAACCTGCCGTTGGGCTTGCTCAAAAACCGTACAGATGGCTTGTTGATGCATTCATTCCTGCGCTATTTCTCAGACGAATTTGTTGGCCTGCCCCGTTTGCTGTCCGCACCGGATGGCATCGGCGGACTGATTCTGAATATCCATGTCGATAACGGCGCCGCCATCAAGAGTCTCGCCACGCTACAAAACATGGGAATTTTTGATCAGGGTCCGTACTCGATACATTTTACGGCCGGCCCTGACGTCAATCAGTTCGGCGACGGTTTAGGGATGGATGTCGTTCACAACAGCACAACCCAGCAATGGATACGTTATTTGCAAGCGCGCGGCAACGCCATCGGTGATCACGGTGGCTGGATCCATAACTATTTCGGCTCGCGCATCAACGATACCAATAGCAATGAATATGAAAAATACCTGGTCTACAACAATGACGCGCTACGCAACGTCACCGGTCGACCAATTACCGAGTACTCGGCACCGATCGGCAACCATCCGCGCTGGGTCACCGATTGGATCGGGAGTCACGGCATTGAAACCTACTACACCACATCCAACCTGGGCATGGGTCCGACACGGATGTTCCAGAACAATGCCCTGATCGACAAACGGACCTGGTCTATTCCGATCACGCCATTCGGTCGTATTGCGTCGTTCGAAGAAGCGATGTTCGCCAAACAACCGGCTGGACCGATGACCGACTGGCTAGTTTCACTCACCAACTTTGTCGCTACCAACCAAACCATCCGCCAAATTTACTGCCATCCGATCGGCGTCCCCTACTACGCGGACTCAATGCGTGCCCTGCTCGACACCGCCAGGTCACTCCATGAACAGCACTTGTTTAATTGGCGCACGATGACCGACGTGGCGCGCTTCATGAGCCGGAGGGAAGAAGTGCAGTGGAAACTGAGCGATCAGGCTGGCGAACTGGAACTCAAAGCGAGCCACAGCACCTCACTTGCCCAAATGGCTTGGCGCATCCCGGCAACGCTGTGCCACAAACCGCAGATTACCCGCGGCAAAGGAATCGTCAGCAGACAGGCAGACCATATCTGGCAGGTCACCGCCGGCGAAGTCCGTGAACTCACCGTGACCTGTGCAAGAGAAAGTGGCGTCAGTCACTAAGCGTCTGTCGGACTGAGGGCGAGACGGTCACGGCAATGCGGGCAAGAGACGGTGCCTTCGACGATCGTCATGCCCGACCAGAAAAAAGAATTACAGCGCCGCATCGCGGATTTTCTCGAGTGCCTCGTCAATGCGCTCGACAGCGATAATGGTCAAGCCTTCGACCTTGCCTTTTGGCGCATTCGCCTTGGGTATCATCGCAATCGAAAATCCCAGCTTGGCGGCTTCCCGCAAGCGCTCCTGTCCACGCGGTGCCGGGCGAATTTCGCCAGCCAAGCCGACTTCGCCGAAAACTACCAGACCGCGCGGCAGCGGCTTGTTGCGCAGAGATGATTGAATCGCCAGCAGCACGGCCAGATCTGCGGCCGGCTCGGTGATCTTGACGCCACCAACGGCGTTAATGAAGACATCCTGATCGAATGCCGCAACACCGGCATGCCGATGCAGCACGGCAAGCAGCATTGCCAACCGGTTCTGGTCAAGGCCAACCGACAAGCGGCGTGCATTTGGCGCATGCGACGTATCGACCAAAGCCTGAATCTCGACGAGCAAGGGCCGTGTTCCTTCCTGCGTCACCATCACGCAGGAACCCGGCACCTGATTGTCATGCTGCGACAAGAACAGCGCCGACGGATTGGACACCCCTTTCAGGCCCTTCTCCGTCATCGCAAACACGCCGAGTTCGTTGACTGCGCCAAAACGATTCTTGACCGCACGCACCAAGCGAAAACTCGAGTGGGTATCGCCTTCAAAATACAGCACCGTATCGACAATATGCTCAAGAACACGCGGTCCCGCCAGTGCGCCTTCTTTGGTCACATGGCCGACCATGATGATGGTCACGCCAGTCTGCTTGGCGGTACGTGTGAGTTGCGCCGCGCACTCACGCACCTGGGCCACCGAACCCGGTGCCGAACTGAGCGCATCCGAATACACGGTCTGAATCGAATCGATCACGGCCACGTCCGGCTTGTGTTCGGCCAGCGTGTAGAGGATTTTTTCGAGCTGAATTTCTGCTTGCAACTGCAGATCCTTGGCGTCAACCGCCAATCGTTTGGCACGCAGTGCAATCTGTGCGCCGGATTCTTCGCCGCTGACATAAAGCACTTTTTTGCTACGCGACAGATTGGCGAGCGCCTGCAACAGCAGCGTCGATTTGCCAATACCAGGATCCCCTCCGATCAGCACAACACCACCTGGGACCAGACCGCCGCCGAGCACCCGGTCGAATTCTTCGATGCCAGTGCCAAAGCGTGGCACCTCGACCGCTTCGATATCGGCCAATGAGAGCACCGGCGCGGTTTGGGCCAGACTGACTGGTGCGGCCTGTTGCGACAACCGGTTGATACCGGCTCCTTCGATCTGGGTTTCGATGAGCGTATTCCACTGCCCGCAGGACGGACATTGGCCCGTCCACTTATTGCTGATTCCACCGCAGTCGCTGCAGGTGAAATTGGTTTTTACTTTTGCCATGGGACCTGGTTTAAAAAATCTATCGCTCGGTGACGCGCACGCGCGGGGCGATGGCGCACATCAATTCATAGCCGATGGTACCGGCTGCCTCTGCCACTTCATCGATCGGTAAACCGTCTCCCCACAGCGTGACGCAACTACCATGATGCGCCGTGGGGATCGCTGTCAGGTCAACCGTCATCATATCCATCGAGATGTTGCCGACCAGTCGGGTACGGACTCCGTCAACTAACACTGGCGTACCCGTCGGCGCATGGCGCGGATAGCCATCGGCATAACCGCAGGCCACCACGCCGATGGTCATCGGCGCATCGGCGATGAACCGGCTACCGTAACCAACGGCATCGCCGGGATGGATTTGCTGGATCCCAATCAACTCACTCTGCAACGTCATCGCCGATCGCAAGCCGAATGCACCGGCAGGTGACGTCTTGTGTGCCCCGGGGGTCCCTCCGTAAAGCATGATGCCGGGACGGACCTGATGGCTACGCATATCGGCATGCATCAGCGTGGCAGCAGAATTTGAAATATTCCATGGTGCATCCAGCCCGGCGCTGCCTAGCTCGAATCGACGTACTTGTTCAGCCAGTGGCAGACCCGGATTGTCAGCGGCATCCGCATTGGCAAAGTGCGTCATCAACGCAATGCTTCCCACTTGGGCGTTGGCACGCAGACGCCGATAAGCCGCAGAAAAATCTTGCGGCATGAAACCGAGTCGATTCATGCCGCTATTCATTTTCAGGTGGACATTCACGGGCACGTCGAAACGTGTTTTTTCGAGCCAGCCTATTTGCTGAGGACAATGTATGGTCACTTCGAATTTGTGCTGCGCCGCAAGCCGGAAATCGCTTAGGTCAAAACAGCCTTCAAGCAGCAGGATGGGCTTCTGCCAGCCCAGCTCACGCAAGGCAACTGCTGCCTCGGGCTCGATCAGCGCCAGCCCGTCGGCAGCACCGAACGCCCGCATCCCGCGCTCCAGGCCGTGACCATAAGCATTCGCCTTGACCACTGCCCAAGTGGTCGCCGCGGGCAGTCGTCGACGTGCTTCAGCCAGATTATGCTGCAACGCAGAAATATCAATAATGACGACAAGTGGTCTAGGCATAGTTCCGATGAAGAGTCATAAAAAGGGGCGAATAAATGAAGGTTTGATAGCGCTTGATTAAACACCCTTCATTTTACCGGAGCGGCCCTCCCCAACACTGCCGCAAATTCAGAGTTGCCAGATATTTTCATGGTATAAAGCAAGCCGACATCACCACCATAGCAACCCCAGCATGCGTATGAATCGCGGTTTTTACACCATCATGGCAGCGCAATTTTTTTCATCGCTGGCCGACAACGCATTACTGATAGCCGCGATCGCGCTACTTGCGGAGATGCACTCACCGCAATGGATGACGCCATTGCTGAAATTGTTTTTTGCCCTCTCCTATATCTTGCTGGCCGCCTTTGTCGGCGCATTTGCCGATGCCATGCCCAAGGGGCGTGTGATGTTCATCACCAACCTTGTCAAGGTCTTCGGTTGCAGCCTGATGTTTTTAGAGGTGCATCCGCTACTGTCGTACGCCGTCGTTGGCATCGGTGCCGCAGCCTATTCGCCGGCCAAGTACGGCATCATGACCGAACTGCTGCCGGCAGAGCGACTGGTCGCCGCCAATGGCTGGATCGAAGGACTGACGATTGCCTCCATCATTTTCGGCACGGTGCTTGGCGGATCGCTGGTCAATCCGACGATCGCCGCCACGCTGCTGCAGTTCGACATGCCTCTCATCGATACCGGCGTTGATACGCCGATGGAAGCCGCCCTGTCGGTCATTGCGCTGTCGTACCTGCTAGCCGCAGCGTTCAACCTGAAAATCCCCGATACCGGTGCACGTTACGCGCATCAGGAACGTAATCCACTGCGCCTGATCAGTGATTTTGCGCACTGCTACAGGACGCTCTGGAAAGACAAGCTGGGCCAGATTTCTCTCGGAGTGACGACCTTGTTCTGGGGCGCTGGCGCGACGCTGCAATTCATCGTCCTGAAATGGGCCGAAAAATCACTCCATATTCCACTCGATCGCGCAGCAATTCTGCAAGGCGTGGTCGCCGTCGGCGTGGCTATCGGTGCCGTCGCTGCGGCCCGCTTCGTTCCGCTGAAAAAATCCCTGTCGGTGATGCCGCTGGGCGTGGCGATGGGGCTGGTGGTGATCTCGATGACGTTGGTAACGAGTGTGTGGCTCGCCTATCCGCTGCTTATCCTGATCGGTGCGATGTCGGGATATTTCGTGGTGCCGATGAATGCCCTGTTACAGCATCGCGGTCATGTACTGATGAGCGCCGGTCACTCGATCGCGGTCCAGAACTTCAATGAAAACCTGTCGGTCCTGGGCATGCTGGTGCTGTACGCGATCATGATCAAAATGGACCTGAACGTGAACCTGGTGATTTTCATGTTTGGCTTTTTCGTCTCTTCCATGATGCTGGTCGTCATGCGCAAGCACCAGCGCAACCAGCGGGAATTTGACTCCCTGGCGCTGATCGGCGAACACAAGCATTAACTAACTATGAGCAGCTATGACCAGCCATCAGCGGCTGTGACTGGCGATGAAGGCCCGCTGTGCACGCTGGCCAGCGCGTTCGCGCCAATCATCCGGGACGATGAAACCGCGCCTGATTTCCTGCGCAATACCATCGACGGCACGCAACAGCGACACCAATACCGGCGTCGAGGTTTGCGCAAAATGCGCTTCCAGCGCGACGATCATCGCGGCCTTGTCTACCGTCTGGTCAATCTCGATCTGCAGCGGTGCGAGCCACGACAACCTCGGCAATAACACAAAACATTCGGCATCCAACTGACCGGCATCGGCCTGAGCGCACCAGAAGCCGCGGCAATGATCCGCTCGCACGCCGAGCGCCGGCGAAGCCTGATCGTTACCGTGATAAAACAGCCAGCCCTTGATCAGCGCGCAAGCCCGTTCAATCGGTGCCGGCAAATGCGCTTGGGCATCCGGATGCCCACCCAGTGCAAGCTGACGATCGAGGATCTTGCGCATTTTGGTTCCCAGCGTATCGGCCAGATTCGGTCCGACAAAATAATCCCCATCGGCACTGCCTTCGAGCAAGTACAGCTTGGTCGCGAATTCCCAGTGTTCAAACTGTCCGGCAGTCTGCAACAAGTAATCGAATTCACCGATGGTCTGGTTTTTTTCCGACTGAACTTGCACGCCATGTGCGACTAGCATGCCTTGCCGAAAAAAATAAAAGGCCAGCAATTTTTCGGCATATCGACCGAGCCGCTCATAAGGGCGCAGCATCAGAAACGCGTGCAAATTTTCCGGTGCGCCATCGAGCGCTGCCAACCATCTATCAAGATCGGAGGCCGGCGTCAGCGTGGCAATCTTGCCTTGCCATTGTGCAGCGGCAGGATCGAGCAGATCGGGAGCGTCAAGCAGCCAGGCCAGCGCGCGTACATGCGGGTCGCGCAAGCCCGACCAGCGCGCATGAAAAGCTACCTGAAAAGGCTCAGACTGCAAGTTTGCCGTCGTTCGCATAGGCCTGTGCAGCCAGGCACAGATCACGCCATGATTT
Organism: Actimicrobium sp. CCI2.3; assembly: GCF_035019065.1. Taxonomy (NCBI): domain Bacteria; kingdom Pseudomonadati; phylum Pseudomonadota; class Betaproteobacteria; order Burkholderiales; family Oxalobacteraceae; genus Actimicrobium; species Actimicrobium sp. CCI2.3. Next base: position 22,686 of record NZ_JASJWR010000017.1, on the reverse strand, counting down.
GGCCTTGTCCAGCGGCTTGCGCAGCAGATAGGCCGGGTGGTAAGTGACCACGACAGGGATGCTGCCGTAGCGGTGCGTGTGCTCCCGCAACGTGGCGACAGCAATTTTCGGATCGCCGCCAAGTAGCGACAAAGCCGCTACCTTGCCAAGTGCGACGATGACAGCAGGCTTGAGCAAGGTAATCTGACGTTCCAGATAAGGTCGGCAGGCAGCACTTTCGTCGGCGCTTGGTGGTCGGTCCTTGCCGTCAGCATCTACCGGGCGGCATTTCACCGCATTGGCCAGATAACTGTTTTCGCCACGGCGCAAGTCAAGTGCCAGCAACATGCTGTCGAGCAGTTTGCCCGCAGGACCGACGAACGGCTCGCCCTGCTGATCCTCGACGGCACCCGGACCTTCGCCAACGAACAACCAACCGGCTTTTGGGTCGCCTGTACCGAGTACCGCCTGCTTGCGGTTCCTGCAAAGCGGACAGCGGGTGCAGTTGGCGACGGCAATATCGAGCTCTTGCCACGACATGCTGGCGATAGCGACAGCGCCGTCATCAATGGGAGCGACAAGGAGTGTCGTGGCAGGAGCCGCAGCGGCGGCCGCCTGAACTGGCACTGGCACTGGCACTGGCACATCGTCCCATGCCGACGCAGCTTTCTCCTGCTTCATATTGACCGGCGCGGCAACCATCGTGACAGGTGGCATTTCCGATGGCGGCAACGCCGAAGGCGTCCGTACCGGCACACCTGACGGCAGCGGACTTGGCACCACACTTGGTGATGTCTGCACCGCCCTTTGTCGTTGAACCCAGACCGGGCCAATGCCCAGTTCCTGCAAGAATCTGCCACGACGCACGCTATCTGCACTTGCCGCTGTCATGGTGTGAGCCGCATCACAATCGCATCCTCGCGACCACCGATACCGGCCGGATAGTAATTGCGGCGTAACCCGATCCGCACGAAACCATAGCGTTCGTACACCTCCAGTGCCCGCAAATTCGACGGTCGCACTTCCAGCAGCACCGATCGCATCCCTTCCTGTTTCCCCAGCGCGACGATTTTCTGCAACTGGTAACGACCGAGGCCGTGTCCATGCAAATCGCCTCGCACCGCAATATTGAGCAGATGTACTTCATCGACCGCAAACATCAACAGGAAGTAACCGAGCAACCTGCCCGATCCGTCGCACAGTACCCACGCCGGGTAATCACTGCGGATTGAATCGATAAAATTACCGCGTGACCAAGGATGCGGATACACCGTGCCTTCGATCGCCAGGACTTCGTCCAGGTCCTGCTCGGTCATCCGTCGGAATTGCAGCGACGGATCCTGATACGGCACCTTCACCGAATGAATCACCAGACTCATACGGTGACCTGCTGGCTTTTTAACAGACGCTCTGCCGTCGTCAGCGCAATCTTGTTGCGCAAATAAATGGGTTGGGCATCGCGGGCCGCAACCTGTAATCCGGCGGCCAGTGCCAACCGTGCCAGCGACCCGATCTGGGCAGCATGCGGCATCAAGTCTGCACGGGCATCTTGCATGAACAGGCGCGTGGCGAATTGCGCGGCATAGGCGGAGACGCCATTACCGCAAGCCGTGACCGCACCGATCGGCAGGACACGATCGGGCGCTGACAGACAAGGCGCAATGACGATCTCGCACGTCGGCGTAAAACGATATTGGGCCCAATAAACTTCCCCCATTCGGGCATCGAGCATGGCCAGTACTGCACCGGCACCGGTCTGTTCATGGCAGGCAAGCGCCATCGCTTCGAGCGTACTGACCGCGACCACCGGACGATCGACACCAAAGGCCAGGCCCTGCGCAGCGCCGCACGCGGTGCGTACGCCGGTGAATGAACCTGGACCGGCACCAAAGGCGATGGCTGAGCAATCGGCCAGCCCAAGCCCGGCTTCCTGCAATACCTGCTGCACCATCGGCAACAGCGTTTGAGAGTGCGTTTGCGGGCCGATGGCCAGACGGCTCAGGACGGCAGAGCCGTGCAGCAGGGCGACGGAGGCGGACTCGGAGGAGGTATCGATGGCGAGGATGGTGGGCATGACGCGCATTTTACCGCGCGCGGTAGCGATACCGGTTGAATAGCTCAAATGCCTGGTCCGACACGGCATGCTGGAGAAAAAGTGGCAACATGGATTACGATGGTGCTTTTCGTCATTCGCCCTTTGCCTCATGACTAGTCTGATCTTGAACGATGACACCCTCCCCCAGTTGCAAGAATGGTTGCGCAGCGACGACCTCCTGGTCGCTTGCCTCTGTGCGGCCTGGTGCGATGTCTGCCGCGACTACCGCCCGCAATTCGATGATCTGGCCGCGCGCCATCCCGACAAACGCTTCTTGTGGATCGACATCGAGGATCAGGCCGACATGCTGGGCGATATTGAAGTGGAAAACTTTCCGACACTCTTGGTCCAGCGCAACGCCCATGTCGCTTTTTTTGGCAGTGTCCAGCCAGGTCTGCAACTAGCCGAACGGCTGGTACAGGCGCAAGCAGCGTTGTCAGCCGAGGAGTTGGCCACCGTCGCCGCTAGCCACAGCGGCGAACAGCGCTTCCATTTGCAACGCCTGCTCGATGATGCCGCCGGCTAACCTACTCAACCCAGTCGCAATGGCAGCGAACGCAATCGGGTGCCGGTCAGTTTGAAAACTGCATTCGCCACCGCTGGGGCAATCGGTGGCACGCCAGGTTCACCGATTCCCTGCGGGGCGTCGGTACTGGCGATGATGACCGTTTCCACCAACGGTGCCTGATGCATCCGCACGACCGGATAATTGCTGAAATTATCTTCCTGCACCTGACCGTTCTCCAGCGTGATTTCGCCAAACAGTGCCGCACTCAGCCCAAAAATGACGGCTGATTCCATTTGCTGGGCAATCAGATTCGGATTGACCGCAATACCGCAATCGACTGCACAGACCACGCGGTGTACATGGATCGTGCGCGCCTTGATCGAGACCTCGGCCACCTGTGCGACGATGCTGCCAAAAGATTGATGCAGCGCCACGCCGTGCGCGTGACCGGCTGGCGCAGCGCCGGCTTTGGCAAGAGCTGCATTGAGTACAGCCAGATGACGCGGATGATTTTTCAGCAGCTCGCGCCGGAAGACGACTTCGTCCTTGCCTGCTGCGAGCGCGATTTCATCGATGAAGCCCTCGGTAAAAAAAGCATTGTGCGAATGGCCGACCGAACGCCAGTAACCAATCGGCACTGGCGTCGGTGCGATCACGTGGGCAATGCGCTGATTCGGGAACGCATAGGGCAAATCGAATTCGCCCTCAACGGTGGTCTTGTCGGGCCCGCCGGAGGGCAGCCCGAAGGTACGCTTGAGTACCTGCTGCGTGATCGAACCCGACGCCGACTTGCAATCGAAACCAATGACCTGACCAGCACCGTCGAACGCCGCAGAGAACCGCGCCAATGCGGCTGGCCGATACATGTCGTGCGTGGTGTCTTCCTCGCGCGACCAGATTACCTGCACCGGCGCACCCTCAGCGGCCAAAGCAATTGCCACAGCCTGCGCCACCATGTCAATTTCCAGCCTGCGCCCGAAGCCGCCGCCCAGATACGTGACATGTACCGTAACCTGTTCCTTGTCGACGCCGGCTACCCGTGCAGCCACCGCCAACGCAATGCTCGGCACTTGGGTCGAGGCCCATAGCGTCACTTTGCCTTCGCGAACCTGGGCTGTGCAATTGATCGGTTCCATCGCGGCATGCGCCAGCAAAGGCGCGCGGTATTCGACCTGCAAGGTCTTGACTGCTTTGCCAGCCAACGCCATGTCGCCGGCAGAGTAATAGACATACCCCGGTTCGCTCTCGAGCTTGGCCACGAGATCGGCAAACACGTCGGCCGTCTTGAGTGCTGCATGCGGACCGGCAACCCAGTCCAGCGGCAGTGCCTTGACCCCGAGCTGTGCCTGCCAGAACGATTTGGCAATCACGGCAACGCCGGCCACGCCACCAGCCGCAGTCGAAAAATCCACGACCTGCAACACGCCCGGCATCGCCCTGATCGCACCATCGACAAACTGACCCACGCTGCCGCCTATCGTCGGCGACATCCGGACCGCGGCATAGACCATGCCGGGTGGTCGCACATCGAGACCGAAGATCGCACTGCCGTCGACCTTGGCAGCCGAGTCGCGCCGCGGTTGCGGCGTACCGATTAACTTGAATTGTGCTGGCTGTCGCAGCGAAATTGTTCCGGGGTTGCTGTGGACGGCTGCCTCGACCAGTTCGCCATAGGTCGTGCGCTTGCCATTTGCATGGCTCACCACGCCGGCGTTGGTCTGACATTCCGCATCCGGCACCTTCCATTGTTGCGCGGCGGCAGCGACCAGCATCGCGCGAGCCGTCGCACCGGCTTCACGCATTGGCCCCCATGCATCCTTGACGCTCGATGAACCACCGGTGACCATCAACCCGAGCTCGCGTGCCACCTTCGACGTCAGCCACTGCGCGCTGCGCTTGACGAGGCCGTTGTCATCCGGATGGAAAGGCAAGCCATCGGCCAGCATCGAGACATTGCCATAAATTTTATCGATCGGTGCCTGCATGATGCGCACCATCGACAGCGGCACATCGAGTTCTTCGGCCACCAGCATCGGTAGCGCAGTATGCACACCCTGACCCATTTCGCTGCGGTGCATGGCGACCGTGACCGTACCATCCCGACTGATCTTGATCCAGCCATTGAGCGCAACCTCCCCATTAGCGACGGGCAAAGCCACGCGCCCTTCCTGACGCTGGCGCGGTGGCATCAGCCCCCAGCCAACCGTCAGCGCGCCGGTCACACCGAGGGCCCCGAGCAGAAAGTAACGACGGGATTTTTTTTTCGGCGGGGTGTTTGGCATAGGCTCTCTGCGGTGACTTATCGGTCACACATCGTACCGCAGAAGACCACTCTGCATGCCTCATCGACGCTAGCTGTGCGCTATCATCCGAAGACCTTTCCAGGAGATCAATATGACTATTTCAATGTACGCCGCTTCCGTCCCCGTATTTACCCAAATGCTCAACAGTCTGACCGACTTGCTCGACAAGGCCGAGACGCATGCTAACGACAAGAAGATCGATCCGAATGCGCTATTGCAATCGCGTCTCTTCCCCGACATGTTTGCACTGACACGCCAGGTCCTGATCGCTGCGGATTTTGCCAAGGGGTGCTGCGCTCGTCTGGCGGGCGTCGACGTACCGAAATACGATGATACGGAACAGACATTTGCCGAGCTGAAGACACGTATTGCCAAGACACTGGCCTTCATCGGCTCGCTGCCCGCCGTACAGATCGACGGCAGCGAAGAACGCGACATCACGACCAGCTCCGGTCCAAACAGCAAATCCTTCAAAGGCCAGACCTACTTGCTCCATTACGCACTGCCACAATTTTTCTTTCACGTAACGACCGCCTACGCAATTCTGCGTCACAACGGCGTCGAAGTTGGCAAGCGCGATTTCATGGGTAAATACTGAGTACAACCAGAACCAGATCTGGTGAGAAGTCATTGAACGACGTGAAATCCATTAATGTATTGCAAGGTGGGTGATGAGTAGCCAGATGGCGCTCGCCATCAGCTTGGTGATGGCCGTCTGGTTAATGCGCGTTTTTTCCCCATTAACATTGGTCGGCTGACGGAGCCTTTCAATCTCGAATAAATGCATGCCGAGGACCTTGGCAGCCAAAAAGCCCGCAATAATTGGGGAAGACCGTTGCAGCAAGTGTCATTAGTTTTCTTATAACAACTTTTTTCGCGTCGCAAAGAGATAACCTGTCGGATAATCAAGGTGGTCAGCTTAGACGGAGACAAGCATATGAACCATGGCAGCCAGCGCAATACCGTTTTCCAGGTCATCACCTTGCTGATGGTTTTCGTTGGTGCTGCCTACGTCGCCAGTCGACTCGAACTGGCGTCGCTGCTACCGGCGCTGGCACCAGAGCAAGTTGCCTGGATCGTGCAATCGCTGCTGGTCATCTGGCTCATCTCTCTGGCATTGTGGCTTGTATTGCTTATCGGGCACTTCCGCAGAAACCGGCCAACCCGGCACGCCATTCGGCAGCGTCAAACAGACACCTTGCGACGCACCCGTGAGTCCACGATACAGAGCCAGTGGCGAGAACCGGATGTCAATAGCAAATGGGCTAGCACCAACCATGATACGAGGGAACGGATTACCAGCATGGAACGCCATCCTGGCTTGAGCACGACGGTTTCGGCGATCGACATTCCACCGCACCACAAATTATCCAGATCTATCATCCCATTGACGGACTGGAGCCTGGAGTTACTGCAGGAATTTGAATGGCGACGCTTCCAGGACGTCTGCTGCAATTTTTTAGATGCGTTCAAGCTCAGCGCTCGCCCACTTGAGAGCTCACCTGACAGCGCGGCAAACCTGCAAATCTGGCAAGAAGGATCGACTGCCATGAACGCCATTGCGTGCACCGTCAGCGGTGAAGTCACCATTCAGGTCGATCGGATACGCGCAGTCCATATGGCGCAACAACGCCACGCGGTCCAACAGTCTTTCTTCCTGACAGCCGGCAATTTCAGCGCGGACGCCATTGCCACAGCACGCAGTCTGAACATCACGTTAATAGATGGCCCTACCCTGCTCAGGCGCATCCTGAAATTACCGCAAAACCAGCAGGAAATGCTACTGCAACTTGCTGTAAAAGGTGATTTTCGCAGCCCGACCTGCCCAGTCTGTTCACGCAAAATGGACTTGCGCAGCGGTGACTTCAAATCATTCTGGCGCTGCACCGGCTATCCGGAATGTCGCTGCCGCATGGCACAGGATGGTGACGAAATACTGCGCCCATGAAGCATTCAGCTACCATGCGCAATTAACGGCGCATTCGATTTTCCTCAAACTTACTTCATGACCAATACTTTTTTCCAGGCATTCATCCTGTTGTTGCTCGTCACCGATCCATTCGGAAATATCCCACTATTCGTCAGCGCATTGCGGGTCGTACCGCGCGAACGTCGCTGGCGCGTCGTGGTACGCGAATGCCTCATTGCGTTTCTGTTGTTACTGCTCTTCATGTTTTTTGGACGGCACTTTCTCAATGCATTGCAATTATCTGAAATTGCACTTCGCATTGGTGGTGGTGTGATCCTGTTTTTGATCGCATTGAGAATGGTGTTCCCGCAACCGGGAGGTGTGCTTGGCGATAATGACATCAACAGCGAACCGTTCATCGTTCCGCTCGCAATCCCGGCACTGGCCGGACCGTCTGCGCTGGCGACGGTACTGCTCTTTTCTTCCGACACCACCGCTGATGTACTCCTGCATGTCGCTGCGCTATCAGCCGTTGCCCTGGTTTGGCTGGCAGTGTTGCTGGGTGCGGAACGCATGCAGCAAGTGCTCGGAGTACGCGCCATGCTGGCATTCGAGCGACTGATGGGCTTGATCCTGACTGCAATGGCGGTAGAAATGCTCCTGGCCGGCATCCGGTCTTATGTCAGTTCTTTGTGACCACCGGCAATGTCTTCGCATTGAATCGCCGACAGGATCGCCTCAACCGCTGGATGCTTGATCTTGCGCTCGTTAGAAATCGCATAAAACTGTTCCTTGACGCCTTGCAATGGCCCAACCGGAATCGCCCCGAATTGCGCCGCAACATCATCAGCTAACGCCGATGGAGCTGGGAAAAGTCCTAATCCGCTCCGCCCAAAGGTATTTAGCAACGCATTGTCATCGAACTCGCCGACCACATCAGGACGCAGGTCCTGTGCCTCAAGCCAATGGTCGATCCGGCCACGAATCGCATTGTTGCGCGTCGGCAGCAACAGCGGCGCACCCTGCAAACTCGCCGGAAAACCAGGTTCGTATTTTTCAGCCAATGCTGGCAGACCAAAGAGCATTAGTTCGCTCTCGCCTAGCAAATGACTGAATACCCGCAAGACGGTGCCTGCATGCACCGGACGATCAGTCAATACGACGTCAAGCTTATGAACCTTGAGTTCGCCGAGCAAGGCTTCAAAGCGATCTTCGTAACACACTAGCTTGACGCGTTCCGGCAAGGCTAGCGCAGCGGCCAGTAGACGCGAGGCAATCAATTTTGGCAGCGAATCAGAAATTCCGACGGTCAGGCGCATTGTCCGGCCTACATCGAGGTCGGACAAGGCATCTTCCATCTGCTCGCCTAACGCGAAAATCTGTTCGGCATAGCCCATCGCGATTCGCCCGGCCTCGGTCAATACAAGACGCCTGCCCTGGGGTGCGAATAACGACTTTCCGATCGCCTTTTCCAGCAGGCCTAACTGGGTGCTGATCGTCTGGATAGCCACACCAAGCCGCTCGGCCGCACGCGTAATGCTGTCTTCCTTGGCAACAACCCAAAAATAGTAAAGATGTCGGAAATTCAGACCGGTATTTTTCATGATTCTGCTTTATCGAAGTAAGCCTTCTATTATGTGCGCTTTTTAAACACAGAAATTAGACTATCCTCAGCCAAACGCTTATTTTTTTAATGGTGCCAATTTATTACATCGGAAGGAATACTCCATGAACGATCGCAATTCACTCTTTGGCCGTAACGCGACGAATACAGAGTCTGCCGGCAATGTCATCGATGGTAATGCCCGTCGCGTATTACGCAATACTTACATGCTGCTCTCGGCCTGCCTGGCCTTCAGTGCAGTAGCTGCAGGCACTACCGCCGCGCTCGGTTTGCCGGGGCCTGGCATCATCATCACGCTGGTCGGTTACTTCGGCTTGCTGTTTGCTATTACAAAGTACCGCGATCAGGCATTAGGCGTCGGTTTGTTGTTCGCGCTTACCGGATTCATGGGCTATACGCTGGGCCCGATTATCAGTCGTTACCTCAGCATGCCCAACGGCACGGAAACCGTCATGCTGGCATTCGGCGGTACAGCCTCGATTTTCGTTGCACTCTCAGCCTATGCGAGAGTGACCAAGCGCGACCTGTCCATGATGGGCGGTTTTCTGACCATCGGCATACTGGTTGCCTTTCTGGCATCGCTAGCAGGCATTTTTCTACAAATTCCGGCCTTGTCGTTGACCGTATCAGCGGCTTTCGTGGTGCTGATGTCGGGCATGATCTTGTATGAAACGAATAACATCGTGCGCGGTGGTGAAACCAATTACGTGATGGCGACGCTGACGTTGTTCATTTCAATATTCAATCTGTTCACCAGTCTGTTGCACATACTTGGATTCGTAAATCGGGACGAATAGGCCAGCTTGATCTCGCGGCAAGAACCCACCAAGCACCCTATCCCCTCTCAACCCTGATAAAACGATATGCCGAATAATCGGTATATCGTTTTCTTTGGTTATGGCGATGAAACAAATTACCATCGGACTGCGGCAGGTTTGTCCGCATTCACCCTACGGATTCCATGGATCAATTCAAGCAACTCTCCACCTTTGTCGAAATCATCGCAAAAGGAAGCTTTTCTGCTGCGGCACGTGCTGAAGGCATTGCACCTGCAATGATAGGGCGTCGCCTTGATGCGTTGGAAGAACGACTGGGCATCAAGTTATTGCAGCGAACCACACGCAAGATTGTGCTCACACCGGAAGGAAGCAGTTTTCTGGAAGATTGCCAGCGCATTCTGGGCGAACTGGAACAGGCCGAATTAGCAGTCTCTGCAGGTGCCCGCGCCGCCAGTGGTCACTTGACCATCTCGGCGCCTGCCGGTTTCGGCCGTCAGCATGTCGCACCATTACTGCCTTCATTCCTGGCCGAACATCATGGTGTGAGCCTGACGCTCAGTCTCAATGACCGCATTGCCGATCTGCTGGACGAAGGCATTGATGTCGCCATCCGGATTGCAGCACTGACCGACTCCAGCATGGTCGGTGTCAAGCTGGCAGAAAATAAACGCGTGGTTGTTGCTACACCTGGATATCTGAAACGCCATGGCGTACCACAGGCTCTTGATCAACTGACCAGCCATAATTGCCTGGCCATTAGTAGTGACGGTAGCCAGCGCGGCTGGACTTTCCGTCAACACGGGAAAAATATAACGATCAGGGTCACCGGCAACATGGCTTGCAACGACGGCGAGGTACTCCACGACTGGGCTCTGGCAGGCAAGGGTTTGTCATGGCGCTCGATGTGGGAAGTCGGCAGTGAAATTGAGTCAGGACTACTGGTCACGGTACTTGATGAATTTGCCGCACCGGGCAATGACATCTACGCCGTATTTACACAGCGTCGTCATCTACCATTGCGCATCCGTGTGTTCATCGACTTTTTACGGCATGCTTACTTACAGCCGGATTACTGGCATCGTGCAAGAGAAAATCCATAAAAAAATAGCTCGCATCAACCAGGCAGATTGCCAAAGCGATGCGAGCTATTTATTTAACTAACGCGTTGTCAGTGTTGTTGACCGCCACCGAGGTATGCTGCTTGTACAGCAGGATCGTTCTTGAGCTTTTCAGCCGGACCATGCACGGATATCCGGCCGTTTTCCATCACGTAGCCATAATCTGCCACATTCAACGCTGCCGCCGCGAACTGCTCGACCAACAGCATTGTTACACCACGCTTTTTTAAACTCAAAATGATACGAAAGACTTCTTCAACCAGAATTGGAGCTAGTCCCATCGAAGGCTCATCAAGCAAAATGACTTCGGGGTTCAGCATCACCGCACGCGCCATCGCAAGCATTTGCTGCTCACCACCAGACAGCGTGCCGGCTAATTGATGCTGACGCTCTTTCAGTCGAGGAAACAGCTCCAGCGATTTTTCGAGGTCTTCCTTGATATCACCACGTGGACGTGATCCTGTGTAGCGAGGAAACGCTCCCAACAGCAGATTATCCGTAACACTCATCGTTGAGAAAACACGACGTCCTTCCGGAGAATGGGCTAATCCTGCGCGGGCAATCTTGTGCGATTCCAGGCCAGTCACATCTTTGCCGGAGAGAGTGACACTACCGGACTTCGGTTTGATCATGCCGGAAATGGCGCGCATGGTCGTCGTTTTTCCCGCGCCGTTAGAGCCGATAAGTGTCACCACCTTACCCTTTGGTACTTCAAGTGAAATACCGTGCAAGACCTCGACTTTGCCATAGGCTGCGTGCAGATTGGAGATAGTAAGCATGTCAATTCCCTGCATGAGTAGGCGTGGCTGGAGTATCGTCTCCGACACTACCGCCCAGATAAGCTTCGATCACTTTCGGATCGGACTGAACCGCAGCGGGCTTGCCTTCAGCAATTTTTTGGCCAAAATCAAGCACCGTCACCGTATCCGAAATCGACATCACCACATCCATATGGTGTTCGATAAGAATGATCGTAATGCCATGTTGCGTTATTTTACGAATAATCGCGACGAGCTCCTTGATGTCGGGAGCCGTCAAACCAGCTGCCGGTTCATCGAGCAAGAGCAATTGAGGATTAAGCCCAAGGGCGCGACCAATTTCAAGCACGCGCTGCTTGCCATATGGCAGATTGCGTGCCTCTTCGTCCGCCAATGACGCCAGGCCAGCGAACTGCAGAATTCCTGCAGCACGCTCACGCGCCTGCGCATTTTCGCGCCGATACCGTGGCGTATTCAGCATCACATCAACAATGTTGCTTCGGAAGGTATTGTGCAACCCGACCAGCACGTTTTCCGTCGAGGTCATTTCTCCAAACAACTGCACGTTCTGGAAGGTCCGTGCCACGCCACCCAATGCAATTGAAGAAGGTGTTTGCCCGGAGATTACCGCACCGTTAAATTCAACAGCGCCTGCGGTGGGTTTGTATATACCAGTGAGTACGTTCATCATCGTGCTCTTGCCTGAACCATTCGGTCCAATCAAGCCGTGGACAGTCCCTTTGGCAATCACCAGGTCAACCTGGTTCAGCGCCTTCAAACCGCCAAATTGCATCAAAATACCCTTAGCAGCGAGCAAGGTTGAGCCGATACCCGCAGTGCTTGGGGCAACTGCCCAAGCTTTCGACTCATCGCCCTGCGTACCAGCATGTTTTGCGTCACGCACAGAGCCCTTGGCGAACAAGCTGCGCAAGAAGCCGATGATGCCGTCTTGCAAGTAGTACACGACAAACAGGGTCATCACTCCAAATATGGTCAACCGCCAATCAGTAATATTCTGGAGCTGGTACGAAAATACAGCCAAGCCAACGGTGGCAAGGACGGGAATGGCAATTTCTCGCACCGTCTTGCGTCCCTTGGCGAGCATGAAGCCGGCACCTAGCACACCAAAAACAGCTGCCACGGTGGCAATTTGGCGGAACAATTGAATATCAGCCAACAAACTAGGAAGCATCACGACGATCACGGCGCCCAGCAGTGCTCCGCTGCGCGTCTTGCGTCCGCCCATGATGACGGCGAGCAGAAAAAGGATGGTGAGCTCGAAATTGTACGTATTTGGGGAAATATACTCTTCCGAATAGGCATACAAGCTACCCGCCAACCCAGCCATGCCCGCGCTGATCACGAACGCATAAACCTTGTAGCGGTAGACTGAGACTCCCATACAATCGGAAGCAATCGGGCTATCGCGCAACGCTTGGAAAGCGCGTCCCAAATGCGACTTGAGGATACGGTCAACGACGATCAGCGACAACACCATCATCACGGCGACGACATAAAAGAACTCGACCTCATTGACCTTGTATCCAAAAAAGTCTGGCTTGACCAACTTCAGGCCAAGCGGCCCTTCAGTAAGAAACGTCATCTCGTTAATCAGAATCTGAACAATTGTGCCAAATGCCAGCGTAACCATCGCAAGGTAAGGGCCTGTCACTCGTAATGCCGGTAACGCCAGCAACGCTCCGAACGCGGCTGTTACCGCAATACTTGCCGGTGCGGCCACCAGTATTGGCAAACCGAATTTCAGATAGAGCACACCTGTCGTGTACGATCCGATTCCGAATAACGCCGCATGCCCGAGCGATACCTGACCGGTATAACCCACCACGATGTCGAGACCGAAAAGCAAAATCGAATAAATCAGGATGGTTTCGGCAAGATGAATGTAATACGGATTGTGGAATACCAATGGGAATCCCGCCAAGACGATAATCCCGATGACGGAAGCGACGATTGTTTTCTTGTCCATGTTCATACTTTCTTGATCGTAGCTTTACCGAACAGGCCGGCTGGTTTAATTGCCAGCACGAGCAACAGCAGTACCAGTCCCGGTACTTCCTTGTAACCCGTCGAAATATAAAAACCTGTAGTGGTTTCTGCGATGCCCAGGATTAACCCCCCGACGATCACGCCCAGTCCCGAGGTCAGGCCACCGATAATTGCTACTGCAAACGCCTTCAAACCCAAAGCGGTTCCCATCGTTGCGCCAGTCAGCGTCAACGGTGCAACCAGAACACCGGCCAAAGCAGCAGTCGCTGATGACAGCGCATAAGAAAACGTAATCACCATGCTGGTGTTGATACCCATCAACCCTGCAGCGTCGCGATCATTCGAGGTTGCGACCACCGCTTTACCGTAGATGGATTTGCGGTTGAATACCTCGACTGCAAGCATCATCGCCAAGGCTCCCAGCACCACGACTACTTGCATTGGCTGCACATTGGCTCCCAGGATTTGGAACGGAGCTGCAGGCAATGGCGAAGGAAATGGAAGGTCGTCCTTGCCCCAAATATTTTCCGCAACGTTCTTGAAAATGATGGCCAATGCGATTGTCGACATGATCCAGCCAAATTCCGACTTAATTTTAATTGCCGGGCGCACGCCTATCCATTCAACAAACACGCCTTGCATCGCACCAAATACGATGACCACCGGAATCATCAACCAGTAATTCAAATAAGGCCCACCGTGAATGTTACCGACAAGGCTGAGTCCGACCAACGCACCGAGCATTAACGCTTCACCTTGGCCAAAATTCAGGGTGCCTGATGTCGCAAAGGTCAGCTGATAACCAAAAGCGATCACCGCGTAAATCATGCCCAGCGCAACGCCACTGAAAACGAGTTGCAAGAAAATTTCCATTATTTCCACCTGTAGTACAGCCGCCGCGGCGGCAGGTTTCAGTTATACCAAGAGTCTATCTCGATCAATTTTGCGCTCGTACCCCGAGCGAGTAAAAGAAACGCCCTTCAGCACTCATGTAATTAGCAAAAATATATCGAGATAGACTCTTGATGCCGGAGCCAGAACTGGCCACCGGCAATCATGAACAACGCAACCATGAGCGCCGAAACGCTATGGCTAAAGCTGATTACTTCGCCAGAATGACGCGGCCCGCTTTGACTTCACCAAAAACTGGTACGCCTATTTTGATGGCTTCGTGGTCGTCCTTGCTAAAAGGCTTGGCGTACGAGGTGACTACGCCATCGACGTTCTCTTTCATATTCTCAAGTGCTTCCCGCACTTTCGGACCATCGGTCGTCCCAGCTTGCTTGATTGCTGCAGCAAGCAGGAAAATCGAGTCATATCCTTGCGCGGCCGACACTGGAGATGGAATACGACCACCCGGCGGGCTGTAAGTTTTGACGTAGGAATCAATGAACGTCTTGCGCTTTGGTGTCGTTGAATCCTGGATGAAGGTTTGTGGCATCAATGTGCCGTCCCCATTTTTCCCGGCGTTGTCGATGAAGTTTGCCATCGACAAAGTCCAGCTACCAATCATTGGCACTTTCCAGCTGAGTTTTTCCATGCCATTGGCGATTTGTGCCAGTTCCGGTCCAATACCGTACGTCAACACTGCCTCTGCACCGGCCTGCTTCGCTTTCAACAATTGGGCTGTCATGTCGACATCCTTGATGTTGTACTTTTCAACAGCAACCGCCTTGAGACCCTTTTTATCCAGTGCTTTTTCAAGATCTTCACGGCCTAACTGGCCGTAGTTGGTCGAGTCGGCCAGAATCGCAAGTTTCGTGAACTTGCGCTTGGTGACAGCTTCGTCAACGATCATTGCTGACTGGATGGAGTCGTTAGCGGCATTACGGAAGATGTAGTTTTCAGGCTGATCGGCGAACTGCTTGGTAACGATGGAGCCGGTCGCCACGTTGTTCATGACAGGAATTTTGGCTTCCTGATAAAACCGTTGCGAAGCCAGTGCCACGCCGGTATTGATGAATCCAACTGTTGCGACAACTTTCTCTTTGTTGATTAACTCCTGGGCGACCTGGACGCCGCGCTCGTTCTTGGCTTCATCGTCGCGCTCGATCAGCTTGATCTGGCGACCAAGCAAACCACCTTTGGCGTTGATTTCACTTACGGCAAGCTTTACGCCATCACGCATCGAGACGCCCATCGGTGCGGAGCCACCGGTAAACGGACCTGTGACTCCAATCACGATCGGCTCAGCCGCCATACCTGATGCCGACCAGACCAGTACTGCTGACGCAACCAGTGCTTTGATTTTGTATGACATGTCATCCTCTATGTTTTTAAATGCGAAACATTATTAACAAGCTAACCGAAACTTATTTGTTCGCGGTGAGATTGTAAGAGCCACATCCTGCAGCGGCAATAGAAACATCATGCGGCAACGCAACATACAATACGTAAGTAAAACTACTCAGATCCAACTTACCAATGGCCATGCTCTATAAATCCGATTCAATATTCGATCCATCATGCCGATGATGCCCCGCCGAAATAGTCACGCGTGACAAAAAATACCTGGGAATGTTGAGCTACTGAGTTGCGAGAGGATTTTCACGAAGGGATAAAAAACGCGCATTCGATGGACATCACCAAGCACTCAATGAAGATATTGTGAGCTTAAGCAATCGGTGAACGTGTGCGTTAAATCAATACTTACGTGTCTTGATTTTCTAGTGGTAGCTACTCAGCTGAAATTCATGCATTGCACATGAGTTTTCAAAAGTAACAGGCGAAAAAAAACCCCGGCGGACCGAGGTTTCCTGAGGCGTTTAATTCAGCCTAGATAGGCTGGATGTTCGAAGCTTGCTTGCCCTTAGGGCCTGCGGTAACTTCGAAAGAAACGCGTTGATTTTCTTGCAGCGATTTGAAACCACTCGACTGGATAGCCGAGAAGTGAGCGAACAAATCTTCGCCGCCTTCGTCAGGTGTAATGAAGCCAAAACCCTTCGAATCATTGAACCATTTTACGATGCCAGTTGCCATTACAATTCCTATTTCAGTTAATTTGGGCTGTTGCCCGTTAGATCGTTTCAACCAAGACAGGAAGAACAGACTGATACTGCGCTGCTAGCTCGAATCTCAACGATGAGTCGATTATAGCCTAATAAAAAAAGAAAACCACCACTCGTTGAATCTAAATACTTCGATGCTTCCCCCAAACCAGTAATTTTTGCCGTACCTTATTCAAATACTCAATTTACCTGTCCAAAAACCATCGATCCTTGAGTGATTATCCAATCAGCGAGGTAGCAAACGGTCAAACCAGACATTTCTCGCTGATAATTTCATCACGCTCGCACGACGCACAATGAAGACACATCGACACCACTGAATGACGGATAAGCTGCGCGATGCCCGCAATATGCGTTAAATTCCAATTTTCAAACCACCGGCAACGCCATGCGCAATAAGAAAACTCCTGGTCTGGTCGATCACGCTTCGTACATCCTTGCTGCTGCTGCATTGCTGATTGTCCTGCTCCAGGGCTTGCTCGCCGCTCTTTTTTCAGGGTTGCTGGTGTACTCGTTAGTCCACATGACGACACCCTTGCTGGGCAAAAATATTAGCAGCACGCGCGCGCGACTGGTTTCAGTTGCCGGCATTGGTGTGTTGACGATCACCGCGTTGTGTCTTGTTATCTGGGGCTCAATGACATTTTTTAACAGTGAGGCGGGCAGCCTGCCGGTATTACTCCAGAAAATGGCCGACATCATCGAGAAATCCCGAGACCAGATTCCACTCTGGCTTAGCGCGAATTTACCGAAAAGCACTGATGGATTGCGGCTCATGATCACCGACTGGCTGCGTGTACACGCGCTGGAAGCAAAGGTCATTGGCCAGGAAACCGGCCGGGTTCTTGCGCATGTCCTGATCGGCATGATCATCGGTGCGATGGTGGCACTCTACGATAGTGCCCCGCAAGTTTATTTGCCGCTGGCCGCCGCGCTGCGCGAACGCGTACGGCATCTGAGCGAGGCGTTTGAGCGTATCGTCTTTGCCCAAGTTCGTATCGCGGCCATCAACACCGTTCTCATCAGTATTTACCTGCTAATCATTCTTCCGTTTATGGATATCCATCTGCCGCTGACCAAGACACTCATCGTGCTGACATTTTTCGTCGGTCTGATTCCCGTCGTCGGCAACCTGGTCTCCAACTCCCTGCTCGTTGTCATCGGCCTGGCCCACTCGCTACACACAGCCATCGGCTCATTGGTATTCATGGTGCTGGTGCACAAGTTCGAGTATTTTCTCAACGCAAAAATTATCGGCAGCCATATCAACGCACGCTCCTGGGAGCTGCTGGTCGCCATACTGGTCATGGAATCCGTCTTCGGCATGCGCGGCATCATCGCCGCACCGGTGCTGTACGCGTATTTGAAAAGGGAGTTACACGAACACGGCTTGGTATGAAAAAATCCGGCGCAAAGGCCGGATTGAGAAAGACTATGAGTATTAAAATTTTAACTGCGGTAAGTACCCGCCCGGCAAAATCCCGAACGCTGACAGCACGATCAGGATCAGCATGATGATGAACAGCACGCGAACGATCTGCGCCACCGGAGAAGGCAATGGCAGCATACCGACGAGCCACCAGATCAGTCCGAAAACCACCAGAGTAATAATAAGATTGACGATCATGGGCATTCCTTTGAATTGAATCGGCTATCAAAAAAGGAAACCCCCGAACCGGAGGTTTCCTTGTCGTGTCGCTCTATCGCCGTGCGATGCCGCAGAGCGTAGGCAACGTGATTAATACAGTAAATAATGCAGTAATTTACTTAGCGGCAGGAACGACGATGACGTTGTCACCAGTCTTGCCGGTGTCACCAGTCTTGCCGGTATCGCCAGCAGCACCCGTCGCGCCTGTTGCTCCGGAGTCTCCGGTTGCACCCTTGGCACCGTCTACGCCAGCAGCACTGTTACCGGCCGATCCCATGGCACCCGTTGCACCGGTTGCGCCAGTTGCTCCGGCCGGACCGGGGACTGCGACCGGCACGGCAACTGTCGTGGAAGGGCGCTCGCAAGCAGTCAGTGCCATCGAACCAAGCAAGGCAAGCAAAAGAATTGAGTATTTCATGGTGAACCTCTCTGAGTAAACTGGTTCCTGCAACAGCAAGAAAAATTAAATAACTAGCATCGCCATTGACTCCCTGAAAAAGTTTTCAGGCTATCCCAAGCCATTCAGCCGGGCGTGAACAGACAATGCGCCGGAAGTTCCTGCCGTTCTATTCGGAAGCGAACATAACCCTGAAACTCAAATAGGGAAACCGTGATTTTGTGGTGAAGAAGCGCTACCAAAAAGGTGTCAACTTTGCCTGCGCACAGAGCTATGTGCGGCTGAGTACAAACATCTACCCTTCGGTTGTGACACCATGCGAGCTGAAAATAACCCGGAGGCAAAGATCATGAATAACAATATCGAAGGCAAAGTCGTTGTCATCACGGGTGCCAGCAGCGGCCTCGGCGAGAGCACTGCCCGCCATCTGTCCCAACTCGGCGCCATCGTGGTGCTGGGTGCGCGACGCATCGAACGCATCACCGCGCTGGCTGGCGAACTGGCCGGCAGTACCGAAAAGGCACTCGCCGTCCGGACCGACGTCACCGACAGCAAGCAAGTCCAGAATCTGGTCGACGCGGCAGTCAAGGCGTACGGCCGTATCGACGTCATGATCAACAATGCCGGCCTGATGCCGCACTCGCCACTGGAACGGCTGAAAATCGCCGACTGGGACCAGATGATTGACGTCAACCTCAAAGGGGTGCTGTACGGTATTGCCGCTGCCCTGCCGTACATGCAAGCGCAAAAATCCGGCCACATCATCAACGTGTCCTCCGTGGCCGGTCACAAAGTCCGTCCCGGCGGTGCGGTCTATGCGGCGACCAAGCACGCAGTCCGCGCGCTGTCAGAAGGTCTGCGTCTCGAAGTCAAGCCCTACAACATCCGCACCACCGTGATCTCGCCCGGCGCGGTGGCAACCGAACTGCCCAACAGCATTACCGAGCCGGACGTCGCCGCCAACGTCAAGAAAATCTATGAAGTCGCGATCTCGCCAGACGCCTTTGCCCGCGCAGTCATTTATGCGATGAGTCAGCCGGATGATGTCGACATCAATGAAATCCTGTTCCGTCCAACCTTGCAGGAAGTCTAAGAGACGGCAACAGCATCGATTGCCAGCGTGCGTTGCTGACGCTGGTCAACGGAAATTTCGCGTTTCTGCAAAACCGGCACCTGATGTTTGGCTGCGGTGATTTCAGCCAGTATCGAGATCGCCATTTCTGCCGGCGTATTCGCACCCAGGTACAACCCGACCGGGCCATGCAGACGTGCGATCTGCTTTTCAGTCAGATCAAATTCAAGCAGACGCTCCTTGCGCCGTGCCGTATTAGCACGACTGCCCAGCGCGCCGACATAAAACGCCGCCGACTTCAATCCCTCCATCAACGCCAGGTCATCAAGCTTCGGATCGTGCGTCAGCGCGACGATCGCGGTATGACTATCGACCTCCAGTTCGATGATCACGTCGTCCGGCATCCCACGCGAAAACGTCACGTCCGTCAGCGCCATCGCCGACCCGAATTCCTCGCGTGGATCAATGACGATCACTTCGTAATCCGCCCCCAGCGCAATTTGCGCGACATAGTGCGACAGCTCGCCGGCACCAATGAGCACCATGCGCCAGCGCGGCCCATGGATCGCCCGCAGGCACTGTTCGTCAAACTGCAAAATGTCATTGCGGCCTGCCTCGATCAGCGTGGCGAGTCCGCTGCGCAGATCAAGCACGCGGGCCGTGATCTGCTTGGCACTGATACGCGCCAGCAGCGCCTTGAGCACCGCCAGTTCGGGACGCGGCTCCAGGACCAGTCGCAATGTCCCGCCGCAGGGCAAACCAAACCGGGCTGCTTCATCGCGCGATACGCCATAGCGGACGATCTGCGGCAAGGTCGCCGCCGGCAATTCGGTCCGTGCCCGCTCGATCAAATCATCTTCGATACACCCGCCAGACACCGAACCAACCAGCTGGCCGTCATCCCGAATGACCAGCCAGGCACCGACCGGACGCGGTGCCGAACCCCAGGTCTGGACCACGGTGGCCAGCATCACCTGCCGGCCCGATTCGAGCCAGGTGATGCAGGTTTTCAAGACGGCGAGATCAGTACTATCCATGGACAAGCTCCAGTTTGCTACGTAAAAGTCGACTGGAAAAAATCAGTCGGCGCATCGCCCTGCCCGCCAGCATCCCGCACGCCATGCCCGCACACATCATGATCAGCATGCCGACCGGCCCCGCTGGCCAGCCCGGCAGCAACCCGGCGACCAGGGCACCGCCTGTCATCCCGATCATCATCCAGACCGAACACGCCAATTGCCGCAGCAAGGGCATGGCACGACAATGCCGCGCCGACCAGCCCAGCGGCAATACCACCATGCCGACATGCATCGCCGGCAGCCACATCCAGTGCAGTCGCAGCGTCGCCAGCAAATCGGGACCGGCGTCGGTGCGGCACAGCGACGACAGGATATCGAGTCCCGGACCCCGCAAGTCAAGCAGCAAGCCAAGCGCCATGCCAGCCAGACCTAACAACAGCAAGCAAATTGTCTCAGGAAAAATCATACGATTTGAACGCCGCACTACCGTCCGTTGCAACGGTAGCATTAAATGAAATCGCCACCCGGTCACGCGTGCCGGCATACGGAAATGCCTGATGCTTGAGCGACGACGGGAACAGCACCAGCAAGCCCGGTTCCGGCGCGATATCCCGGTGCGCATCCATCAGATAGGCATTGCCGGCATCGATAAAAGCACCCGCCAGCTGATCCCACCACGGCCCGTAAAATCGCAGCATGCCATTGCGCGCACCGTAGACCGGATGCGACTGCCGTTGCGCCGCCGGATCAATGTCGACGTAATACACGCCCGACCACGAGCAGTTGCCATGCGTATGCACGTCGTGAAAAGCCCCATCATTCTGCACTTGAAACCAGCTGCCAGCGATCGCGATGGAAGCACCGTTGACACCCTGTTCCTGCCACGCTTGCCGGTTCAGCGACGACACCACCGCGCCGAGGCGGTCACCAATAAAGGCAAACACCGTGTGCAATTCGGCGAGATCGCAGCGACTCAGCAGATCATCGGCGCTGGCATAAAAAGACCCTGTGGTGGCCGCACCCGGTCGCGGGTCGAACTGCCGCATCATCGCAAATGCACGCAGCAATTCAGCATTGACCGGCGCGGCATCGGGCAGCAGCACGCTCGCAAGCGGAATGCCCCACAGCGTTTCAATCGCCACCGCAGCCCGCGCATCGACAGTCATGCCGGTACCCCGCGCGCGATCGCCAGATACTTGTCCGGTGCCTCCTCAAAGCGCACCTTGCAACCATCGCAGCAAAAATAATGCGACATGCCGCCAAACGCAATCACGTGCTTTGCCGTGGCCGGATCGACCGCCATGCCGCAGACCGGATTGATGTAGGCCGGAGTAACCAATACCGGCGTCACGGTCTCGGTCGTACGGCGCAACGCCACCACCGCAGCAATCGCACCAAGCGCCACTTCGGCCGGTGTGCGCGCATGCAGATACGGTCCGGCCGGTGCCTGCAAGACTGCCAGCCGGGCAGCAGGAATGCCTTGCATTTGCATGCTCTCGCGCAGTTGCACGGCCTTGCGCGGACTGGCAATGAGCAGCACCGCAGGACAACTGCTGCGCAGCGCGGCATCGAGCGCCGCCTCGTCGCCCTCGCCTTGTGTGACGATCAGCACGAACGCCGGTTGCAGTAATTCCAGCGTCGCCAGATCGGACTGGCTGTCGGCCAGCGCACTGACACGCAAGCCCATCCGCTGTCCGAGCACGCGCGCTTCGGCCGCAGCGGGTGTCGCACCCAGCACCACCAGCAACGGTGCCGGCACCACCGGCTGAATGAACAATTCAAGCGTGCCATTGCTGGCACACGGCATCGCGTGCTGTTCGACATCGGCTTCGGACAGCGCACCGTCATTGCTGATACGCACGCGCCGTGGCAAGCCACGCACAATCGCCTGCTGCGCGGCCTGCACCACCACCGCTTTGGCGCAGCCGCCACCAACCCAGCCATGCAGCGTGCCATCGGCTTCGATAATGGCTTGCGCACCGACGGCGGTCGAACTCGGCGCGCTGACCCGGATCACGGTGGCAAGGGCAAACGGACGCTGTTCGGCAATGAGTTGCGGTGCCAGTGTGAGCATGGCGAATTCATCGGCGAAGGTAGACATGGTAGACATGGTGGACATGATCAGTGGAGTGCCTGCATAAGTTGAGGCAGTACCCGCGCAATACTGGCGAGGTCGCTACCGGGAGCGAATAGATCAAGATGGGGCAGCGCGGCTTGCATGCCCGCACTCGATGGCGTGTAACCGGGTCGACTGGCCAGCGGATTAAGCCAGACCACACGGCGAGCGCGCCGCCGCAACGCGACCAGCGCACTGACCAGCTGCTCCGGCGCACCGGTGTCGTAGCCGTCGCTGACGATGATGACAGCAGTACGTGCATGCAAAAGCGGGCCTGCATGACGCTGGTTGAATTCGTTCAGACAGTCACCGATGCGGGTCCCCCCCCCCCCCCCCCCCCCCCCCC